>CAMKEX010000023.1 GCA_946411695.1 uncultured Lachnospiraceae bacterium
TTTCCTCCATAGTGCCATCCGTCAGGATGGCACCCCGAAGCATTTTTCGCGAAGGCGAAAATGCTGATGGGATCATCGATCCCGGTGCCATGCACAATGCACCGGGTCGTATTTTATTTAAGATAGTCTAAGCTGCGTGTCTGTTATGCTCCCTCTGCACCGGCCACAATCTCTGTGATTTCCTGCGTGATGCTTGCCTGTCTCGCACGGTTGTAGAAGAGACTGAGCTTTTCGATCATCTCGCCGGCATTGTCCGTCGCGGCTTCCATGGCCGTGCGGCGTGCCGCCAGTTCACTGGCAACCGAGACATTGATACTGGTGTACAGGATTCCCGCCAGATATTCGGGAACGATCGTATTGAAGACTTCTTCCCCGGAGGGCTCATACAAAATCAGATCTTTGGAAGCAGGTTTCTCATCCAGATCAGGATTCTCGAAATCTGACAGGGGCAGGAGCGCACTGGATTTCGGCACCTGGGACATCATGGAAACAAAGTTGGTATAGCACATGGACACATGTCCAAACTTCCCTGCCTCATAGGCCTCGCACACGGACTTGGCAATACGGAAACACTCCGAAATCGTCACTGTGGCGACCTCCGAATATGCATCCGTAAAGATTTCCGCCTTTTTGTGGGTAAAGTACTCCACTGCCTTTTTTCCGATCGGAAGGATCGCATAATCGTGTCCCTCCAGCTCTTTCTCCGTGAACTTGAACAGGTTTGCATTATAGCCGCCCGCAAGTCCTCTGTCACCGGCGATGACGATAAAGAGACGTTTCGGATTGCTGCCCGGTTTTGTAAAAGGAGACTGAAAGTCCGTATTTTCATTGGCGATCTTGGCGAGAGTGCCCTTCATGGTGCGGAGATAAGGCTTGCTCTGCATCGCTTTATCCTTGGCTTTTCTGAGCTTGGAAGCGGCGACCAGCTGCATGGCCTTGGTGATCTGCATGGTATTCTGAACGCTCTTGATCCGCAGCTTGACTGCTTTCATATTAGCAGCTGCCATTATTATCCTCCATTAGAAAGGAACTGTGCGGTCCTTATGCCAGGCTGCCCTGGCTGTTTCCTGCGCTTTTCGCTGCGATAAAGCTCTTGGTAAAGCCTTCCAGCACGGATTTCAGCTTTTCGTCGTCTTCCTTGCTGAGCGCGCCGGTCTCGCGGATCGCCTTCATGACTGCGATGGCATCGGGATCCTGGGTCAGGCGTCTGTTCAGCTGTTCCTGATAGTCGGCAATATCCGCCACCTCGACGTCCTTGAGGATGCCGTTGACGGTTGCGTACAGGATCGCGACCTGATTCTGGACTTCCCACGGCACGTTCTTGCCCTGCTTGAGGACTTCGACGATACGCTCACCCTGGGCCAGACGGGACTTGGTGTCCTCATCCAGATCGGAGCCGAACTGTGCGAAGCTCTGCAGTTCTCTGTACTGGGAATAGACCAGCTTCAGGGTACCGGCAACCTTCTTCATGGCCTTGATCTGGGCGTTGCCGCCGACTCGGGAGACAGAGATACCGGGGTTGATTGCAGGCATGATACCGGAGTGGAACAGTTCGGTCTCAAGGAAGATCTGTCCATCGGTAATGGAAATGACGTTGGTAGGAATATAGGCCGAGACGTCGCCCGCCTGTGTCTCGATGATGGGAAGGGCAGTCAGTGAGCCGCCTCCGAGCTCATCGGAAAGTTTGGCAGCACGCTCAAGAAGTCTTGAGTGCAGATAGAAGACGTCGCCGGGATATGCTTCACGTCCCGGAGGCCTTCTGATCAGCAGGGAGATCGCACGGTAAGCGACCGCGTGCTTGGAGAGGTCATCGTAGATAATGAGGACGTGTTTGCCCTTGTTCATAAAATATTCGCCCATCGCGCAGCCCGCATAGGGAGCGATGAACTGCAGCGGAGAAGGCTCGGAAGCTGTCGCCGCTACAACGATGGTGTAGGACATGGCGTCTGCGGCGCGCAGGTCGGAGACCAGACCGGCCACAGTGGATCTCTTCTGGCCGATCGCGACGTAGATGCAGATGACGTCCTTGCCCTTCTGGTTGATGATGGTGTCGATGGCAATCGTCGTCTTACCTGTCTGACGGTCGCCGATGATCAGCTCACGCTGGCCTCTGCCGATCGGGATCATGGAGTCGATTGCCTTGATACCTGTCTGCAGGGGCTCTTTGACCGGCTGGCGGTCAATAATGCCGGGTGCGGGAGATTCTACCGCGCGGAACTCACTGGTCTCAATCGGGCCTGCGCCGTCGATCGGCTGTCCGATCGCGTTGACAACACGTCCGATCATTGCCTCGCCGACGGGAACGGAAACGACACGGCCGGTGCGCTTGACAGTCTGTCCTTCGCTGATACCTGTGTCCTCTCCGAACAGAACGGCTGAGACGCTGTTCTCCTCGAGGTTCTGCGCCATGCCGAACGTGCCGTCTGCAAATTCCAGCAGCTCGCCCGCCATGCAGTTCACCAGCCCGCTGACCCTGGCGATACCGTCACCGACTGTGAGGACAGTGCCGGTCTCGTTCTGGATGATCGCATTCTCATAATATTTGATCTGACTGCGGATCACCTGGGAAATCTTCTCTGGTTTTAATTCCATTGCTATTCCTCTATATACGTAAATAGGTATAGATATGTCCGGTTAAATACTTTAAGCTATCGGTTCTTTCCGTTTTCAGAAAAGAGCGGATATTAAAGTACGGTTTCTGTGACTCTCCTGCGGAGCTCGTCCAGCCTGCCGCCGACGGTTCCGTCGTACAGCTTCCCGTCGAGCTCGACACTCAGGCCGCCCAGGACCTTTGCGTCCACTTTCCGGGACAGCAGGACTTTCTTTCCGCTGAGCTTCTCCAGCCTGGCCTGCAGTGCGGCAGCCTGCTCGTCGGTGAGCGGAACTGCGCTGATCACAGTCGCCTCTGAGATTCCGTGATCCTTGTTGTAGGATCTGCGATAGGTGCTGCAGCAGGTCGAAAAACCGCGCAGCATCCCTCTCTCTACAAGGATCTTGAGAAAGTTCAGCAGATAAGGATGGATCTGTCCGCCGAAGGCCTCATCCAGCAGCTGAGTACGGTTTTTGACCGGGACCGAGGGTTCCGAGAGGAGCGTGATATAATCGGGGTTGTCCGCAAAAATACCGCGGACTGCCTCCAGCTCCTCCATGATCTGCTCATCGGCCTTTTCCTCAACAGCCAGATCATACAGGCTCTGCCCGTAAAGACCCCATGCTGTCGTCATGATGCCTCTCCTACATTCTTGATAAATTCATCAATGAGTCTCTTGTGGTCGGCTTCATCGATCTCTTTCTCAACTACCTTGCCGGCAATATCCATTGCCAGTCCGCCGATCTCATTCTTAACCTCATTGATTGCTTTCTTGCGCTCCTGCGCGATATCGGCTTCCGCCTGCGCCTTGATGCCGGCGGCCTTTGCCTGGGCCTCCTGCACCAGTTCATCGGCGCGGCCCTGGGCCTCTTTCTGTGCACTCTGCACGATTCTGGCAGCCTCTTCGCGCGCTTTTGCAATGCCGGACTCGTACTGGATCTTCAGATCGTCCGCTTCTTCCTTTGCCTGACGGGCATCCTGAATTTCCTTGTCCGCCGCCTGTCTCCTCTTCTCGAGGATCTCATTGATGGGCTTAAACAGGAATTTCTTGATCAGGAACAACTGGATCATCAGGTTCAGGAACTGGGCGATCATAGTCCACGGTACAAGTGTAACCAGTGGCTGTGTATTCATACCTTTCCTCCATGGATTTTGGCTTTTCGCTTTTAACTGTCCGCTTCCCGCTGTCAGCCTGCTGCTGTCAGCTGCAAGCGTCCGGCTCTGCGCAATACGCTGTACGCGTCTGCTTTCAGCCGTATTATCCCAGATAACCCATGAACATGCCGGGAGCGACGAAGATCAGAAGAAGGCCGGTAACGAAACCGTAGATACCGGTTGTCTCTGCGATCGCGCAGCCCAGAAGCATCGTGCTGGTGACATCACCCTTGCACTCAGGCTGACGGCCGATGGCCTCCAGAGCCTTTGCTGCCGCGTTGCCTTCACCAATACCAGGGCCGATACCTGCGATCAGAGCGCAGCCTGCGCCGATGCCGCAGCCAGCCAGTGCGATACCTCTTGCCAGAAATTGCATTTCACTCATTTTGGTCTCCTTTCGGGAAATCATCTTTCCCTCTTAACTTTTTTACTGAAAAACAGATAGTCTTTTCCAATTTCATTTTTGAACAGGGAACAGGCTAATAACTGTCATCTTATTCTTCATACCCCCAAAGCCGTGACAGCTTTCTCCTGTTCTGTTCCAAATCTGCTGAAAACAGAATTCAGCTGCGCCGTTTTCTGATGCGCTGTTTACTCAACCCTCCGCGGCGTTCGCGATGTACATGATCGTCAGCATTGTAAAGATAAATGCCTGCATCGCGCCGGTGAACCAGTCGAAGTAGACCGACAGGACTGCCGGAAGACCCACGCTCAGGATCGGAATGTTGCTCAGGAAATCGCCGACCGCGCCGGGGATCAGACCCAGAAGCGCGCCGGATGCGATGGCCAGAGCCGCATAGATCAGACCGTTGATAACGATACCGGACAGGATGTTGCCGAAGTGACGACATGCCATACTGACAGGAGTCGCGAGCTCGGACAGGATATTGAAGGGGGTCATCACGGGAATGGGTTCCGTGAATCCCTTCATATAGCCGAGAATACCGCCGGCCTTAATCTTGTTCGCCGTGATCAGAATGAATACCAGAATAGCCCAGGAAGCCTCCGTCGACAGGTCCGCGGTCGGACTCCGGAAAATCGGGATCAGACTGATCAGGTTCGAAACAATACTCGTGGCAAAAATCGTGGAGACAAAGGGGATCAGGTTATCAAACTTGGTTCCTCCCGTGTTGTTCCGCACCAGGTTGGTAGCCGCTTCCACGATCATTTCCGCGACCGCCTGCCGTTTGGAGATCTTTTCCACTTTTAAATTGCGCGTCAGGAAAATGCACAGTCCCGTGATGATAAGCATGACCAGCCAGCTTACCACGATCGTCTCCGTGATCAGGATATCTCCCAGAATCGGGATTCCTGTCGGGATTCTCGCGAATATCTTCGCACCGGAAATGTCAAATTCCATTCAGATATCTCACCTCCTCCTCTTCTGCAGTTACTGTTTGTTGTGATGCATCTTGTAATAACCTTGAAACGTAAAGTCCGTTTACGTTTTATATAGCAGCAGGGACAAAAGCCGATCAAACTGCACTTGCTCCTTTGCTGCCGCAGACCGCTGCTCCGGCTCCGGACCCGTTTGCGCAAAAGAAAACCCCCATAATCTTCTTCTGCAGACCGCGCCCTTCTCCTGTAGTCCAGCGGAAAGCTTCATATAATATATAGTTATGTTCTTAATACGAATCTGTCTACTGTGCGTCCTCTTGACCGGTTTCCTGTGCAGATGTCTCCTGCACGGCTTCCGATCTCTCCGCCACTGGAGCAGCCGGAGGCGCGGCAGTATTGCCCGTGATGCCCATCTTGATTCCCCTGAGCTTGATCACAATGCCGGGAATGAAGAGGGGGATGATGCCTGCCGCATAGTTAAAGCAGGGGGCAAAAATTGCGATGATGATCCAGATTCCCCGCATCAGCATACGGTTGCGGTAACTGACCCGCATCATGCGCAGTGCATCGTCCTGATTGGTGACATTGACTACGTTCTGTACCGTAACTGCCATCAGGAAAAAATTGGCAACCGCCACAGCGCCGCCCACGAGGGCTCCCAGGACCACTCTGTAATCAAATTTCACCGAGGATTCCGGGAAAATCAGATAAAAAATCAAAAACAGCGCAATCAGGGCAAGACATCCTATGCCTGTCCCCGCCGCAACCGCTACTGTTTCTTTTTTGACTGCACTCTGTAATTTCATATGCTTCCTGTTTCTGTCTTTCTATTTCATTCAAGACCGCTGTTAGTCAGAAATGCCTGTTGTAGTACTTCTCGTTAGCGCCGCGCTCGGGCTTCTTTTCCTTTCCGGTGACCGACAAATAGACCTTGTAGGCCGTCATAAAGGAGGCGCCGATTCCCAGGATCATTCCGGGAAGATAGACCCAGAGGCCTACACCCAGGCGGGTGCAGAGCAGGTAACATGCGCCCAGACACATCAAAATAGGCATGGCCAGGGATAATCCCAGCTGGGCCAGGAGGGTCAGCTGCGCAAATATTTGATTCCATTTCATGGTGCACGCCCTCCTTCTGTCACAGTCCCGCCTGTCCGAATCCAAAGACACATTGGTTATTGTAACATAATTATAGAAAAAACTCGACTCCAACAGTGCCCAATATTTTCTCTTTATTTATAGGCCCTTTATCTATGCGGATGTCTGGCAGGGTCGTAAAATACAACATTGGTTTTTAAAAAAATTGGCTCTAACCAATCTTACACGTTTCTGTTCATAACAGCAAGTCATAAAGACAGGTAAACTGTGCAGTAAATGTGCAGTTGATGTAATACAGGCCCTTAAACGAATCTATCCTCTACGTCTCCCTTTTCATCTTCTATTCATGGATACAATCTCAATCTCTTGTACTAATTCAGTGCAATTATACAATCTTCACCTATAAATCGATGCTATAATGGAACTATCAATGTATAATATGCGTTCTTTGTATATAGTGCGCATAATATACGTGATCAACTGTTATATTTTTTTTACAAGGAGGACGGAAATGAAAAGTCAAAAAGTGATAGCCCTGCTGCTATCGACGGCACTGACAATCTCCACCTGTATACCCCTGGGGAACATCACCGCCCTGGGAGCAGAAGCCGGAACGGCTGCGCAAGCCGTCGAGGTCCAGGAGGATACCTCCGATTCTGCAGAAACTGCGGAATCGCAGGAGGAGGAAACGGCACCCGAAGAAGCTCCCGAAGCGGCAGAAGCCGCTGGTGAGCCTTCCGCTGAAACAGAGGTCGATTCCGCTGACGGGCAGGCAGCCGCTGTCGAGGAGACAGAGGCTGCAGAGGCTGAAGACCTTGAAAACGAAAATGCAGCCGCCGAAGTTGAAGACGACAGTAATGAATCCCTGGATGCGACTGAGGAAGCGGCGCCTGCACAGACCGAAGAAACACCTGCGGCCGATGAGGAGGCAGCTTCTGCGGATCCGGAAGAGGCTTCTGTGCCCTCTGCAGAAACGCAGGCAGAGGAAATAACAGATCTCACTGCTCCCGCAGAGACAGAAACGGTGAGGACAGACGCCCAGAACTCTCTCGTCACCCCCGACTCTGCAGATTTCTCAAAAGCCACAGAAATAAAGGCAGGGGATCAATACGACGTAAATATTGCGGAAGAAGACGACTATGTTCTGTATCGCTTCGTTCCGGAAGAAACCGCCAAATACAGCTTCTATTCCGATAACAACAACGGCGACCCTAAAGCTGCTCTGTACCTTGGAGACCAGTCGTTTGTCAACTACTGGGATGATGAAAGCGGAAGTAACTTCAGGATTGAAAAAATCTTTACAGAAGGTGAAACCTATTACTTCGAAGCCGGAATGTTTAGCGGTACCGGATCCTATACTGTTCATCTGGAGAAAAACGATTCTGAGTTTGAGGCTGACTGCGTTGGAAGCTCATCCAGAACTGTGTCTCCCGGGGATGAAGTAACTCTTGAAGTAGCAGTTATATCCTCGTCTGCAGTCAGCTACCAGTGGTATGATACTAACTATGACCCTATCGAGGGCGCAACTGCCTCTTCTTATACATTTACTCCACCTACAGGCGGAAGCTATTACTGCAATGTTTCTGATGAAAACGAGAACTCTATAAATGTGTATTTTAGTATTTCTATTGAGAATAATCTCAAGGCATATCCCGAAGGCCTTGATGAGGGACATGACTATCAATATGTTTACGTTACCCCGCATTCCTCAGCCGATTTGAAGGTCAATGTTTCTGCTGCGGATATGACCAATCTGACTTATAAATGGTATGACAGTAACTATAATCCCATCGAAAATGCTGAACAAACCACATTAACCATCGATTCCGTCACAGAATACACCCGTTATTATTTCGAAGTTTCTGATTCCTATGGAAATAATCGAAGTGTTACTTTCTATGTGTATGTGGATAATCATCTGGACGCCTACACACTCGACGAAAACGGAGATCATACCACAGACAGGAATTTGTATGTCTCACCAAAGGAATCTGCAGAACTGAATGTTTACGCATCTGCTGACGACATGAGCAATCTCAAATATACCTGGTATAAAGACGATATAGAGATTGAAAATGAAGGATCAGCAAGCCTCTCTACTGATCCTGCTACAGGTTACAATCAATATTCCTGTAAAGTCTATGATCCATACGGCAATAATAAATATGTTTATTTTAATGTTTATGTCGAAAACCATCTGGAAGCTTACACCATTAACGAATACGGTGGTCATGCCACTTATAGAAACATACAAGCAGAGCCAAACTCGTCTCTTGATCTGGAGGTAATTGTTTCTGCAGATGATATGAGCGAACTGACCTATAGCTGGTTTGACGAAGATGGTAATCTGATCGAAGGAGCTAATTCCACGACTTACTCTGTCGGTCCGATCACAGGAAGAGGCGAGTATCAGTTCCAGGTTTCTGACCCTTATGGAAACAACCGGTATGTCAATTTTTATATCAATGTAAAGAACAATCTTGAAGCCTATCCCGAAGGTGAACGCTATAATACGGAAAAAACCATATACACTGCGCCAAAATCATCTCTTGATCTCAAAGTAAACGTAACTGCCAATGATACAAGTCAGCTCACTTATGAATGGTATAAGAATGATGATTTAATCGAAGGGTACAGCTCCACTGCCTATCATATCGATGCAGTGACAGAATACAACCATTATACCTTTGCAGTTTCTGACCAATATGATAACAGAGAGTATGTACATTTCTACGTCCATGTAGATAACAAACTGAATGCCTATCCCGAAGGTGAAGATGAAGATTCCAACAATACCGAAATTTCAGTTGCGCCACGCGCATCTGCTGATTTAAAAGTTATTGTTTCCGCCGAGGATACCAGTCAGCTCACTTATGAATGGTATGATGATAACTGGGATGTAATAGAAGGAGCTGCTTCCACAACCTTCAAAATTAATTCAGTCACAACAAAAGAGCGATATTCCTTCAAGGTCTCTGACCAGTACGGCAACTCTGAATATGTAACTTTTGACGTTCAGGTTGAAAACAATCTCCTGGCATACCCGAAAGGCTGTGATCCATATTCCACGTACAAAAATGTCTATGTCCTGCCGAACTCACCTGCTGTGTTGAATGTTATTGTAACTGCTGAAGATGAAAGTGAACTCACTTATGAATGGCGTGATTCCAGTTATGATCTGATTCCAGACAGCACTTCCACTTCCTATCGGATTGAATCAGTAACGAAAGAGGATAGATATTCTTTCAAGGTCTATGATCAGTACGGAAATTCCTGTGAAGTAGATTTTCATATTATGGTGGACAATGACCTGGCAGTTGAAGCGGTCGATGGGAAAACATACTTTGATGTTGCTCCCGGAGATTCTGTTGAATTGGGTGTAATTGCAACTGCGGATGATTCAAGCCGGATCACTTATTCCTGGAGAGACAGTACCCATGATCGCGCGCTGGACAATGCAGCTTCTTCATATACAATTGCGTCAGCAGAATCCAGTACAGACTATGAATGCTGCGTCAGCGACCAATACGGTCACACGGAATATGTGTATTTTTATGTCAATATAAATCATTTTGATGCCTATGCAGAAGGCACTGAAAATTCCGATTCAGTCGACCTGTATGTTCCTGAAGGGCAAGCGGTTGATTTAAACGTAATCGCATCTGCTGATGACCTCAGTCAGGTAAAGTATTCGTGGTATGACGATACAGGGCTGATTGAAAATGCTTCCATGCCCTCCTATCGAGTCAATTCCGTTACCATGCAGCAGGATTATCACTGCCAAGTCAGTGACCAGTACGGCAACTCAACGACGATCTATTTTTATTTGCATGTGGAAAACCACTTTAAAGCATATCCGGAAGGCGAACCGGAAAACTCCTCCCGCAAGATTTTCAGGATTAAATCCGGTGAATCTGTTACAATGAAAGCCGTTGTTTCTGCTGATGATATGACAGGTCTCACTTACAAATGGCAAGATGGAGACAGTTACCAAGGCGGCCATCAGCCTTATACCGGCGGCCCTTCCTACACTCTTGATGCTGTTACAGAATCTGCATACATTGAACTGAGAGTTGAAGACAAGTACGGAAACGATGCATTTATTGATTTTTACATCTATATAGATTCCTCCGTAGAGAACCATCTAAACGCCTATCCGAAAGGTGAACCAGAAAATAGCAGATATCAGAAGATAGAGGTTGCTCCCGGTGAATCTGTCAATCTGGAAACGATAGTTTCCGCCGACGATATGAGTCAGATTACCTATAGATGGTATGACCATCAGAAAGGAAAGACCTATAGGGGTTCCTCTATCTACAAAACAGAACCTATCAGATATAACTGGAATTATGGTTGCGATGTAAGGGACCAGTATGGAAACTCCTGCAGCGTTTCATACGAGATCTTTGTAGCTAATAACCTGAAGGTCTTCCCGCAAGGCGAGTCTGAAGACTGCAGAGTTAAAGATATTGTCATTGAGCCCGGCCAATCAGCCGAACTAAAAGCAGAAATCTCAGCAGATGATGACTCTGACCTCTCCATAACCTGGTTCGAAAGGAAATATGTCGATGAGTGGGATGATTATTACAACAGACGTAGAATCGGAGGTGCTTATAGTTCATCCTACAAAACAAAACCTCTGGAAAAAGACAAAACTTATACTCTCAATGTTGTAGACCGTTATGGAAACACAGAAGAAGTACGCTTTAATGTCATTGTCAAAAGCCTGGAGAAACAGGTCATCTCGGCAAACGACCGGCTTTCCCTGGCATATGGCAGCAGCGGTACCATCTCGGTAAATGGCGCCCAGGGCACACTGAATTTCACGAGCAGCAATCCTTCTGTCGCCTCCGTGGACAGCACCGGAAAAGTGACTGCCAATAAAGTCGGCAGGGCAGACATTACCATCTATGCCGCAGCTACTGATACTCATAATGAATCCAATAAAATCACCGTCAGCGTTACGGTGACACCTGTTTCCATTACTGGTGCCACAGTGAGCGGCCTGCAGGATAAGACCTTTAACAACAGCGAGCAGACACAAACGCCTGTTGTGAAGATTGGTTCCACTACCCTTACAGAAGGAACAGACTACAGTGTTTCCTATTCCAACAACGTAAATGCAGGTAAAGCTACAGTCACGATCACAGGCAAGGGCAACTACACCGGCACGAAGGACTCTGCGTTCACGATCGATCCTGCTTCTGTCAAAGACGCGCAAGTGACCGGTATTGTCGACAAGACCTACAATGGAGAGGAACAGACACAGACTCCTGTTGTCAAGGTTGGTTCCGCCACACTTAAAGCAGGTGATGACTACACACTCTCTTACAGCAATAATACCAATGCAGGAAAAGCCACTGTCACCATTGCCGGCAAGGGCAACTACACCGGCACAAAGGACTCTGCGTTCACAATCAATCCTGCTTCTGTCAAAGACGCGCAAGTGACCGGTATTGTCGACAAGACCTATAATGGAGAGAAACAGGAACAGACTCCTGTTGTCAAGGTTGGTTCCGCTACACTTAAGGAAGGTGATGACTACACACTCTCTTACAGCAATAATACCAACGCAGGAAAAGCCACTGTCACCATCACAGGCAAGGGCAACTACACAGACACGAAGGACTCTGCGTTCACGATCAATCCTGCTTCTGTCAAAGACGCGCAAGTGACCGGTATTGTCGACAAGGCCTACAATGGAGAGAAACAGGAACAGACTCCTGTTGTCAAGGTTGGTTCCGCCACACTTAAAGCAGGTGATGACTACACACTCTCCTACCGCGACAACGTTGAGAAAGGTACTGCCACAGTCATCATCACCGGCAAGGGCAACTACACAGGTACTGTAGAAAGAACCTTTACCATCAGTGACAAGCTCTCCATTGAGACTGCCACAGTTGATAAAATCACCGGCCTGGTCTACAACGGTAAAGAGCAGAAGCCCGTACCGGTTGTGAAGATGGGGGCTGCAACACTCAAGGAAGGAACCGATTATACGATCGATTCCTACAGCAACAATACCAATGCCGGCACAGCTACTGTCACCATCACCGGAACAGGCCGCTACATCAATTCAAAAACCATTGAATTTACCATCGCCAAGGCTGCGCAGAGCTTTACTGTCAAGGCAGCTGCCAGTATCGATACAGGCAAGACTACCAGGGTTACAGCCAGCGGTGCAAAGGAGACAAAAAAGTATACCTTTACCTCCTCCAATCCCAAGGTTGCAACTGTCAACGCCACAGGCACTGTCACCGGCAAGGCGGCAGGCACTGTCACCATCACAGTCAAAACCGCGGCAACCACGAACTACAAAGCAGGCTCGAAGACTGTCAAAATCACAGTCAACAAGGTCCTGAAAAAGCCCGGCAACTGCCACTTCGTTAAGTGGAACAACTCGAAATATACCAGCTGCCGGATCGCCTGGAATAAGGTTGCCGGCGCAGACGGCTACCAGACAATTCTGTCATGGACAGACGGAACTCATGCAAGCACTACCTACACAAAGTCCAATGTCCTGTACAGAAACTGCAGCGTACATCCCCAGCATGTCAGCCAGATGAAGGTCAGAGCCTTCTACATGTCAGGCGGCCGGCGTAAATTCGGCCCCTGGTCAAATGTGGAATACATCACCCCTTCGCCGACAAAGCTCACCACCAAAAATACCAGCGCGGGTGCCAATCTGAAGATGAACCTCAAGTGGAACATCATCTACGGCTGCAACGGATACAATGTGTTCATCACAACGAATCCCAACGGAACCTGGTACTGGAATCAGTCAACCTCCCAGAAGGCTACTTCGACCAGCGCAGTGATCACTAAGTACAGAGGGGCCAAACTCAAAAAGAATACCCGCTACTATGTCCGGATCGTTACCAGACGGAAACGCAACGGCGTCTTCTGCACTGTGCCGATGCCGGCAAATAACACCAATATCGGATCTTTTATCATCAAGTAAAAAAGTAAACGTAAAACCACTCGCCTTCCTCTGATCCTTTATATGTGACATACTCTAAAAAACTAGAAAAACTAGTAGTTTTTGAGGAGGTCACAAATGGATAAAATCACCCACGAAGTACGCCTGTCGAATTGGAAGGCAGTTATTGAACAGTGCCAGTCCCGCCCAAAGGGACAGACTATTGCTTCCTGGTGCGAAGAAAACGGCATCAGCGTAAAGCAGTATTACTACTGGCAACGCAGAGTGCGCAGGAAAGCGGTTCAGGAAGCCTCGACTGCCATGCTGCCATCGTCCCCTCGGGAAGAAGTCCCGGTTTCTTTTGCCGAGATATCATTTTCCCCAAAGACACAGGCATCCTCCTGTGCCGCTCCTGATCCGGTTCCGGATTTTCATCCCGACGCGATCATCAGGAAGGGCGATCTTGTGATCGGTCTTCAGAACAACATCTCAGACAGACTGCTCGACAGGATCCTGAAAGGAGTGTGCCATGCTGTCTGAGGCTTACCGCAACGTCCGGAAAGTGTACTGTGCCGTCGGCTATACAGATCTCCGAAAGGGGATCGACGGCCTGGCGCAGATCGTCGGAACCAAATATGATCTGAACCCTTATGAAAAGGACATCCTTTTTCTGTTCTGCGGGAAGAGATGTGACCGGATCAAAGGGCTTCTTTGGGAAGGAACAGGATTCCTTCTTCTCTATAAACGCCTTGAGGACGGGGCCTTTGTATGGCCTCGGTCCAGAGAAGAAGCAGCTGAGTTGACCGAGGAGCAGTACCGATACCTGATGACAGGGCTCAATCCCTTTCCAAAGAAGATAAGGGAGGTCCGGCCCCAGAAGGCCATATAAAAAATATTTGTGCAAAACAGAGAAATTTTTCATCTCTGTTTCCGGCCCAAAAACCGTTTGTGAACAACCTGCAGAAGCAGGCGGAACGGCACTTTTATCCCATTCCAGGCTCCCGCCGGGGAGTCCCTTCACTTTGAAAAGTCTATATTCCCACCCATCTTCGGGCATCCTGCGCAGTATCATCCATGGGCAGAATGCCGAAAGACCGACCTGCGGGAGTTCGCGATATCCTGCTGCTTCCTGTATAATGGAAGCAGAAAGGAGGCCGGCATGGCGGATAAATACACTGCGGATGAACTGAATAAGCTCGGGCAGAAAGAGCTGGTCGGACTTGTCCTTTCCATGCAGGATGAGGTCAGCAGGCTCAACACCAACCTTGAAACCCTGATCGAGGCGTTACGCGCGGACAATCAGAACCACTTTGGACGTACAACGGAACGCCTTGACCAGATCGTCGGGCAGCTCAGCCTGTTCAACGAGGCAGAAGGCTATGCTGAGGATGCCGGAGAGGAACCTGGTGAAGAGGAAGTCATCATCACGGTCAGGCAGAAGAAGAAAAAGGGGCAGCGCGAAGAAGATGTAAAAGGCCTTCCCCGCGAACCACATGATCATCTCCTGACGGATGAGCAGCTGGATGAGTACTTCGGCAAGGGCTGCTGGAGACGCATGCCTCAGGAAAAGTACATCCGTGTTCGCTGCCAGCCCGCCGTCTATACAGTTGAGGATCACACAGTTGACGTCGCAGTCGGCACTAATGGAGATCATCAGGATGAGTTCCTGCGTGGGGACCGTCCGAAAGACCTCCTCCGCAACAGTATTGTCACTCCTTCCCTGATGGCGGCTATCATGAACACAAAGTTCGTAAACTCCCTGCCGTATTACAGGCTTGAAAACGAGTTCAGATGCAGCGGCCTTAACCTTTCCCGTCAGACGATGGCTAACTGGACTGTACTTGTAGCCGAGAAGTACCTGATGGCTCTGGTGGAGCGCTTCAGGGAGGAGCAGATGAAGGAGACCGTCCTCCAGTGTGACGAGACCCCGGTCCAGGTCATCCATGACAACGACCCCAATGACCCGAATGACCAGAAGCGTGCCGCAGGCCACAAAAACTATATGTGGGTGCACAGATCCGGTGAGTTCAACACCAAAACGCCGACGATCATCTTCGAGTACCTGAGAGGCCGGGGACATGAAGGACCATTGGAATACTATAAGGATTTCAACGGGATCCTCATGACGGACGGCCTGAACCAGTACCACATGATCGAGGCCATGCTCCCGGGCCTCACCAACGCGAATTGCTGGGCACATGCCCGCAGGGATTACGCTGATGCCATCAAGGCGATCGGGAAGGGGAATGAAAAAGCCATCAGGACTTCCCTTGCATACCAGGCACTGGCAAGGATCAAAACGATCTACAAGATCGAGGGTACCCTTTCGGATCTTTCACCGGAAGAACGTCTTCGTGAACGGCAGAAGTCGATCAAGCCGCTCGTTGACGAGTATTTCACGTGGGTAAAAGAGAGACTTGCGGATACGACCGTGCTGCCAAAGGGAAAAACAGCAGAAGGCCTGAACTACAGTGTCAACCAGGAAAAATATCTCCGTGTTTTCCTCACTGACGGGAACTGCCCGATCGATGACTCGGCTTGTGAAAGAGCCATACGTCCCTTCTGTGTTGGCAAGAAGAACTGGCTGTTCATTAACACTGCGAAGGGTGCAAGGGCGAGTGCTGCGGCATACACTGTCTGTCAGACAGCCAGGGTCAACAACCTGAATGTTTACCGTTATCTGGAACACATCCTTACAGAGCTTCCAAAGCTCGCCGACGAAAAAGGAAATATAGACACATCAAAGTTGGATCATCTCCTTCCATGGTCAGATGAACTTCCGGCACAGTGTCACAAACCGCGCCGCTGAAAAGAGCGGCGCTTATTATTTACACCCTGGGGCGCATGGTTTTACGTTTACGTAAAAAATGCTAATATATTAAATCCAATCCGATAAGCAGGGAAAGGCCCGGGTGCGAAAATGCACCCGGGCCTTTTGAATTGTAAGTATATGATTTTCAGGTCTGCTCCCCGGCCTCGGCATTTGCTGCGGCCGCTTCCTCCATCTTCTTTTTCTGCTGGGCAGCGGCGATCCGCACTGTGAGGGCTGTGGGAAGCAAGCGCTGCCCTATGACTGCGGCCCGGATCTCCCGCCCGGGAATGATCACTGTCTGCCGGCGGGCCATCATGCGGAGGGCGTAGTCGACACATTCCTCCGCGGAGATGCCCGGCAGGGCAAAGGAGACATCGGCGACGTCATTGAATTCCGTATTGACAGGTCCGGGGCACAGGCAGCCGACATAGACGGGCGAACCCGCCTGACGGAGTTCCTCCGCCACACCGCGGGTAAGGCTGGCCATATAGGCCTTGGTCGCATAGTAGCCGGACATATAAGGGCCCGCCGGGAAGAGTCCCGCCGAGGAGGCGACATTGAGAATGGTGCCGCCCCCCTCTGCCTCCATGCGGTGCAGAATATACTTGAACAGGACATGCTGGGCTGTCACGTTGACATCGACCATGCCGATCTCACGACCCACCTCTGTCGTCAGGAAAGGGCCGCTGACGCCGAATCCCGCATTGTTGATAAATACTTCGATGCGGCGGCCGACCAGATCCTCGCAGAGACGGATCAGATCCTCCCGCCTGGCCAGATCCGCAGGCAGCAGCAGGCACTCGGTGCCCAGCTCCCTGCGCAGGGCTTCCAGCCTGTCGCGGCGGCGGGCGATCAGAATCAGTGGATAGCCCTCCAGGGAAAGACGGCGGGCGAATTCCATTCCGATTCCTGAACTGGCTCCGGTCACGACCGCGTAATTCTTTCTCCCGCATCCGGCGGGATCACCAAAATCCCCTGCCGGATCGTCCGGATTGGCTCCTGCAGCTCTGGACAGGGTTTCCTTCAGCATAGTTTCTGCATTCTGCGCGCAGATCCCGGCCGCTTTTTTAACAGATCTGCCCAGGATTCTGCCGGTGTCTTTCATTGTTTTCAAATAGGGCTCTGCCCTCTGCATGATACGTTTATCCAAACCGGGTACCTCTTTCCGTATATGCCGCTCGCAGGGGCGTCAACACATGCTTCGAATGTGTCTGAGGCGGCTGACTAATCTAAGTGATCTACTGTTCAGACATCTGTCGGATATTTGATGCCGGCCCCCAGGCGTGCGCGTTCGATCGTGCGCATGACTGCCAGAGTGGTCTCCAGCTCGCGCTCCATGAAGGCGCGGTCCTTTTCGGCGACAGCGCGGGAGAAATTGCGGAACTCCTGCACCAGGCGGTTTTTGTCGGCAGGAGGGGTAAATTCCTCTACCTGCTTGTTGACACAGTAGCGGAGTTTTTCGACCTCATTGGGCTTTCCGGGAACCTGGATCCAGCCCTTTTCACCCTGAATGGTGAAGTGGCAGGGGCTGTCGGAGTCCTTGGCACCCGCGAGAACACCGACGAAATCCTTATATTGCAGGATTGCGATGCCGGAGGTGTCGACCCCGTTGAAGCCGATATTGGGATGATACTGCACCTCCTCGGGCTCGCCCAGAAGGGCAATTGCCATATTGAAATTGTAGACATTGAGATCATAGAGCGCGCCGCCACAGGCAGCCAGGTCAAAAGCGGGCGCCACATCGCCCTTGAGGTAGCGGTCATAGCGGCTGGAATACTGGCTGTAATTGGCCTGCACCATACGGATGCGGCCGATGGAAGGGAGGACTTCCCGCATGCGCTCGATGATCCGGCAGTTGCGGTTGGTGACCGCCTCAAAGATAAACCTGCCGCTGTTTCGGGCTATGTCCGCCAGTTCCTGCGCATGAGCCGTGAGTGTCGTGAAGGGCTTTTCCATGATGACATCCTTGCCCGCAAGGAGAGCCTTCCTGCCGTATTCGTAATGAACAAGATTGATGATCCCCACATAGACCGTGTCGATGTCCGGGTCCGCCAGCAGTTCATCGTAATCCGTATAGACCCTGCCGATCCCGAATTTCTCCGCGAAGGCGCGTCCTTTCTCAATGCTGTGAGGGCGGGCAAGAATGGCCTTGAGCTCGATTGCCGGCACCTCTGACATGGCTGTCAGCGCCTCTGTGATGATGAAACCGGTTCCGATGATACCTATTTTCATTTACTTACCTCCCCTCCCTGTCATGATTCCTTTTTAGTTCTTATCCTGTGCGGACTCAGCGTCAGCGGGTTTGTCCGCCTCTG
Source organism: uncultured Lachnospiraceae bacterium (assembly GCA_946411695.1). Taxonomy (GTDB): domain Bacteria; phylum Bacillota; class Clostridia; order Lachnospirales; family Lachnospiraceae; genus CAG-791. The sequence continues at coordinate 18,225 of CAMKEX010000023.1, forward strand.
CAGCATCCGGAGCCGGTTCCATTGCGCTGCTCTTTTCCGCTTCCGTTTTCCCGGCTGCTTCGATTTTCCCGGCTTTTTCCATGGCCTTCTGCGCGTCCTGTTCGGCGGTCTCCTGCAGATCCTCGAGGAGGATCTTCTTCATATCCTCCTGGGTAGGGGATTCCATGGCGGCGACGCGGCGGGCCTGGTTGGTGATGATCTCCTCAAAGAGATTGCGCACGTCCCGGGCATTGGCGTAGTTTTCAAGTGCCCCGAGTTTGCGCTGAACGATCATGGCGCGGATCTGGGCTCTGATCTCCTCGTCCGCTTCATAGTCATATTTTTTGCAGTTCATGTCAAAAATGCCCATGAGCTCGTCGATGGTATAGTCCGGAAATTCAATATATTTGTTGAATCGGGACTTGAGGCCCGGATTGCTGTTGATAAAGTTCTCCATGGGCCCTGTATAGCCTGCGACTATGACGACAAAGTTCTCGCGGTTATCTTCCATGGCCTTGAGGATGGTATCGATTGCCTCCTGCCCGAAGGTATCGTCTTTGCGGGCAAGTGAATACGCTTCATCGATAAAGAGAATGCCTCCCTTGGCCTCTTCGATCTTCTTGCTGGTCTTGATCGCAGTCTGTCCCACATAGCCGGCGACCAGACCGGAGCGGTCCACTTCCACCAGCTGTCCGGTACTCAATACACCGATCTGTTTATAGATCCTTGCCAGGATCCGGGCCACGGTCGTCTTGCCTGTGCCGGGATTTCCGGTAAACACCAGGTGGAGGGAGACCGGAACGGATTTGAGGCCTCCGTCCTTCCTCATTTTCTGGATCTTGACAAAATCAGCGAGTTCCTTTACATCGTGCTTGATCTTGGAAAGACCGATCAGGGCGTCCAGTTCCTCCATGGGATCCGTCTCCGGCTCCTTTTTTTCTTCCTTTACCTGCCCCGCAGCGGCCGTCTCCTGCCTGCCCGGCGCGAAACCTGCCTGCGCGGTACCGGGCGCATTCCCTGCAAACTCCGTGAAGAGATCCCCGTCCGACCCGGCCATGAGCGAAGGATCGATCTCACTGCCCGCGCCGCCTGTGCCCGCGGTCGTGCCGGAGACAGAACCAGTGCCTTTTCCTGTCAGAGACGGCATCCCGTTATAGAGCGGATTGTCCAGCAGAGACTGCACCTCCCGCAGGGCATCATTCGCCCGGCGCAGGGCATCCGTGCGCTCATTGAGCCTGGAGGAAATGTCTTTCTGGCGGTTCATAAGCTCATCCGCCTTCGAAGAGGCCCCGGACACCTTCGAAGAGGCCCTGGACGCGACCTCTCTGCCCTTCTTCTCCAGGTCATCGATCCTGCCGCCGAAAAAATCCCCGTACATACCTGTCAGAAATTTCTTTTCTCTGTTCTGCAGCGCCTCGAGACGCTCTTTTTCTTTTTCAAGACTGCTCTTTTTTGTTGAACTCATCTGATCACGCTCTCCTCATCCTATGGGCAGACGCCTCTACACTCGGGTCCCTGTACGAAAGCTGCGTACAAAAACACCTGCTTTTTTCATTATACGCTTTTCACTGTACTTCCTGCAATCCGGTTTTCGCAGGCTTCCGTCCGGTAAGCAGTCCGGGGAAAAAACAGCATCAGCGGTCCCTGCGCGGGGCATGTACTGCAGCTAAAGAATTTGCTCTATCATATAAAAACAATTATAATAAGAGGAATTGTTGTGCGCATAGTCACTCGCTGAATCCTTTATTGTTTCCGCCTGTGCGGAAACACCGTGAAAGAATCAACTGTGAAAAAGAATCATTCAAATACTATGGGAGACAAAAAGATCTCCCGCCGTGCCTGCTTCATCACGATCATCATCCTCCTCTGCCTGCTCCTGGCATGCGGAGTTTTTGTGGTCCTCAGCCCCCTGTCCCCGTCTGATCAGACAGGAGCGGGCGGCAGCAGTTCTGCGCAGGAAGCCCCCTCCGCAAGCCTGCGGTCCCGGCTCTACAATTGGCTGGGGATGGACAGCATCCTCACCATCCTGCACGGGAAAGAGGAATCCACCGTCGTCAAAGCGGATCCTTCTGCCGTCACAGCCTCAGGGGAGAAAGGCTCTGACCCAGCCGGCAGGCCCGATGCAGACAAAGGCGGCTCTGACACCGGGGCAGCAAAGCCCGCAGACAAGAGCAGCGGCAGCACTTCTGCAGAGAAAGCGCCCGCGGCAGAAGCAGGCGCTGACGGCAAAACCGAAACAAGTGCCGCCGGCGCATCCGCCGCCAAAACAGAGAAAGCTGCAAATGAGGATTCTGCAAAAAAGGATTCTCAAAAGGAGAAAGCCAAAGAGGAGGCTTCCGAAAAAGAGGCTGCAAAAAAAGACAATTCCAAAAAAGAGATCTCCTCTCCCACAAAACTTCAGAAAAAATATATCAGTGCCTGGGAAGACTGGCACATGCGTGATTTCCCGGTCAATTTTCCCCTTCACAATTACAACTGGAAATATCTGAGCTATGATGAGTCCGGAAAGCTTCGCTATGAAGGGGATAAAGAATACACCATCCGCAACGGGATCGATGTATCCGAATTCCAGGGAGCGATCGACTGGAAAAAGGTAAAGAAAGCGGGCTACGACTTCGTCTTTGTGCGCGCCGGCCACCGCACCATGCACACCGGAGACCTGCAGAGGGACAACAGAGCCATCAAGAATATCAGGCGCGCCAAAAAGGCCGGTCTGGACGTCGGTGTCTATGTCTTTTCGCAGGCCGTCACCGAAGAAGAGGCAAGGGAGGAGGCAAAGCTCTGTCTCGATGTCGTCAAAGACAGCGGCGTGGAGATCACCCTTCCCGTCGTCTTTGATCCCGAGATCGTCGTCGAGGACTATTACGCCCGCATCAATTACATCAGCGGAGAACAGTTCACTGACAATGCCGTTGCCTTCTCGGAAACAGTGAAAAAAGCGGGGTTCACTCCCGCCATCTACGCCAACTGTTCTACGGAGACCGACATTCTGGATATGTCCCGTCTGAAGGGCAGCATCATCTGGTATGCCGACTACGGTCTTCCGCCCGAGTCCCCTTATGACTTCACCTTCTGGCAGTACAGCAATCTCGGATGGGTCGAGGGCATTCCCGAGACGGAGACGGATTTGAATGTGTGGTTTGTCGAAAAAGAAAAGTGAAAACAACGCTCGACAGCCTTATTTCAATCTGCACCGCCCCGCTCCGGCATAGTATAAAAGATTGAGGAAAACCGATCACATGGATTACGAAATCACTTACGTACAGAAGCAGCTGTCCGCTGTATGGCCCAACTGGCGTATTTCCAGAAAACTTGGAAAAGGCTCCTACGGAAATGTCTATGAGATCCTGCGCGACGACCTGGGCACTCAGTACACCTGCGCGCTCAAGGTCCTGCAGATGGAAGCCCAGAGCAGCGGCGGATACCAGCCCGCCGCAGCAGGCTTCGCGGGTTCCGCAGGACAGAGACAGAATGCGCACTCCCAGGGCTCCCTGCTGTCTTCCACGGGGCAGAAACAGGATGCCCGCTCCCAGGACTCTTTACAGGCCTCCACGGGGCAGAAACAGGATGCCCGCTCCCAGGGCTCTTTACAGGCCTCCACGGGACAGAGACAGGATGCCCACTCCCAGGGCTCTCTGGCACAGGATACCGCACAGTCCCGCATTGACCGCAAGACCGTATGGAACAGTTCCGGAGAATCATCCGGCATGCAGCCTCCGCCCCCGGATCTTCTCTTCGGCGATATCAGCGGCAGTGAAATTGAGGAATTTATCCACAGCGTGAGTTCCGAAATCGACCTCATGATGCAGCTCAAGGGCGTGCCCAACATCGTCACGATCGAAGATTACGCGATCCTGCGGGACAATAACACATGCACCATCCTGATCCGTATGGAAGAGCTGGAGCCTCTGGACAGCTTTCTGCGGCGCAGAAAGGGCAGCCTGCAGAAGGAAGAGATCATCCGCCTGGGAACCGATATCTGCAGCGCGCTCACCTTCTGTGAGCAGAAAAATATCCTGCACCGCGACATCAAGACCAGCAACCTGTTCTACAGCAATGAAGCGGGCTTTAAGCTGGGCGATTTCGGTATTTCCAGATCCATGGCTTCGATCCGTGAAAAGGCTGCCATGAGCGGGATCGGAACGATCCAGTATATGGCCCCCGAAATCTATCAGGGCAGAGAATATAACAACACCGCAGATATTTATTCCCTGGGAATCGTCCTGTACATACTGACCAACGGCATGGTCCCTCCCCTGTATGACAGCGGAACCGGCCGGCAGACCGCCTTTCCTCTGTCAAGGGCGCAGGTCCACGAAGCAAATATGCGGCGTCTCCGCGGAGAGGCGCTCCCGCCTCCCCGTTATACAGACCCCTTGCTCGCTTCTGTGATCTGCACCGCCTGCAATCCCGCCCCGGAGAGCAGGTTCCAGACAGCCGGAGCTTTCCGGCAGGCCCTCCTCAGCAGTCAGCAGGACGGCCGGCCGTCTGTGCCTCAGCAGCCCGGGTCTCAGCAGCCAGTGCACCAACAGCCCGGACACCAGCAGCCAGGGTCTCAGCAGCCCGGCCGCCGGCAGTCCCCCTACAGGCAGTCCGCGCTGCAGCCTGCCCCCGCACCTGTAAAGGATTACCCGGCGCATGAATCTGCCGATACCGGCAATTCACCCGTCTTCCGTATTTTCGCCCTGGTCAGCATAGCTCTCGCCGCCATGGGCATTCTCCTGTTTCTGGTCGTTAAGCTTCTCTCTGTCAAGGCGCCTTCCACGGACACGGATCCCGCTTCTCCGGAGGGAACCCCGGTGGCAGAGCAGGATGCCGGCGCGGATACAGAGCCGCACACAGAACAGGATACCAGTCCTTCCTCTGACCAGAATGCAGCTGCGGACACAGAGGAAAACCCGACGGAGAGCGGCAGCCAGGACCCGGAGACAGGCTCTGAGGACTCCGCCGCACCTGTGGAACAGGCCGCCCAGGATACGGAACCTGACTCAGGATCTGAGTCCGATACCGAGGTGGCGATCAGTGATTCCGTGATCGACAACCCCGCCGACGACACGGATAGTGACAGTGGGTCCGATCAAGAAAAAGAGATCCAGTGGTCCGATAGCAATCTTAAGAGCGCTGTGACAGATCAGGTCCGCGCTCAGCTGAGGATCAGCGGAGAGATCACTGTCGAGGATGCCATGAAGGTACAAAAACTGGATCTGACCAATTCAGCGATCTCCGATCCGGACTCTCTGCGCTACTTTGTGGGACTGACCAGCCTGGAACTGGGCAACAACTTTATTTCAGATATTTCTGCCCTCTCCAACCTCAGGAAACTCCAGAACCTCAATCTTGAGCAGAATATCATCGAAGACGTTACACCCCTGTCGGGGCTCACCCGGCTCAAAGAGCTCGACCTGAACGAAAATAGTATCGAGGATATCTCCTGTCTGTCCGGACTCACACAGCTGACCATGCTGGACATCCGGTCAAATTATATAAACGATATCTCCGCGCTGAAAAACATGCCCCAGATGAAAGAACTGTATATGAGTTCGAACAGTGACCTGCATGACCTTTCCCCGCTCTCGGACATGCCTTCTCTGTGGTATATCAGCTTCAAGGACACCGCCGTGACAGATCTTACGCCGCTCAGAAGAGACACAGCTCTGACCACTCTGGTTATGAGCCTGACCAGAGTCACAGATATTTCCGTGATCGACAACTTCAACAGTCTCGGTTATCTGGACATCCGCGGATGCCCCATCAGCGATTACGGCCCCGCCAACCGCGTGGCCCAACGCAAAGGATCCACCGTAAAAAAATAGCTTTACAAAACCAGCTGCCTGTGCAGCAAGAACGGGTAAACAAAAATGACAGCTTCCTCCTATTCCCAACTGCAGTCACAGCTCTCCTCCGTCTGGCCGGACTGGAAGATCACCGGCACTCTCGGCAAAGGAACCTTCGGCTATGTCTATCAATTAGTCAGAAATGATCTGGGCAGGGACTACACCTGTGCCATGAAGGTGCTCCAGATGATTTCTGATGAATCGGATGAAAATCTTGAAGAATTCGTCCGCAGCGTGAGCCATGAGATCGACATGATGATGCAGCTCAAGGGTTACCCCAACATCGTTACGATCGAAGATTACGCCGTACTGCGGGGGGATGGAACACGGACCATCCTGATCCGCATGGAGCAGCTGGAAAGTGTAGAAAAGATCAAAAACAGCAGGGGCGGTCTCAGCCGCACACAGACCCTGCAGCTGGGACTGGATATCTGCAGCGCCCTCATCTGCTGTGAAGAAAAAAATATCATCCACAGAGATATCAAACTCAGCAATATTTTCTACAGTGAAAAGGGCGGATACAAACTGGGTGATTTCGGCATCTCCAGGACCATGGATTCCATCCACGAGAAAATGTCCATGAGCAGCGCGGGGACTATTCAATATATGGCGCCCGAGGTCTATCACGGCTATAAATATGACAGCTCGGCTGACCTGTATTCCCTCGGCATCGCTCTCTACATTCTCCTGAACCGCAATCTCCCGCCGCTGTGCAATGCCTACAATACCCCTGCAGGAAATCTCTCGATTTCCATGGTGCACGAAGCCAATATGAGGCGGCTGCGCGGAGAACCTCTCCCGCCGCCCCTTGATGCCGACGAATATCTGGCCTCTATTATCTGTACGGCCTGCAGCCCCGACCCCGCCAGGCGCTTTCCCACTGCTTCCCGCTTCAGGGACGCCCTTCAGGCCTATATAGATCACAGACCGCTGTCTCAGCCGGTTTCCAGCCCCCTGAGTGCACCTGCAGCGGCTGTCCCCCTGAAGAAGCAGGGGAGCCTCCATCCGCAGGGCTATGAGGGCACAACCATTTCCGAGCCGGTGCCGGGCCCCGGACCGGTACAGAAGGCAGGACCGGGAATCAGACCTGAACCCGGACCGCAATCGGGCCCCGCGGCCGGGACTTATCCTGTTCCCCATGAGAATCCATACAATAACGGTCCCTATGAGAGAAAAAAGGGTCCTGCTTCCGGAAAGCCCGTCTTCGCTTACGGCCTGCTTGTCGCCCTGATCGCGGCACTGGCACTCTGCCTGGTCCTCCTCGTCGGCAAAAACAAGGAGAAGGACAGTCAGGAGAAAAAAGACATCACTGTAATCGTCACCTATACAGTCCGCTACCTGGATGCGTCGGACAAGACAATGGTGTCCGAGAGTACAGTCAAAGAGGGCGGACTCGGCACCACAGTGACCGTTCAGGCCAAAGATCTGGAAGGCTTCACGCCCGTCACAGAAGAGGAATCGATCAAGCTCACCGAGGACGAATCGGCAAACGTGGTGACTTTTTACTACCGGAAAGACAGCGGGAATATACCGCAGACGGATGACCCCGCGCCGCAGGCTGAGTCCGGGTCAGAGTCTGTCACAGTCACCTATACCGTGGTCTGTTTCGACACGGACGGAAACCAGCTTCTGAGCTCTTCCGGCACCGGCACGGCAGGAAGCACTGTATCGCCGGCTCCCCCTGAAATCACGGGCTATATTCTTGAAAGCGGACCGGACTCCCTCACGCTGTCCGAAGAGGGGGACAATACTCTGATCTATTACTATGAGCCGGAAGTTTCGGAACCCGCGGCAGACCTCCCCGCCGGCAGCACAATCTCCTACAAGGGGCATACCTACTACGCATATGAAACTTCTGACATCGATTCCTATCAGGAGGCACAGACATATGCCGAGTCCCGCGGGGGATATCTGGCTGTGATCAACGATGACGCAGAGAACACACTGCTCTACGATTATGTATTCTATGGCCGGAATCTGCCGAGCGCCTATTTCGGCCTCAGTGACGAGAACGCTGAAGGTTATTGGGAGTGGGTCGACGGCACCCCTTACAGCTACGACAACTGGGCCAAAGGCCAGCCCGACAACCAGCACGGCGCCGAAAACTACGCTCTCTTTTATTACAAGGATCCCGCCTATACCTGGAACGACGGAGATTTCGGAAAAGATTCCACACGCGGCACCGTCATCTTCCTGATTGAATGGGATGTGGAATAAGGGGATGTGAAAGAATCGAAAACAGCAGACAGCATACTCCGGTGTAGAGATTTGAAAGGAGACTATTACAATGGCATTTATGGATGATGTACTGGGTAAGATGTCACAGGCAGGTCAGTCCGTGAGCAAAAAAGCGCGGGATCTCAGCGAATATGCCAAATACAGCAGCACGATCAGCGATTCCGAGACAGAGATCAGAAATCTCTACAGCGAGATCGGATATAAGGTCTATCTGGCATATCGCAATAATCCTCTTCCCGAGGTCGCTCCCCAGATCCAGCGGATCTCAGCGCTCAACAAAATGATCGAGGACGCCCGCGCCGCCCAGAAGGCACTCAGCGATTCTGAGAAATGCCCCCGCTGCGGCACCAGGATCCGTCCGGGTATGCTCTTCTGCAACAACTGCGGCTGCAGGCTGGCAGAGCCCGCTCCTCAGCAGGGTGGTCCCGCCATGCAGGCCCCCGCAAGGTTCTGCATGTCCTGCGGCGCTCCCATGGCTCCGGACGCCCTGTTCTGCATGTCCTGCGGTGCACGGTTCGAAGCCAAACCTGCCCAGGCAGTCCCGGAAGCCTCGAACTCCCCGAAAGCCCCTGCAGGCCCTGCACAGCCTCCGGTCGAAGACAGCGCTCCTGTTTACAGCGCCCCTGCACAGCCTCCGCTTGAAGACAGCGCTCCTGTTTACAGCGCTCCCGCACAGCCTCCGGTTGAAGACAGCGACCCTGTTTACAGCGTCCCCGAGGAGCCTGCCTACGCGTATGCAGAACCCGAAACGCCCGACGCAGAGCAGGACTGACGGGATTACAAGGGAAAGTATATGGAAACAGTGAAAACAGAGAAAACAGAAAGTTCAGAGAGTACAGAGAAAACAGATATCAAATTCATGAAAGCAGCCCTGAAGCAGGCGGAAAAGGCGATCGCCATCGGTGAGGTCCCGATCGGCGCAGTCATTGTCTACGAGGGAAAGATCATCGCGCGCGGCTACAATCGCCGGAACACGGACAAGACGACCCTGGCCCACGCGGAGATCGCCTGCATCCGCAAAGCCTGCAAAAAGATCGGGGACTGGCGCCTGGAGGGATGCACCCTGTACTGCACCCTGGAGCCCTGTCAGATGTGCGCCGGGGCGATCATCCAGTCCAGGATCGACCGCGTTGTCATCGGGACAACCAGTCCCAAATCCGGCTGCGGAGGAACACTGCTCAACATCCTGCAGAATCCCGATTTCAATCATCAGGCAGACGTCCTGTACGGCATTCTGCGCGAAGAATGTACAGAAATCCTGCAGCGTTTTTTCAAGGATCTCCGAAAGAGGAATAAAGAGCGAAAAAAAATGCTCCGCATGCAGGCTGCCTCGCAGTCAGAGACTTGACAATCTTTCTTCTTTTGACTATAGTAATCGAAGCGCTTTGATATGATCAATCGCTGTTTATCTCCCTGTCATGGGATGAAGTTTTGAAAGCTGTCTGTCGGCACGTATGGGTTCGGGTCTCGCGCAATGGAAACCTGTGAACCGTGTCAGGATGGGAACATAGCAGCACTAAGCGGGAACTTCCATGTGCCGCGAGGGTGCCTGGCTCTGCGGCCGGCCGGCAGCTTTCAGTACTTCATTTCTCTGGCAGGGTTTTTTTGTAAAAAACTTTTCCCGGGAAGCCCTTTTCAGGGAGTTCTTCTCAGGAAACTCCTTTCCGGAGATTCTTTTCCCGGGAATTCACTTTCAGGGAGTTCTTCTCAGGAAGTTCCTTTCCGGATATTCCTTTCCGCAAGTTCTTTTCAAGAGGTTCTTTTTATGGAAAGTAAAGCTGCTTTCACTTCTCACAATTCACCGGATCCGGACGAAGTCCGTGCCCTTGAGATCCTCTCCGACTGCAGGCTCTGTCCCAGAAACTGCCGCGTCAACCGGGTCAGAGGGGAACGCGGATTCTGCGGGGAAGCCGGAATGATCCGGGCAGCACGCGCGGCGCTCTATTATACGGAAGAGCCCGTCATCTCAGGCAGCCGGGGCAGCGGAACAGTGTTTTTTTCAGGATGCAGCCTGGGCTGTATTTACTGCCAGAACCGCCGGATCTCAAGGCCTTCCGCCCCTTTCCCGGAAAGCGGGACGTCCGGGGCATCCCTTCTCCCCCGCCTCACGGAAGTGACTCCACGGCGGATGGCGGAGATTTTTCTGGATCTGCAGGAACAGGGGGCCCACAATATCAACCTCGTGACCCCGGAACATTTTGTGCCGCTGCTGATCCCCGCCCTGAAACGCGCAAAGGCGGCAGGACTCACGATTCCGGTCGTGTACAACACAGGAAGCTACGAGCGTGTTGAGGCCGTAAGGGCCCTGGAGGGACTGGTGGATGTCTGGCTGCCGGATCTGAAATATGTGTCCTCCGCACTCTCCGCCAGACACACGGGCGCTGCGGATTATTTTCAATATGCCTCTGCGGCCATCGAAGAAATGTTCCGGCAATGCCCCGAGCCCGTTTTCTCGGACGGCAGCCATGCCATCGATTGTCCGGACGACACCGACGATCCGATCATGGTGCGCGGCGTTCTGGTGCGGCATCTGGCCCTGCCCGGCTGCGGAGAGGACTCCCGCGCGGTCCTGCGCTATCTGT
>CAMKEX010000024.1 GCA_946411695.1 uncultured Lachnospiraceae bacterium
CCGAGTTTCTCCACCGCCATCTCCCGCATTTTGAACTTCTGGATCTTTCCCGCGTCGTTCATGGGATAGCTGTCCACAAAATCGATATATTTGGGCACCTTGTGCTTGGCCATGTGGTCGCGCACATACTGTTTCATCTCTTCCGACGTCATCTCCTCGCCATCTTTTAAGATGATGCAGGCCATGATCTCCTCTCCCATGGCCTCATCCGGCACGCCGATGACCTGCACGTCGCTCACCTTCGGGTGGGTGTAGATAAACTCCTCGATCTCCTTGGGGTAGATATTCTCTCCGCCCCGGATGATCATATCTTTGAGCCGCCCTGTGATCCGGTAGTTGCCTTCCGGTGTCCTGCAGGCCAGATCTCCGGTGTGGAGCCAGCCGTCCGCGTCAATGGCCGCGGCTGTCGCCTTGGGCATTTTGTAATATCCCTTCATGATATTATAGCCGCGCGCGACAAACTCGCCGATCACTTCATCCGGGCAGTCCTCTCCGGTCTCCGGATCCACGATCTTGCATTCCACCTCGGGGAAGGCACAGCCCACCGTAGCGACACGTACCTCGAGAGGATCCGTCGTGCGGCTCATTGTGCAGCCCGGGGAAGCCTCGGTCTGGCCGTAGACAATGACGATCTCCGGCATGTGCATTTTGTCGACTACATCCCGCATGACCGAGATGGGGCAGGGGCTTCCCGCCATGATCCCGGTGCGCATAAAGCTGAAATCCGTCTTCTCAAAATCCGGATGCTCGAGCATGGCGATGAACATGGTGGGGACCCCGTGGAAAGCCGTCACATGTTCGTTGTTGATGCAGGCCAGCGAGGATTTGGGCGAAAAATAGGGAATAGGCAGAATGGTCCCGCCGTGGGTCATGGTGGACGTCATAGCCAGCACCATACCGAAGCAGTGGAACATAGGCACCTGGATCATGAGCCTGTCCGCCGTGGACAGATCCATGCCGTCCCCGATACTCTTGCCGTTGTTGACAATATTGTAATGCGTGAGCATCACGCCCTTGGGAAATCCGGTCGTGCCGGACGTATACTGCATGTTGGCGACATCGTTGACATCCACCGCCGCCGCCATGCGCCGCACTTCTTCGATAGGTGTGCGGGACGCGTACTCGAAGGATTCCTCCCAGGTGATGGCACCCGGCATACGAAAGCCTACCGTGATCACATTGCGAAGGAAAGGCAGGCGCCTCGCGTGCAGAGCCTCGTCGGGCTTCTTTTCGGCCAGTTCCGGACACAGCTCCTGCATGATCTCCTTATAATTGGAATCCCTGTAGCCGTCAATCATCACCAGTGTATGGGTGTCGGACTGCCGCAGCAGATATTCCGCCTCATGGATCTTGTAGGCGGTATTCATCGTCACCAGCACCGCGCCGATCTTGGTCGTCGCCCAGAAAGTCAAAAACCACTGCGGCACATTGGTCGCCCAGATCGTCACCTTGGAGCCTGCACGGACGCCGAGAGAAACCAGGACTCTCGCAAATTCGTCCACATCATCCCGAAACTCCGAATAGGTGCGGGTGTAATCGAGCGTCGTGTATTTGATCGCGACCTGGTCGGGGAACTCCTCCACCATGGTGTCGAGCACCTGGGGGAAGGTCTTGTCGATCAGCGTCCCCTTCTTCCAGACGTATTTTCCCGTGTGGCTGTTGTTCCAATAGAGATGCTTTTCATTCAGCCTCGTGTTCTGAAACCGTCCCATCACATTGACGAAATGGGTGAAGATGATCTCCATATCCGCAATCTCGGGCATCCAGTCCGGATCCCATTCAAGCGAAATAAACCCGTCATAGTTGATGGAACGCAGCGCGTTCATGAGTTCCTTCAAGGGAAGAAGTCCGTCCCCGATGAGCTCCGGCACCGTCGCGCCGTCTTTCTTTGTGAAATCATGAATGTGTACATGCCGCACATAGGCACCGAGGTTGGTGATGGTCCGCTCCGGATCCTCTCCCGCGGTCACAAAAGTGGAATACATGTCCCAGAGCGCGGCGAGACGGTCGTCGGAAAAGCGGTTCAAAAGATCCCTAAGACTCTGCGTGTCCGCGTAGAGTCCGGATGTCTCCACAAGGACGACGACAGGTCTGGTCCCGATCCTCTCGAGGATACGCTCGATCGCGTCCGCGCAGGCATCGGCGTCTGAAGACGAAGTATGGATTCCTATGAAGGGGATCCCCAGATTGACGGCGACGCGGATACATTCGTCTATCTCGCGTGCAGAAGACGCATCCACAAAATCCCCCGCTGTATCCACACAGGAAACAGCCAGATTGTCGCTGATGAGGCGGCGTCTCGAAGCAGCCGCAAGTTCCGGATTGGTCGGACTCTCCTTCCCCGAAAAAACAGGTCCCGCAATGTCGTAAAGCTCGATTCCCGACATACGCGTGTATTTGGCGGCTTCACAGAATTCGTTCCATCCTATCCCGTCCCAGTTCCGTATAGAAAAAGATAATTTCATTATATTTCCCTCTTATGTCGAAGCCCTATGCGCTGAGACACCCGGGGAGAAAGCGCGAAGGCGTTTTCTCCGATGGGATCAGCGAAGTTTGCGGCGCTTCGACGCAAACTACTTCCTGATCTCGCGCCGTCACACAGAGCGGGGCGAATCCTCTTCTTCATAGATGATCTTGTTCAGGGCACTGATATAGGCACGGATCGACGCGCCGATGATATCCGTCGAGAGCCCGTTTCCGGAATAAACCTTTCCATTCGCGCGAAGTTTGATCAGAGCGCTGCCCATGGAATCGCGGCCTTCTGTCACGGTCTGGATCTGGAAGTCGTCCAGCTCATAGCGGTGACCGATGATCATTTCAATCGCCGCAAAGGCAGCGTCGATCGGGCCGTCGCCGGTTCCCACTCCCCGCTTGCTCTCTCCGTCCTTCTCCAGAAGGATATTGGCAGTCGCCGTGATGATATTCCCGCTGTTGATCACATAATTGATGATCTTGTATGTGGAAGGGACCTGCATGGCTGTGCCCGCCACGATGGCGTCCAGCTCTTTGGTCCCTACAAAATGCTTCTTGGTGACGACGCGCCGGAATGCCTCATAGACCTTGGCGTTGTCTTCCTCACTCAGATCATAGCCGAGCTGACGCACCACCTTGACCACTTCCCCGATCTCGTCATTTTCATCCAGCGTGACACCCGTCGCGTCCGGGAGAGAGATGTTGGAAAAGCGAGTGACCTCCTCTTCCTGGGGCATGATGATCTTCTCGAGCTGGGTGACCACGCGGTGGATCTCCGTGACACGCATACCGGTCTCGATATCGAGGTCGGCGCCGCGCATCTTGACAAAGCGGATCATCTCCTCAAGAGTCGGATAGCCGTTCCTGACAGCCGTGCACTTCACACCGGTGGCGCCTTTTGAGACCGCCTCGGCGCCGCAGGCAACCGCCATATGCATCTCATCGCTCACCTCGACATAGAGCTCGATGTCCGAGAGTTCAGGAACACGGGAGAGTATATCCTTGACAAAAGCCCCGAACTCCTGGGGCATCATGATCCCCGCAGAATCGCAGAGGGTGACCTTGTAGGCCCCGGCCTTCACGGCGGCAGTGATCGCCTCACAGAGGAAGGCCTTCTCTGCCCGCGTCGCGTCAAGCGCGGAAAATTCCACATGTTCACAGAAATAGCGGCACTCCTTTACTTTCTCCGTAATAAAAGAAAGCATATTCTTGTCCTTCTTATGACAGATGTATTCCATCTGTACCGGCGAAACCGGGACCAGCAGGTTCAGCTTGGGTTTTCTCGCGATCCGGATGCTGTCCCAGGTCTTCTCGATATCTCCGTCGGCGATGTTGACACAGGCGGAGATCCGGCTGTTCACCATGGAAGCGATCGTACTGTTGCTGAGTTCCTCAGCCTTGCTCCCCCCGATGGGTGCCAGCTCGATCGTATCCACCTTCAGTCTGTCCAGACTCCTGGCGATTTCCAGCTTCTCCTTAAAGGTCAGCTCTCTCCCGCGGATCGCCGCGCCTTCCCGAAGGGTAACATCAATCAGTTTCATCGTTCTCATACAATTCTCCTCTCTTCCCATCCTGTCGATGTGCTCCCGTCCGTAGACAACAGCTCCATCTGCCAGGGACAATCTCCGGAAAAAACAGGGTCGAGGCGGCAATATGAACTGCGTTCTTGTTCATATGCGTCCTCTGGCTTCCCGCGGGCCATGTCAAAAGCGTAGAGGCGGCCCTGCGATAATAGGATAGAGGCGGCCCTGCGATAATAAAAAAATCCCGGAGGCTCTTTAAGGAACCTCCGGGACGTCAAGAATCCATTACATGACGCGGTACCACCCGGATTGCTGCTTGCGCAGCCGCTCAGCTGTACTCCAACAAGTACATGGCCCTTTTACGTTGGCCGGACGGATCCCCCTACACACCAAAAGGCTTCAGGAAATCTGCTCAGGCAGGAGACTGCGCAGTCTGTTCCACACCGGCTCGCACCAACCGCCGGCTCTCTGTAGTGTACCCCAGAAAGGCATAGTGCCGTCATCGCATTTTTTGATATCACTTGAGAAGTAATTTTACTGGAATATATTTTTTTTGTCAAACATTTTTTACAGGCAGCTTGAACAACATTTTTACAGGAAGCTTAAAACAATTTTTTACAGGCAGCTTGAAACCGGCTTTTCTGCTCACCATCGGGACTCAATCGGGACCCCAATCAGGATCATCGGTTTACTTCAGTCCCCCCTCAGGATCACCGGCTATATATTTACATCATAGGTACATATCAGCTGTCTGTTTGAGTGGAGACAGAGAACCGTCCCCTGTCTCCTTCTGTCTCCTGAGCTGCCGGCTCATGCCAGCTGTTTAAGCGGCTTCCCTGTCTTCAGGCTGTCCAGGAGCATATCTACTCTCATGATCTGGAGCCTCCTGGCTCTCTGTTCGGCCTTTTTGTAATATTTTTTCTGCTTTTTGGTGCGCTGCGGAAGCTTTTTGTAATCTTCCAGGATGATTCTTTTCGCCCTGTCGTGTTCCACGATGTAGTTGACGTGTTTAAGCAGAGACTCATAGGCCGGAACATCGCTCTGGCGGTGGAAGACATCGTGCATCAGGGCTTCAAATGTTTTCGTCCGGTCATATCGACTGCAGTGATAGAGCACAAAGCCGCTTTCCTTCTGATAGATTTTCCAAAAGCCAAACTCTGTGCGGATGAACAGTGTATCCGATTTATCATCGTAGAGATACTCAAACGCGATATCCTGCCCGACCTGATTGAGTGCCTTTCGGCTGACACGTACAGCCCCCTTCATGCCGCTGCAGCAGGAACATTCATGGTAGCCATGCCTGACCGCATCGTTCATTTTCAGGGTCATCCGGTGGGCGCTTTTGATTCTGGCAGCATATATGCAGCCGCCGCGGTGGTAGACCATTTTTCTCGAAGCATCACTCACAATAACTTTCACAGTATCTCCTTTCCCGTCCTGATCACGTAAACGATTGTTTGCTTATTATATCCTCACTAATAATGCCTTATCGCTTATCCATAAAAACGGACAAAATCCGCAATCATATGTTCGACAGGATCCCGCTTGCATAAAGAAAACCGCCGCACTGACTTCTGTCTAGTACGACGGCCTCTTAGCGAATATGTATATAAAAAATAGGGGGGTACTCCCTTTGGGGAGGCAATTCAATCGGGACGCAAAAGCGGGACGCGGGGGACGGTTCTGACTGTCCCGGGTGATTCGCTTTCGGGACAGTAGGAACCGTCCCTGGTGTCCCGGCGGTTATCTTATGCCATCTGCACTCTGTGGTGCTTGTGGTGGTTGTGGTGTTTGAAAGCATGACCGGCAGTGACTCTGTGTTCTCCGGGTCTTCTGATCACAAAGGAAAGGAGGACGGAGACAATCACGAAGGCAAACAGGAGCAGGATCGAGCTGTAGAAAGAGTTCGTGCTGTCATAGAGCCTGCCCGCGATGACTGTCGCAAAGGAGGTAAAGAGTGTGTTGGTAGGGATGATCGAGAAATTGATCGCATACCAGGTTCTGCCGTAAAAGTCTGACATGAGAGCCGGGCTTGTAGAGCAGAAAGCGCCGTAGGCAAATCCACCGGTCATAAAGCCGATGACAAGCAGGGGGAAGAATCCGGTCCTGTAAGCCATGAGCATCATAACTGCGGAAAAGGCAAAAGTGCTCAAGACCATCCTCATGGTGCCGCGATAGCCGAAGCGGTCAAAAACTGTTCCGTTGCAGATACGGCCGATGGCGTTTGTGATGGAGATCATTCCAACGACAGTGGCGATAGTATTGCCGGACAGTCCTCTGCCGACTTCCTCCGCGATGCCGCTCGCCTGTCCGATCAGGATCAGGCCGGCGCCGGTCAGAAGGGCTACCCAGACGTAATACAGCCAGAAGGAACTTGTACGGAGCATCTGTGAAGGGGGAATATCACATGCGGGCTCGCGGTGTCCCTTTTTCTGAGTTGTATCAATAGTAATCTCACCCTCTTTGGGGAAACGGAAGAAAGCAATAGCTGTCAGGATCGCACCAAGCAGAAGAACTGCCAGGATGCGGAGTCCTGTCGCCCATGCGCGTCCGCCGTCAGCGGGAGCAAAGGCTGCAAAGACTTTTCCGGAGATAAAGCTGCTCAGTCCGTAAGCTGCCAGAAGGATGCCCGATACAGCTCCCTGGCGGTCCGGATACCATGCAGAAACGGTACTGACTACGGAATTGTAGCAGAGGCCTGTGGCCAGTCCGCACATGGCGCCGTAGCCAAGGTAGAGAAGTACAGGTGACTGGGCAAAGGATGCGATCATCATACCGCTCGGATAGAGGAGCGCTGCTGCTGTCAGAACCGGACGGGGTCCTGTCTTTCTGAGGACGAATCCGCTCACCAGACCGCCCAGTGCGTAAAACATCATTGTCAGCGTAAAGGTCATGGAAAGTGTCTGGGCGTTCCAGGACGGGAATGTCGCGGAAATCGATCTGGAAATAATACTCCAGGCGTACACTGTTCCGCACAGGAACATGATCATTAATCCGATAGGCAGGAAAATTATGCGATTTGTTTTTTTCATGGTTTTCTTCTTTTTCTTCTTTCTTCCTGTCCATGATCTCCCGGCAATTTCCTGCATTCTACTGCATTCTCCTGCATCTCCCTGCATTCTGCTGCAGCTTTCTGCATTCTCCTGCACCTTCCTGCATTCTGCTGCAGCTTTCTGCATTCTCCTGCATTCTGCTGCACCTTCCTGCATTCTCCTGCATTACCCTGCGGGGCACCGGATTCTCATAAGACAATTTCTTCTTTTTATCTCGTTCTTTTTATTATCCTTGTACATCCTACTACTGAAAACAGGCCGGGGAAATGCATTTGAAGACCAATACCATGAAAATCAAGCCCTGCAAAAAAGGGCCTGTTTCAGGTCTTTTTTATCATATTGTATCCCAAAAGCCGATATTTTTGGCAGTTTCGGGAACTGGAATGGTAAAATCGAGCCTATAAAGCTTAAGGCCTATATAATCTCCATAAGGCACCACAGGTCACTTACAGCACTTTTACAGCTTGCCGGTCTTTACATGTTATGGTAGTATATACTTTGTATATACTATTCTTTTTAAATACCTTTATTTACAGCTTATGATTCGGCAAATATGCCGGGAAAGGATACGATTTGGAAACGCAGGTTGTCAAATGGGGAAACGGGCAGGGAATCCGGATTCCACGGCTTGTGATGAACGAATTAGGTATTCGTGTAAACGATACACTTATAATGGAAATTGAAGATGGAAAGATCATTCTCCGCAGAAAGACATTCCGGCATCGTTCCCTCGAGGAGAGAGCCGCAGCATACGGTGGGAAGCTGGGGCCTTACACCGAATATGATTGGGGAGAACCTGAAGGACGGGAGGTGCTGTGATGGATCTTGTGCAACAGGGAGACATACTGTTTCTTGAAAAAAATTCCATGTATGTTCTCGTACTCAGCAGAGACTTTTTTAACAGATCAGGGATTGCCGTAGTCTGCCCGGTCAAGAAGCAAGCCTTCGAAGATGCGCTCCATATCCCAGTGAAGACCCCTGTCTTTAAGGGCACAGCATTGTTGGAACATATAAAAAGCATCGATCTGCAGGCAAGATTCTACAGGAAAATTACTGAAATCCCGTTTACGCAAATTCAGGACATTTCTGATGCTGTGCAGAGTATCTTTGAGTATTATCCATTTTCCTTATAGGGGGACGTTCCAGCCATATCCGCACATAAAAACCGCTATGTACATAAAAAAACCGCCATACTGACGCTTACTGTCCAGTACGGCGGCCTCCTGGCGAATATGTATATATATGGGACACCTGGGAAAGTTTTGAGTTTCAATTGACTCTGGTTATCCTTGATGTCCCTGGGGGAGGTACTCCTCTTGGGGAGTCAAATCTATTGGGACTCGAAAGTGTCCCCTTATGCAGCCTTCTGCTCGAAGTAGTTCATCATGGTCATCTCGTCTTCGTAGGAAGTGGTGAAGATGCCGAGCTGATCATCATGGCCTTCTGTCAGTCTGATCATGCCCTCAATGTACTCCTCTTCATTCTTCATGTTATAGGACTCATCGTTGGGGCCCATCAGCCATACGGTATTTGTGCATTTGTCGAGTGCTGCGTTGAATGCTTTGATGTCGTTTCCTGTTGTGATCTTCATAATATTGTAACCTCCTGCCGATTAAACGGCTCATCATCCTCTTGTTTCCTTTCTCTTTCTAATTCTTTTCTTATTTTCCTGCGGATGATTCTGAATGGTAGTTTTTGTTTTTGTATGATTTTTATTCGATCAGGTTGTTTCCCTTGATCTGTGTACATACTACCATCGGAGGCCTGTCCGGAAAATATCATTCGGGACAGGTTTGATAAGGATTCGGACAAACAAAAAAGACCTGTTTTAGGTCTTTTTTGTCATTTCATGGCCAAAAAGCCGAGATTATTGGAAGTTTCGGGAACCAGAATGGTAAAATAGGGACTGTCGGGCTCACCCTGCTCTTTTACTTCTTCATCAGGCCTGCTCCTGCGTTCCATGCTTTACCGACCTGCTGGCCTGTCACATAGTATCCATGCTGGAACTGATCAAAGATCAGGGCCTGCAGCTTCATGGGATCCACCTTCCCGTTCTCAGAAAGGACCTTTTCCTCAGCTGCGGTATTGACGATCTTTCCGACAATGCAGTAGAAGCTTTCTGTCTCGGAAACCTCAGCCAGCTCGCACTCCATGACTACCGGAAACTCGTCAATAATCGGTGCATTTACAAACGAGCTTTTGATGGCAGTATAGCCTGTTCTTTCGAACTTATCTTCCATCTTGTTTCCGGTGGCAATGCCGAAGAAATCTGCCACATCCATGTGCTCTTTATCTGCAATACTGACTGTAAAAGCCTTAGTCTTGAGCAGGTTCTGGGTAGTCTTATGGTCTTCATCAATAAACAGAGCGATCCTGTCTGCGTTGCAGATCATTCCCCATGCAGCGTTCATGGCATTGACCTTGCCGTTTTCATCATAAGCCGCCACCATCAGCACCGGCATAGGGTAAACTGCCTGTACAACTCCGAGATTCTTTTTCATTTTTGATTTCTGCCTTTCTTAAATTGTTGTTTTTTATCTTCTGAATGAATTGACTTCCGAATCATTTCCACGTACATTATACGTGTACCCGATAATATTACAAGTACCTACTTTTATGTTACGTACTTACTTGGAGGTAAGCGTATGCAAAAGCAGCTGATTGAAGAGGCCGATTACTATTCCACAGGATACAGTTATGCCCTGTCTCTGATCTCAGGAAAATATAAGCCTGCCATTCTGTACTGCCTGATGGAATATGAGCCTGTCAGATTTAATGAGATGCAGCGTTATCTAAAAAAAATTGCGGACAAGACCCTCAGCCAGAACCTTAAGGAGCTTGAGGCAGATGATCTTATTGTCCGCACCGTCTATCCGCAGATCCCCCCGAAAGTCGAATACTCCCTGACGGAGCGCGGTCACTCACTTGTGAAGGTACTTGACAAGCTCTGTGACTGGGGAAATGAAAATCGCCGATGACTTTGGAAAAAGTATCTTTGAAAGGAGTAGGGAATGACTCAAGGTGATCCCTGCAGAGCTTTTGCTGCGGTATCTGCCGCTTTTATCACTTTTGCCGCGTTTGCCGCTTTTTCCACATTAAGAAAGCAGCTGCACTGACGCTTTATGTCCAGTACAGCTGCCTTTTTTTGCCATTCTGTATTTAAATATGTATTTATTTGGGACACTGGGGACGGTGAGAGTGAGACATCGAGGACTCAAGAGAGAACCGTCCCTTCCAGTGTCCCAAGGAGGGTCTGCTGAATGGTCAGGCTGATCATTTAGGCCGCCATCTTAACGATGAAGTCTGCCATGATCATCTCGTCCTCGTAGGTAACAGTGAAGATGCCGAGCTGCTCGTCATGGTCTTCGGTCAGTCTGAGGATGCCTTCGATATACTCTTCTTCGTTCTTCATGTTATAGAACTCATCGTTGGGTCCCATCAGCCATACGGGATGTGTGCATTTGCCAAGTGCTGCGTTGAACTCTTTGATATCATTTCCGGTTCTGATCTTCATAATGTTTACCTCCTGTCAGATTTTTGCGGCTTTCTTCCGCTTCACTTTTTTATCTTTTTCAGTATTTTTATTAATGGTAGTTTTTATTATTCCAATCAGGTTGTTTCCCTTGATCTGAGTATATAGTACCATCGGGAATACACGAAAATAAGGTATTTCAGGGACAGGAATTATAAAGAATCAGACGTCTGAAAACGGTTATTTTATGGTATTTATACCTGCAAACCGAGGATTTCTTTTAATAAATCGCGCTAAAATAGCAATATACCGACAAGCAGTCAAAAAATGTTCATCACGCTTTGGCTCCTAACAGCGGCATTTCATTTTCATCCAGGATGATATTGTCCGATACTATATTATATTGACCGGTGCTGAGGAAATACCTCACGTACACATCAAACTTATTATTCAAGGTCATGGCAAAGCCGGCGGCCTCATAGAGTTTTTCCGCCTCCGGAACGGTAAGCTTCATCCCTATGGCAAAGGCCGCGACCGTCTCCCGCTTAGGTGGATTCGGGGACTTCAGTATTTTTGAAAAAGTCTGTTTTGTCACATTCGCAGCCTTGTATACTTCACTGTTCTTTAAGCCGCGCTCTTTAATCATCTCAACAAGTACATCGCCAAAACTCCTGGAATCTCTCTCAAGCATCTTTTTCAGCGAGGCCGCATCCGTATCTTTCTCTGCGCTTTCCTTCTTGTTTTTCAGATCGTCAAGCCTGGCAAGGCTGGTGGACAGCCGCCTGCGGTGAGAAGAGATCCGGTCCGCGGTCTCCGGTGTCAGGAGGCCTCTCTCCAGGGCCGCGTGGAAGATGGTCCCGCTGACTGTCACATCACCCTCCGACGCCGCCTGCATGGCCTGCTGCTCCTGCTCCTCTATGTAATTCGCATCAATATATTCCTTTACATCGGTAAAGAGGCGGCTGGAGTAGTCCAGCGAGGACTGATCATATATGATCAGGTAGACCAGCATTTCTTTCTGCAGCAGGAACTGGTAGATCACCGAGGTCGCCGCCTCCAGTGCAAGGTCCTTTGGGAAACCGTATGCCCCCGTTGCGATCAGGGGAAAGGCAATACTTTTACACTTGAGTTCCGACGCGATCCTCAGCGAATTCTGATAACAGGACCTCACAGCCTCCACTTCGCCGTGCCTTCCATCCGTCCAGGCGGGTCCCACTGTATGAATGATATATTTTGCCGGCAGTTTGAAAGCCGGTGTCCATGCAGCTTCGCCAACCGGGATCGGCCCGATCTTTCTTCTCTCCTTCAGCAGATCCTCCGCACCCGCCGCCAGATAGATCGAGCGGTCGACCGCCCCGGCATAGGTCGGAAGGGGATTGGCTGTATTGACGATGGCATCTGCCTTGACTTTTACAATATCATTCCTGATGATCTGAAACGGCATGCGGATATCTCCTTCTGTCCAGGTTATTACCCTATTTATTTCCCTATTTATTTCCCGGGCTTTCGTTTAGTTTTCCGGGCTGGCATTTGGCTTTCCGGGCTGACATTTATTGTTTTTGTATATTGTAGTATCGGGAAAACGAAATTGGAAGAAGAAGATTGAGGAGGAGGAAGGAATGGCGACCTGAAGCTGTTTTGGGGAAAAGATCACCACTGCCCCGGCGATTGGATGAGTTTTTGGGGACGGTTCCGAAAAACTCATTGCACGCAATGAGTTTTTCAGAACCGTCCCCGGTGACTCATTCACTCTGAATGAGATTCAGAAAGCCTTTTATTGTCTCTTTGTCCATGATGAAGCAGTTGCCGTAGGGGTTGATTACCATGCTTGTGAGCTTTTCACCGTCCAGGGCGATCTGCAGGCATTCAAGGATCGAAAGCGGAATCCTGGATGCCGGTTCTCCTTTTTCGAACTCGCTCTCGCTGGTGAAAACAGGCAGGGCTTCTTTGTTGTCATTGTCAACAACGTACTTCAGCGTAAAGGAGGCATCCTCGTCTATTGTGGATGTGTCGTCCGGCTGCCCCTGGTTCGGGTCGGTCTGAATACCCGGTTCAAACTTGCCCGGATCCTTTGGTAAACCGAGGTGAAAGTCGGCAGGGACCAGAAATTCTCCGCCCTCCTGGATACAGTGGTGCAGGATGGAGAAGATCGGAAGTATGTTGATGTCCGTTTCCCCATTTTCTCTTTTCTGATAAACTCTGTCGAGCAG
The DNA here is from genome assembly GCA_946411695.1 of uncultured Lachnospiraceae bacterium. Lineage (GTDB taxonomy): Bacteria > Bacillota > Clostridia > Lachnospirales > Lachnospiraceae > CAG-791. The sequence continues at coordinate 12,731 of CAMKEX010000024.1, forward strand.
GGCTTCGATCGCCCAGTTGTTGCGCAGGGATTCATACGGATCTTTCGGAGTAATCTTCTCTCTCCATCCCTCTTTGATTGTTCTGTCATGTTCACGGCAGAATTGCCGAAACTGCTGCGCGATTCCTGCACAATAGGAATCCAGAATCTGGAGGGCTTTCTTCTTCAGTTTGCCCGGCATGCCGTAATATGCTTCGGCAATTGCACCCGCCATGCAGGCAATGGTGTCGCTGTCGCCGCCGATGGATACCGCTTTGCGGATGGCATCCTCATAGCTTTCACTCTCATAAAAGGCAATGATCGCCTCCGGCACGGAGCCCTGGCAGCTTACATCAAAATGGTAGTCCGGCCGGATTTCATCCAGTGTGCGGATCATTCTGCTGCCGTAGGATTTCATGGCATAAACGAAGATTTCTTCCTTGGACGCCCCTGCCCTTGCCAGAAAAATACTTGCGGCGATCGCCTGTGCGCCTTTGATCCCCTCCGGATGGTTGTGGGTGACTTCTGCTGTAAGTTCAGCGGCATGGAGGGTATCCTCCAGCGTCTGATACAGCCACCCCACAGAAGAAACCCGCATGGCACTCCCGTTTCCGAAGCTGTTATAGGGGCGGGGATTTTTGTCACGCAGCCACCTGGCAAAGCTCCCGCCATAGCCTGCATTGGGATAGCGGCGTCCGATCTGCTGCATGGATCTGACAAGCTCAGCCCTGATCTCGTCATCACTCCGCCCCCAGGTATTCATCAGTGCTCTCGCAACTGCCAGTGTCATCATGGAATCGTCTGACGGATGCGACCACTTGGAAAGGAGCGGGAAATCCTCCCTTTTTGTGTTATTGAACTCATATACAGAACCTACGATATCTCCAAAGATTGCTCCCAGCATTTTCTTTACCTCCTCTGTCTGTTTCATTCTGCATTTGTCTGTTTCTAAGGTAAAGATACCAGAACCCCTGCCGCAAAAGGTCAAACGCCATTTGACCATTAAAAAAAGTTTCAAAATTTTTTATGCAAGGTTATTTCGGACAGATGGAAATAACAAGCGCTTATGGAATTTCCATATATGGAATTTTTTATCCGCATTAATCCTTTTTTATAATGCAACAACCCCTGTGTTCACCTGTAGAGTGTTTCAGTGAGGAAGTTTCCGTGGGATAGGGAAAATAGCCCAGGCAGTCGACTCCGTCAACGGAGTCGTTCTATTATCAGGAAGGATAGATGCCGGGATGCTGATTTCATGTGATCAGGCTCCTTTTGTCAAATCTGTGCTGTTTAAAAAAACGGAGGCCATCAAAGCCTCCTGCATAATAGATGATTAATATTAAGATATTAAGGATTTACAGATATTAATTAGCACTATCAAGTCGAACGCTTATTTTCCTCCTCTAACACCAACTTTTTTATGTCCTTAAGTGTTTCAAGCTGTTTCTCTATAGCTTCCTTTCGCCACTGTAAATCAATAACTCCATGACTCGTATCCAATCTTATTCAAATATAACTTTGATGCCTCTCTCGCTTGCTGCGTTTATCAGATCATCAACATCATTTTTGGAAGCCCTGTGTATCTTCAATCTGATAATATCACCTTCGTAAATATCATCCAGAATGTCTTCCAGCCCTAGTTTGGAATTCTGATAAAGATAACCATCTTCATTTACAGTCACTTCCACATATCTGATTCTTTCATCGTCCTCGTCAGTTTCGCCCGTCTTTGTTGTAGAGGTAGAAGATTCCTGTGACGCAGATACTGATTCTTTCCCATCTGATTCAGCCTCTACTGCTCCATTTCTTAAGCCTCCCGGAAGTAACCCAAATCCGTCGCCGCCTCCACCAAATCCGATTTTACCGAATATACCGGCAAGAACTGCAATTATTGCTGCCATTATCAGCGGTAATACTGAAAATGATTTTTTCTTGTCTTCTTTTTTTGATTTAGTCTGCTTCGATTCCCGACTGGGCTTCCCTACTCGTTCTGTTTTCGGTTTTCGTCCTCGTTTTGCAGCACCTGCATTAACTTTTTCCTTCTTCTTACTGACTTTTTCCAGTTTTTTATCTTTTTGGGTTTTTGACATTTATTCTCTACTCCCTATCGATAGATCTGTTGAAGAGCAATAAAAATGACGATATCCATACTTCTCTCGTATTTCTTCAAAGATATTATTAATCTTATCGCACGCTTCACTAGTACGAGGCAAATCTGCATCGTATACGAAATCACACATTATTACGGTGTCGCTATTCATGCCGCATTCAGTTAGCCAGCCAAGCATTTTTTCAGTATTAATGTCTTTTTCCTGATCCGCCGCCATATCATCACTATCAGTAAGCAGACACTCCCCGATTACTCTTCGATTGAGGACTGCTCTTATAATCAGAGGTTTCGAAGTGCCACCTCCATCAAGTAATAGTATTTTCAGATTATTACCATGATTAAAAGCAATGAGTTCTTCTGCTTCCTGAGAAGTAACTTGATCTACCGTTTCTATATCATATTTAAGCTGTCCCCGGAGTGCTGCAACTTCTTCCGTTAAGGCATCATACTTATTTTTAGCTTTTTGTGCCTCCTGCTGCGCATTCTTGACACTTGTGTCAGCTCCCACCTTGCTAAACAGTATAAAGAAAAACAAAAGGAGGAGGACAATATCCAATAACGACGTGAAATCCAGTATTAAATCCTTCTTTCTGTTTCTCATCGTGACATTCCTCAACTACTAATTTCGTCATCGCTTTTTGCTTTTTCATCCAGAATTCTTTGTGCCGCTTCAATCTGGCAAATCACCTGGTACTCAAATGCCGAATTCACCACTTTAAATGCAATGGCAAATATTATTCCCCAAGCAGTAGATGTGAGTGCATCAAAAAAATGTGATTGAAGCTCCGCAATCTGTTCACTCGCAAGATTTAGTTCAATCAATGATTTAACAGTTCCCAGCATTCCCAACAAAGGGAAGATAGTAATCATCGTCGTGAAAAAGTTATACCATTTGTTTAATCGTTTTGCGAGATCCTCTGCGAATCTTTTGTTAGGATCCTTTTTACACATCTTCACTTCTTCCCCGACCTGGCTGGCAAGCCTTAATACATTATAAATACTGGCTGCAGCCAAAATACCGGCAAGCAATATATATAAATCAGATCCCAAAATCGTTCCCAACAACTTTGCAGCAAAACCAATCATCCTCTGTATCTCCTATGCCTGAAAATCAACTGCCTGTTTTTTGTCACCCCGCAAGCCTACGGCAAGTCCCAATTCGACTTTTCACTCTATCACAATTCTTTTGATTTTTCCACAAACGAAAAAAGCCCTCCACCCGAAGGTGAAGAGCACTTATCACAGTAGACTTTTTTCTCATTTATTTATCAATTCTGATCCAACGGGACAGGCTTCGCCGGAATGGCAGGCGACCTGTCACAAGCAGAACCCGATCGCTACACCGCTTTCCCGGCAAGCACTGAGATGAAACCATGTGGATCCTCCATAGTAGACAATGTCGAAACCAGTGTCATAACCCCAGTCAGCATCCCGCAGCCACCAGCACGACGGTTCAGAAGTGCCGACCTGCTGTTTTTTTCTGGAAGCAATTTCCGGGAAGGCATTTATATAGCTGGGTCCTTTATCCGGAAAACTGACCTCATTTCCAGATACTTCCGTCCCGGATGGTATCCAAATTGTATCTGAAGACGTGATTTTTTCGCTATTCGAATGAGAGTATGAATATTTCTTCACTTCCTTTATGTTCGACCGCACTGTCTGCGGAAACAGGGGAAGGATGCTTTCTCTCAGCCATCTGCGCATGTCCGATGAGGGCCAATCACCCTCATTCGTCCTTTCTGTATTCATTACATGTTTTGTATTCAGAAGTTCTTTTGCGATCCAGGTCATATGGGCTTTTCCGCTTCCGTCTGCAAGTTCGTCGGCATCAAAGGCGACAAGTTCCATTTCAATCACGCCTTCTTCTCCGAGATCAATTCCTTTGGTATCCCCAATCCGATACTTTTCAAGATAAGTCCCGTCATGTCCGGATGCTATAATTTCTTTCCAGGAGTCAGAGATTGATCCGGAAGCAGGATCTTCTTCCTCAAATGCTGTGTCTTCTGCCTCTGTGCAGGATCTAATATCACCCCACGAATTAATTATCTCTAAGCTTCTTCTATATTTCTCTTTTGTCTGTGCGGTATCACCCGAAGAGAGAGCGGCGCCGCCGCAGGCTGCAAGCAGCTGACTGAGAATTGCAACTGTAATGACTGCAAGTCTTTTTTTCTTGATCATGTTCAACTCCTCTCCCTTTTCCTTTTCCATCTCTCCGTTTTTTGACTATTGTTAATGATATGTCTGTGTTTTAGCGGAAAAGGATGGACACTTTATATATCTGTCGGTTCTGACGGGCAGTCCCGTTGTTCTGTACTAATGAAAGTATAAACGCCCGGCCAATAACAATACATATATACTTCTTAATAACCACACCTTCTCCATTAACAATCTTTATATATCGTCTGGCATGCAGCCAGCATCCAAAACGGTGGGCTTTATCTGATTACTCTTTCCAAGTATGAGCGAGCGAAATTGCTGTTCGACGCAAAAAAACAGGAGACTATAAAAGCCTCCTGTTCTAAGAAACAACGCATAGCGATTTTCCAGTCCTATCCCGTGTCCGATTCGGGCTTTATTCCGGAATTGAGTATTTGCTGCATGAACAATGCCGGAACCATTCTGTCGTCTCTACACAATCAGAGTCGCTATACTTCCGAACAGTGCTGCCAGTATGACCAGCCACACGATTTCCGGCACTATGCGATTGACCAGCAGTCCAACGCACTCCCTTACAAAGGCATTCGGCCAGAACCACCACTTGGTTTTGCTGCCGAGTCCCTCTGCACAGAGCCCGGCAAGTCTCGACCATACACCGCTCCTGAAGACGTGATAATTTGTGGTGACAAAAATAACATTGGGATTGGCGGCCCTGTCTTTGCCGGCAGCCTCTGCGTCTGATGGCGCGTATCCATCTCCGAGATTTAATGAATCTTCGATCAGTTTTTTGGAGAAAGCCATATTCTGATAGGTGTTCGTTGACTTCTCCTCCTGCATGATCGCCCGTTCCGGGATCCCGCACTCACGAAGATAGCGTCCCATCGCCTCAGCCTCCGGCATACTCTCATCTATTCCCTGTCCTCCGGACGGCACCAGGACAGCCTCCCTGCCGGTCTCCTCCTTCTGCCGCTTCCAGAACTCGATTGCCTTGTCCACTCTACCCCGCAGGAGCGGCGGCAGCGTTCCGTCCTGATTGAAGCCGCACCCCAGTATCAGAATATAGTCCTGCCGGAGCGCAGGCACATGGCGGGCTGCCCTGAGCCCGCAGATCACAGATCCCATCAGGATGCACTCAAAGTAGCAGAATGTCGTAAAATACACACTGCTGAGCACATAGAATACCCGAATCTTCATCTCGGAACCCGACAAATTCCAGAACATGAGACGTACGCCCAACACCTCGCTCAGAATCAGGGCGAAGCCGATGCCCAGGCCGAGAATATTCTGTATGCGGAATCTCTCATGCCGCAGCAGCTCGATATTACTCACGATCATCATCAGCGAAAATACCAGTACCAGCGGTGATGTGATGCACATAAAGTTCCAGCCTGCAAGACTCAGACTCTCATAAAAAGCTCTCATCCCGTATACTTGCGCCTGTGAGATGCGCTGAATAAACTGGATCAGCATATTCAGTCCGGCAACTGTGCAGAAAATACCCGCCCCGCACGTCAGAATCGAATAATAGGAATACATCGCAGATCCGTGTATCTGCGTAAAATACCTCAAACTCAGTACAGCCAGCCCCAGACAGAACAGCACCGCTCCGAAGATCAGGGCGTTGTCCCCGGTAAAATTTCCCGTCTGCGCAGAGGAGATTGTCCGCAATCTATTCACATGCAGTATATCATAAAACAGGGACTCCCCCGTTCTGCTCACCACACTCATATCATAATCGCCCGGTTCATCCGGACAAAGGACAATAAGAAGCTTGTCCGAACCAATCACTTCGAGCTTCTCCAGGACAGGCTCACCGCTTCCGGAGATCATTTCGCCCTGTTCCGTACCGTCACTCCTTTGCCACATGATCTGCACATCCTCCGGCGAAGTGATGCCGCTGATCTCAGAGAGGCCGACCGTCATTTTGAATCGGTTTCCCGATAACAGTCTGCCGCCTGCTGCCGCTATGATGCAGACAGCCAGTAAAACCGCGACCTGAATGATCAGCTTTTTTCTCACCTGTCTGTCCCCGATGTCATTCCCATTGTTCGTCATTTCCTGTTTTTTCCTCCGGATCTGTGAGCCAAACAGGCGGCAAAGGCTGCCTCCTGTCTGTTTTTATGTCTTTCTATAAAGTGAAGCAACAGAGTACCACATCCATAGGGGTTACTGCAACGCAGGGAGGTGAAGGTTCATATCTCGATACTGGTGCGCGGATATTGGATGAGGAAGTTTACATCATTTACTTCGCAGTATCTTGCCAGCCTGTAGAAGACCCTTTCAGTTTTTTCCAAAAAGGACGGCATTCCTTCTATCGGCCTTGTCAGGGGTGAGAAGAAATTATCCCAGTGGATCGGAATCACCAGCCCGGCCTCCGTCTTTTTGACAGTCTCTGAGAAGAATGTTTTTACCATCCCGGGTTCTGCATTTGCAAGACCTCCTACCCCAAGAAACAGGACATCTGCATGAATACCGTCCAGCTGCCCCTTGATGTAGTTGAAGCTGGGACGGATCAGGATCTTCTGCTCACCATGTTCTACCAGGAAATCGTAGGAGCCCCCCTCTTTATACTCCCTTAATCCTGCCGGCTGTATCAATGGTTCTGTAATAGGCTTACCAAGGTCATCATTAAACCTGGTAGGTTTGGAATGCAGCGATTGTAATACCGTGATTCTGTAGCCACCGATTTCGAGACAGCTTCCATGTTGAAATACTGCAATATTCTCTTCCGGAATATCTCCTCCCCGCGCAACATTCCCCGCCGATTCACTGCCATAAATCTTTGCGCCGCACTGCCCGGCTATATAGGGGGCATCCATAACGTGGTCGTGATGCGTGTGAGAAATGAAAACAGCCCGGAGCCTGTCCATATGATGAAGCCGGATCAGTTTGTCACACAGCGCAGTGTCAGTGTATGCTTTTGCTCCCAGAACATATTTTCCGATGGAAGGTCTTGTTAGATGAGCGTCGAAGAGAATCTGGTCTTTGCCATCGTCAAATAAAAGAGTTGTTGTTCCAAAATATGTTACTTTCATCTGTATATTTCCTCTTGCGCAGCGCGCTGTGCAACTTTCTGTTTTCATCTAATTATCACACGCGCACTAATTTATAACCAGCTTCTTTTATAACCTGCTTTTTTTATAATCAAAAGGGACTGTCGCATTAAGCTGAATTTGTCAGCTTCTCACTGAACTTCTCAGCTAATGCTACAGCCCCTGTTACTTTTTTATTATTTCTGTTGGTTTATTATTTCTATTGGGTTGATATTCTCTTTTCGTCTGTCGGATCGAAAGCGGCGGGTTACGGCAGGAATTTCCCGGATGCCAGGTAGAGCCGGTACCACTCGTGTCTGGTGAGGGTCACTTCGGCAGCCGAGCAGATATCTTTGAGATGTTCAGGGTTCATGGTGCCTGCAATCGCCTGTATCTTCGCGGGGTGGCGGAGGATCCATGCGATGGCGATCGCGGTCTTGGAGACACCGTATTTGTCGGCGATTTCGGCGAGGACTGCGTTCAGTTCGGGGAACTCGGGGCTGTCCACAAAGCATCCCTTGAAAAATCCGTACTGAAGAGGCGACCATGCCTGAATCGTGACTTCGTTCAGGCGGCAGTAGTCGAGCAGTCCGTTGTCCCGGTCTATGGAGCGCTCCGTGGTCAGGTTGTTCATGTACAGGGTCTGGTCAATGAGCTGGGACTGCTCGAGAGAGAACTGTACCTGGTCGAATACCAGGGGCTGTCTGACATATTTTTTCAGCAGTTCGAACTGCATGGGGGGTACGTTGCTGACGCCGAACCAGCGGACTTTTCCGCTCTTTTCCAGCTCGTCAAAAGCTTCCGCGACCTCTTCGGGCTCAAAGAGAAGGTCCGGGCGGTGAAGCAGCAGGACATCCATGTAGTCGAGGCGCATGCGGCGCAGGCTGTCCTCGGCGCTGGAGAGAATATTCTCCTTTGACCAGTCAAATTCGCCGCGCTCGGGGCAGATGCCGCATTTGGACTGGATGATCACGTCCTCACGGCGGATGCCTGTCTGCACGAAAGCATCGCCGAAACGCTCCTCTGCATGGCCTTTGTCATAACAGGTCGCATTGTCAAAAAAATTGACGCCCAGATCTACGGCATTTTGAATCACCCCCGCGGCATCCTTTACCGACAGGGCAGGCATCCGCATGCAGCCGAGAATAATGGCAGGTACATTCTGCGGTCCCCTTGTCACATTGATCATCTTCATTTTCGATACCTCCTTGTATGATATGGGGCCGGAAAAACCTCGAGCTATTTCCGTATTTTGACGGATCTGATCTATCTTACTTAATGACTTGTCTCGCGTTTTATAAATCTGATCCTTCACAACAGCTTATCTCATGTTTTTTAATCTGATCCTCTATACATACGGTCTATTATATCGTCAATTATGGAGCAAAATGATGATCATATCAACTGCATCTATTGCTTTAGCTGTCAACGGATCATCTGAGAAAACCCGGTTTCTGCAAAGCCGTTTTTTACATCCCTGTGCAAAAAGACAGCCGTCGCACTGTCACCGATGTCCGATGCCGATATCATATCACAGTACAGATGCCTTGCGGCAAAATGCCGTAAGTAAGGAAGGGTAAAGCAGGGGTGACGTTTCTATATGTCCCATTTTTACCGAATCTGTTGTACAATGGTACATGAAGATTTTTACGGAAGATAGTATATTTTTACAAAACGATTCACAATAATACAGAACAAAAAAGATATTTTCCCGGAAAGACGACAGGTCATTGAAATACGATAAATGAGGAATTAATAATGAAAAAATCGAGAGTAAGTAAAACCGCGCAGGTCAATCTGATGATGCTGTCCGATCTGGGAATTGAGGAAGCCGTTCACTTTCAGGATGTTCTGGGGTTTTCCCGGGGTGTGCTGAATGTTTTCAGTTTTCTGCCGGTATCCTCGCAGCTGCCGATGTGTATTTCTTTGATTTCAGAGATCCTTTACCAGCGCACGAATGAGCTCATTATGGATCTGGGCAATCCGGTGATACTGGATCTTGCCTGCGGTTATTCGCCCAGGGCGCTGAAAGTCTGCGATGATCAGCATGCCTATGTCGGTGTTGACCTGCCTGATGTCATTACGAATCTGAAAGAGCACCGCGCGGAACTGGTCGGGGATCAGGCTCTCGATGATTATTACAGCGTGGATCTGACAAAGCGGGAAGAACTTGTCCGGCTGACAGAGGCTCTAAAGGCGCCGACCACAGTGATCACGCAGGGGCTGCTGACCTATCTTACCCTTGAGCAGAAGCAGGTGCTGATGGAGAATATCAGGTCACTGCTTGAAAAGGACGGGGGCTGCTGGATCATCCCGGACACTGCGCCGAACCGGCTTCTCCCGGATGTACTTTCAGCCGTTCTGGGTGAGGGGGCAGTGTCTGTCTTCAAACAGATGATGAAAATCCTTGATTCGACCGTTAAGAGAGACCGGAGCGCTAACGGATGGCAGACTACAGACGAAATCTGTGAGGCCCTGGAAAAGAAGGGTTTCCGCGTGGAGAGAGTTCCGCTCTATACGGAAACAATGAATCTGGCAGGTCCCTGCAGACTCAGCCCCGAGCAGGCACAGAAAGTCATTTCAAACTGGAAGGAAACAGAGTCTCTGGTCGTGTATGTCAAGTAACTTTGTATGTTACAGGGGACGGGTCGGCGAGTCACAGGGGACGGTTCTTCCTTGACTCATTTTCCAGGGAAAATGAGTCAGAGAGAACCGTCCCCGGAGACTCACCGACCCTTCCCGGAGACTCATCGAACCGTGCCCTGAGACTCGCAGAGATTGGAAAACTGCTCTGCATTAAGGTATAATTAATTGTTGTTTTTTCAATATTATTTGAATGTTTTTTAAGACAAGGAAAGGATAAAACGCTTTGAAAAAGCTCCTGTCTTTTGTGTTGTCTATATTGATGATCCTGATGCTGCAGCCATATCCTGCTGCTGCGGAGAGACCTTCCGCGTCTCAGGATCCTGTCCCCGCTGAGAGTCGTGTTGTCCTGACGATCGGAGACAACAGCACGCGGTCCGGCAACCGCTATAATAAAGATCTGGGTCTGTGGCAGTATCTGGCTGATCTGGTTGGTGTGGAAATCAAATACGTTTATATGTCAGCGGACGATTATGCTGCCGGACTGGCCAGCGGTGATCTGCCGGATATTGTCGCCACCAACAAAAATCTCTCGACGATCCTGGAAAACGGAGTGGCGCTGGATGCAGATCCTTATCTGGAGGAGTATTGTCCTAATCTCCTGAAGGGAGATGCGAAGCTGGCCTATGACGTATTCAAAAAGCTCGGCAATGAAGGGGGAGGATTCTATTTTTTCCCGACCAAAATAGGATACAACGGTGTCGGTTTCGATAATGAGACCAGCTCCCGCGGCTATGTTGTCCGCTGGGACTATTACAAAGAGCTGGGTTACCCGCCCATCAACAATGAGGATGATTATCTGAACGTACTCCTTCAGATGTATGAGAAACATCCTTTCACGGAGGACGGTTATCCCACCTATCTGTACGGTACAGATAACTACACCGGTTATGATACCGCTTTCCGCTCCGAACTGAGCCTTGATTACTGGGTGCCCTACAGGTATCAGAACAATGCCTTCACCAATGAGGTCTATGACGGCTATACAGATCCTGTGCACTCCATGTGGTGGGCATCCATGGAATGGGAAAACAAGCTTTACAGGGCGGGCAAGGCGGACGGCTCTTACGATATGGATCTCTTCACCCAGACCCTGGAGCAGTTCGATGCCAAAGTCAGCCGCGGTCAGTATCTGGGACTGCACGCGACAAAAAGCGGGCTTTACAAAAATAAAGTCAGGACAGATCCGGATACGCTGACCGGATACAATATCGTTCCGACTGCCGCCACCAATTTTTATACCAACGTCTATCAGCTGCTGGGGAACGGCCCCGGCTATATGTGGTTCATTTCAGCGAACAGCCCCCACAAGAAAGAGGCCCTGAAACTCTTCAATTACATGTGTGATCCCGATTTCGTGCGGGAGCTCACGCTCGGACGCCGGGGAGAGACCTGGGACTACGATGCGGACGGTGTTCCCCGGATGAACGAATACGGCCAGGAGCAGCTGGATGCCTACAAGGCAGGCAGCACCGATCCCGACAACTATTTTGTCAAATGGGGAAGCTTTGATAAAATGCCCAGCAACTGGCCTCTCCTGCGCGATAGTTTCCCCCATCCGGACGGCTATCTCATTGACTTTGCTACGATGACCCGTGAATACAAAAAGGCCACCATGTCCAATAATATCTCCCTGGACATCTGTGAGCATTACGGGGCAGAACTGCCCACAGACGCTGTCTATGAGGCGGGCGGACTGGATTTCCGCAATGACTGCGGCGAGGCGATCTCGTCCTGTACAAGCGGCCTGAACCGGGAACAGCTCCGGATCCTCGCGGAAGCAGATGCGATTCTTGAGGATATCCAGGTGGAACTGATCCTCGCGGAAACGGATGAGGAATGGGAAGCGATCCGGGACAGGACGATCCAGAAGCTGGTTGACCTGAACGAACCGGAAGTCTTCAAAGCCTATCAGAAAATATGGAACGACGCGGCAGACGTCATCGTTCCCCTGGTCCGGAAGGCACAGAGCAGGAACGGGATCAAATCCTATACGCCGGGAGAATATGCTGATCGCGGAGCCGGAACAGAGAAAGTCTCTCCGGCACCGGAGACATCTGCCGGTTCCACCGGGGAAGGGACGGAGGATGCTCCTCAGACACCGGACGAATCTGCTGAATCCACCGGGGAAGGAACGGAGGATGCCCCTCAGACACCGGACGAATCTGCTGATTCTGCCGCAGACGGAACGGAGGGAGAAGAGCCATGAAACAAAAGCTGAAATCACTCCAGATCCGCATGCTGCTGCCGGTCATTGTCTTGTCTGTGTTCGTCGTCTCCATGCTGACCTCGCTCTTTTCCCACGCCTACATCACTATGATGCTGCAGCGGGAGCAGGAAGTGAATGCTGTCGGTTTTGACACAGTCTCCCGGTCCCTCACGCCGCTCATCAATGCATCCATTATTGACGTGCGGAATTTCATGGGAGATGACCGGGTGGCATCCTATGTGAGACATCAGTACTCCTCCCTGGAAAAACTGATTCATGCAAGGATCGACTGCCGGGATTATCTGCGGTCGGTAATCGCCCGGCACGATGGAATCTTCGGTCTGCTTTTTATGCGGAAGGACGGAAGCATGTTCGGCGTTCTTCCGGAGGGCAACTTATTTCTGGACGATCCGCAGGAAAACCCGCTTCCGGATGACATAAAAACACAGATCCTGAATGCCCCCCGCGCGCAGACGGTCTGGGTCGGCCCTGTTCCCGGATCTATCCTGTACGGATTTGAAAATGCAGAAACACCGCAAAGTATCATGATCGCCGCCTGGAAATCCGTGGATGTCAGCTACGGCGAGTGCTATGCCATGATGCTGATGGACGAGTCCGTTTTTGATGAAGTGTTTGCCTCTCTGCAGGATGGGAAAAGTACCTGGCATCTCTTTACTCCGAATATGATGGAGATCTACCATTCAGGTGAGGAAGCATGCATGGACCCGGCCAGGCTCACCAGTGCAAGCAACAGCCAGACGATCTACCGCGATGCGAACGGTCATTCTTTCTGCGCATTTTCCAGGGAAATGTCATCCCCCGACTGGACGATCGTCCGCGAGGTTTCCATGGAAGACTATCAGCAGGTGGTTCGCCGCGTCCGCGGCTTAATCTGTCTGGTAGGCGCAATGGTATTGTTGATTGCTCTGGGACTCTACCGGCTGTGGCTGAAAAAGTTCATGCATCAGTTCAACCTGCTGCTGAAAGGGATCATACGAATGGGAGAAGGTGAGCTGCAGCCCACAGAATCCGCTCCCTTCACGATCGGGGAATTTGAGATCATGCAGCAGGAGATCGACCGGACCAGCCTGGCCCTGAACGATCAGATGGATACGATCCGCCGCATGGAGCGGGAGCAGATGGAACAGGAAAATATGCTCAAGGAGCAGGAACGGATCGTCAAGGAACTGAGTACAGCCAGACAGATTCAGAGAAGTGTTCTGCCGCATATTTTCCCGCCCTTCCCGGACCGCAAAGAGATCAACCTGTACGCTTCCATGGATCCCGCAAGGGACGTAGGTGGAGATTTTTACGACTTTTTCTTTATCGATGAAGATCACCTGTGTCTGGTAATCGCAGATGTCAGCGGCAAGGGTATACCGGCTGCGCTGTTTATGATGTTTGCCAAGAGAATTATTGAAGATTTTGCAAGAGCGGAACACAGTGTCAGCGAGGTCCTGGAAAAGACCAACGAACTGCTCTGCGAAAATAACCAGGCAGAGATGTTCGTAACTGTCTGGCTGGGCATTCTGGAAATATCCACCGGTAAGCTGACCGCCGCAAATGCGGGGCACGAGTATCCGACCATTCAAAAAAAGGACGGTCTGTTCGAACTTATTAAAGACAAGCACGGTTTCGTCATAGGCGGAATGGAAAATATCCGTTTCAAAGAATATGAACTGCAGATCAGTCCGGGAGATAAAATTTTTGTCTATACGGACGGTGTTCCGGAAGCAACCGCCGGCAGCGGGGACATGTTCGGTACGGGACGCATGATCGAAGCTTTGAACTCCTGCGGAGAAGGCAGACCTGAAGATATTCTGCAGGGGGTGAAGGATGCTGTGGATGCTTTTGTCGGCGATGCCGAACAGTTCGACGACATGACCATGATGTGCCTGGAATATCTGGGGCCGGAGCCAAAAGAATGATGAAATTTTCGTAAGGCTGATAAGAATCAAATAATATTTCATATAAAAGAACAAGGGAGCAGTTCACATGAAACATGACTGCTCCCTTGTTTTTTTTGCGCGGGTTCGTATGCGCAGGTTCTTTTTGTACAGATTCTTTTCGCGCAGATACTTTTGCGCGGGTTCGTATGCGCAGCTTCTTTTTGCGCAGGCGTTGAAATCAAAGCCTGTGCCTTTGAGACCACTAAAAGCATTGACTAGAAGGGTGTATCTCCGCCCACCGTTTCCCAGCCTTCCCCGAAGAAGCTGTCTGCAGGCCCGGATGCCGGGTCGTAAGGATCCATGTCCGGCAGATTGGCCAGAAGCGAGGAAAAGGCAGGGTCATCGAACTGATTCCCGGGTGTGCGGTCGATCCGGTCTGCTTTCTGCTGTGTCCGTTTCTGAGTCTGCTCCTGTGCCATTCCCTGTGTCTGTTTCTGCGGCTGTCCATGAGCCTGTCCCTGCGCCTGTTCCTGCGTCCGGTCTGTCTTTTTTCTCTCTCCCTGGTGCGCCCTTCTCTCCTGCTTTTTCCGCGCGCGTATCTCTTCTGTTTCTGTGAGGATTTCACGGAAATGGTCGATCAGAAAGCGCTGAGCCTGCTCGTTGAACCAGATGCGGTAGTAGAGGTTGGATCCCACTCCGGCCTGCTCTGAATAGATGCCGATCCGGCTTCCTTTTTCTGTGGGAACAGAGGTCTCCTTTCCAAATTCCGGTATCATCCGCTTTTCCAGGTAGCCTTTTTCACGAAGCCAGTTGTTTATATGAACCGCCGGAACTGCAGGCACTTCCCGCTCTTCGGCAGAGAGCTCGCTGATCTGCTTGAGGAAGTAAGAAATCTGCTGGTCCTGTATGTATCGGTACTCCTTCAGGACCTCATAAGGAAAGGTCTGCGCCATGGACATTTTGGCTTCCGTGCTTCTCCCGGGCGGCTTTCCGACAATACCTCCCTGGCTCCGGACATCCTGCAGGACTTCACTGATAAACTGCAGGCAGCGGTGCACGTTGGGGTTGGTCAGGACCTCATTATCCGGGGCAGGGCGGTTCGTGACCGGATTTCTGCCGGAAGTCATTCTATTGATATACTGGATTGCGACATCCAGTCGCTTCACTTCGTAACTTCCCATTTCTGCCTTTCCTTTCTGATTGCAAATCGCTGTAAAACGTCATAAATCATTATAGACCTTATTAATCGTTACAGGTCTTCCAAATTGTGAGTCACCGGGTACGGTTCTGAAAAACTCATTTTGAAGCCGCAGGGGACGGTTCTTCTTAGAACTGTCCCCGGTATTCAAAATGAGTAATCGAGAACTGTCCTCAGGGACTCAAAATGGATCGTCGAGAACCGTCCCCAAGGGCTTAAAATGAGTCAGCGAGAACCGTCCCCGATGACTCATTCTCTGCTTTCTACGTGGACTCTGCCGCGGTGGATGCTGTCCTTGAAGAACTCCTTGACGGAGCAGCCGGCGCGTCCGGAGGAAGCGCAGGCACAGGCGCATGCGCAGCTGGAGGCGCAGGCACAGCTGGAAGCGCAGGAGGAAGCACAGGAGGAATGTGATCTGCGGCTGCCCCCGGAGCTGCGGTGTCCGCCGGAGCGGCCGCCGGAGGATCTCGGAACCGGCACGTTGATCACATTCACATGAATATAGGTATTGGGGCGGCTGCCATATCTGTAGGTGCCGTTTCTGGTGTAGGCCTCGGGCTTTTCAAGATCCTTTTCCTCAACGATCTCCTTGCTCTTGATCATGCTGCGTCCGCAGTAGGCACAGTCGTCCCTGCCTTCTTCACGTCCTGCGCCGCAGCCGGGGCAGAATTCGTAGTATTCGATCTTGGTTCGGGTGATCTTTTTGCGGTATTCCGGGCGGCCTGTGTCAGTACCGAAGCCGATGCCGTTGGCGATCCAGTTGACAAATCTGACAATGGCAA
>CAMKEX010000025.1 GCA_946411695.1 uncultured Lachnospiraceae bacterium
CGATGCGTTCTGCTTCGGCCTTCTCGGCAGCGATTCGCTCTGCTTCGGCCTTCTCCGCGGCAATGCGTTCTGCCTCGGCCTTCTCGGCAGCAATGCGCTCTGCTTCTGCCTTCTCGGCGGCGATTCTTTCAGCTTCTGCTTTCTCCGCGGCAATGCGCTCTGCCTCTGCCTTCTCGGCGGCGATCCTTTCGGCTTCTGCCTTCTCGGCGGCAATTCTTTCAGCTTCGGCTTTCTCGGCAGCAATGCGCTCTGCCTCGGCCTTCTCGGCCGCGATCCTTTCGGCTTCTGCCTTCTCCGCAGCAATGCGCTCCGCCTCGGCCTTCTCTTCAGCCTCCTCGGCTTCCATGGCGCTTTCGCGCTCTCTTCTCAGTGCGGCTTCCTGGCGGTCCACAAAGGACACGGGCTTTTCAAATCCAACCTGCTCGTCTATGGCATCCCCGAAAACCTGCGCCCGGAAGGAAGAGGGATCTTCCTCTTTTTCATTCTTGTCTTCTGCGGGGGCGGGGATTGCCTCTTCAATCGTTCCCACATAGGAACGGGCTTTTTCTGAAGCTTCTTTTTCCACAGCAGCTTCCTGTGCAGGGGCTGCTTCCGCGAGGACTTTATCCTCCTCGTCAAGGAAGTCGTCGGACACGGGTTTTTCTGTGCCGGGTGCATTGGCAATGATAGAGGCATTGGTCGAATATGTGCCGTCCGCAAACACTTCATTGTCAGCGGCTTCAAGGAAACGGCGCAGGGCGTTGAGGCGCTTGCGCGCTGCCTTTCTGCCCGCCTTGTAGGCTTCACGGATCTTGAACCTGTCGTGCTCGACACGGCCGACGTCAATATCGGTCTCGGGACGGATTACGAATGCATATTTGCCGGCCTCGCGCTGACGAATGTAGGCCACTGTCTCGTTGTAAACATTGTGCCGGTTTTCAATGGCCTTCAAAGTTTCGGGATACTGATGCAGCGCGCGGTTCATCACACGCATCAGGGAAGCGGGCTCTTTGACATAATCCGCGGGACGGGTCAGAATGACCACGTTGCGCTCATAGCCTTTGCTCTCCATAAAGCGCAGCGGAATCGAATCTGTGATGCCGCCGTCCAGAAGCTTCTGGTCGCCGATTTCAACAACACGGGAAACCAGGGGCATGGAACCGGAAGCGCGGAACCACTCCAGCATCTGCCACTCACTGTCATTATCACACAGGTGATAGACAGGCTTGCCGGTCTCAACATCCGTGCAGACCAGATAGAACTTCATGGGATTCTCGCGAAATGTTTTCCAGTCAAAAGGATACAGTTTCTCGGGAATATCATGGTAGCAGAACTGGGCATTAAAAAGATCGCCCGTCTTCAGAAGTGAACGAACACTGGAATAACGAGGGTCCTTGGCATATTTCAGATTGTAACGGACCGCACGCCGGGGCTGCTTGGATTTATAGTTGCAGCCAAAAGCCGCACCGGCCGAAACACCGATTGCACCGTCAAAGACAATCCCTTCCTCCATCAGGACATCCATGACACCTGCGGAAAAAATACCGCGAATACCGCCGCCTTCCAGAACCAGACCTTTTTTCATTCTCACTTTCCTCCATGCCGGCACAATAAGCCTTTCAACCCGGCAAAAAGCACAAATTCCTGCAGTTTTATTCTTCATGGCGCAATACCCGCCCTGAAGAATAAACCCTCCGTGAAAAACATCACGGATGCCATGCGGAAGATGCCGCCCTTCTTATGCGTCATACATGTCTATCATAACACATTCGCGTCCTTTACTACACTGCAGAAATAAATTTTTGTGGGCGAAACATGCATTTATAACAGTATAAAAACGATGTGTTTTTACTTCGATCGGAAAATAAATATCCCGGCAATGCATCAAAAAGACTCTCCCGAATCAGCTTCCTGTAACATCAGATTTGTTAAAAAGCATCCCTTTTGCCGATTTAATTTTTATTATCCTCTTATTTTATTATCTTTTAACAATTCGGAAATTGCTATTTAAGAATCATAGTATATCATATCTATTGTAAGCGAAAGAGAACGACAGACTTTCCCCCTTCGTTATTTCGTTTCAAACCATAGATTTTCATACTCCCCCTTTATGTGGAAAAGCCCTTCACAATGGACCTGAACATTCGGATTCATTGTGAAGGGCTTTTCTTATATCTGCGGCGTGTATCTGCCTGATCTGTTCGTTCTGCAGGGTTCTTTACCCGCTCCCCCGGTCTTCTCATTGCGGTGCAAAAATGCGGCTGCTCCTGTCCGGATCACAGGAGCGGCCGCATTGAACTGCATCTGTTTTGAACTGCAGCTGTTTTAAACTGCATCTGTTTTAAACTGCATCAGTTCGGCAGGAAATCACCATGTCACGGCAATGTCGAGCTGGTTGGAATTTCTGCTGGCAAAGCCGCCGGTATCGCAGACAATACAGGTACCGAGGCTGCTCTCCACAAGGGAGCCGCGGGGATGAACGCGCAGGTTGGCTGCGCACATGATGTAATCTCCCAGCATCTTGCAGCCGTCATCGCGGACCCAGTATTCGTCCGTATTTCCCATCCGGCGCATGATGCTCACGACGCCGTTCATGTTGAGATTGTAATAGGTCTCCTTGCCGCTGGGACCCATGACAGAGCCCCGTCCGCGGGAGAGAACAGGTCCGTTCCAGTTGGGATTGCGGGTCTGGGTGCGGAGCATCTCACGTCTTGCAATCTTTTCCAGGATCTCATCGGTCCTGGCACGGACATCGGACGCGCGGTCCTTCAGTTCACTCTCTTTTGCGGAGTGAATGGAAGCAGTGAGCAGTTCTTTCTGTGCAAGTCCTGCCTTTTCTTTGGCACGCACGCTGTCAACGGTCTCCTGACTCGTGGTTACCTTATTGGAATCCAGATAGCAGAATTTTCTGTCATGCACGATCCGCACGAAGCGGCGGTTTCCAATACCTGTGAGGTGAATCTCCGAGTACTTGGGAACCGAGAACAGACGCGCTGAATTTTCACTGACTCCGTCATACACCCATGCCTGACGGATCAGGCAGGCGTCCTGATCTACTCTCTCAAAATAGGTATCCGAATTTCTGAGATACTCCAAAGCTCCTGAATACTCCTGCTTTTTACCGGCGTCTGCCAGCTGCAGGGAGTTGATGGAAGGCAGTGCCTTCGAGACGTTTTCCTTCTCGACGGACGTACCTGCCTCGGGGATACATGCTTTCACAGAGAGCGACTGTTCACCGGAGCCGCCTGCATCCTCTTCTGCGTCTGCCTTCTCCGCCGCCTCTGCTGCTTCGGCAATTGCCGTGGCCGTCTGATTTTCCGCGGAAGCATCTGCAGCTTCCGTGTCCCACACCTGCCAGCATCCGGTGCTGTCGCAGGTGATTCCGGGATATGCATCCTTTCTCAGCCAGGAGACACATCTGGTCACCAGCGGTGCTGCCGGCACTTCCTCCGTAAGGATCTTAAAGGCCTTCTCCATCGAATCTCTGTATTTCTCTTCATCCTTTGTCTCCGAGGCCTCCGCGACCAGGCGGTCAAATTCATCGGAGGAAAATCCGCTGATATTATTCTCGTTTTCTGTTGTATAGTTGGCAAGTTCCGCTGCCGGGAGGGCAGAAGACAGGTAGATACTGCCGCAGAAGATGTCGAATGTACCGGCCGTCTTTTCCTGGGCCAGATCCTTTGCATCCACTTTCTCTACGCGGACCTTGATCCCCAGGTCCTTCCAGGCAGAGGCCAGATAATCGGCGATCAGGACAGCGCCGCCGCTCTCATCCGCGATGCAGGTCAGGGTGGGGAAGTCCTTTCCGTCCTTATATCCCGCCTCTTTCAGGAGCTTTTTTGCCTCCGGGATATTGTCTGTGATATCTTCCCGGTCATTATCTTTGTCCCCGCTTTCAGGCTGATAGATG
The DNA here is from genome assembly GCA_946411695.1 of uncultured Lachnospiraceae bacterium. Classification (GTDB taxonomy): domain Bacteria; phylum Bacillota; class Clostridia; order Lachnospirales; family Lachnospiraceae; genus CAG-791. The sequence continues at coordinate 3,890 of CAMKEX010000025.1, forward strand.
TCCTGCAGGATGGTCGATGCGATAAAGGACCGGTCCGCTGCCAGAGACAGGGCCCGGCGGACCTTTGCATCCGCCAGCACTTCATGCCGGCAGTTAAAGCAGATCCCGATCGTATCGGAAAAGTTTCTTCTCTGAAGCAGATTCTCCGACTTGAGGATTTCCTCCTCCTCTTCCGGAATGGCAGAGATCGCGTCAATGTCGCCGTTCAGGAAGTCGGAATATTCCTGATTGATGTCTCCGCTGACAATCCAGTGAACAGTGTCAAAGGCTTTGCCGGGAGCAGATCCATCCTGCCGGTACCAGGGATTTTTTTTCAGGACAAACTCTTTTCCTGCAGCCACCGAATCGATGTAATAAGGTCCGTTTCCTGTGGCAAAATTCCAGTCGCCTGAAGCACCCTTCTTGGAAGAATCCCGGATCTGTTCGCGGACGGGAAGAAGCGCCCATGAGGCGCATGCCCTGTCAAAGTCCGGATCGGGGGTTGTCAGTTCCACGACCAGTGTATGCTTGTCCTTGGCGCTGACCTTGAGTGCGGACGGGTCACCTTGCAGGACATCTTCATAGCCGGCAATATTCTGCGCCAGATCCGGGCCGTAGAGTGCCTCCGAGAGGGGATCCGCTGTCTTCTGAAAAAGGGTCACAAAATCCTCTGCACTCATGTCGGATCCGTCCGACCACTTGAGATTTTCGCACAGGTGGAAAGTCCACTGCAGGCCGTCCTTGGATACATCCCAGGATTTTGCGCATCCCGGGACAGGCTTGTTGTTTTCATCGAGGATCACCAGCCCCTCGCTGACCATCTTGAGCAGGCTGGCCGTGTCCGTCTCCATGACCCTGGACGGCACCGGATCCTCCGGAAGACCGGCAAGGTGTACACGGATCTCCCTTCCTCCCTGAAGGGCGGAATCATCAGCGGGAACCGGCTTTGCCTGTTCCGAAGACGCCGCTGCCGCTGCAGCAGTTGAAGCATCAGCTTTTGAAGCCTGTCCTGCTGAAGCCCCGGCCGTTGCCGATGCCTCCGCGGCCCGGTCGGGCTGCGTGGATCCTGCCGCCGCATCCGTCTCTGCCGCCTGCAGTGAATACGGCAGGCCGGAAGGCATGACCGCCTGTACAGAGAGGGGCGAAAGCGCGATCACTGCACTGAAAACGACTGCGGGAACCCTGCAGTATCCCACCCCGGATACCTTCTTTTTTTCATTTCCGACACTGTTCTGTTTTCGAATATTTAACATAGAACCGGCCTTTCCTGAAAGTTCAAATCGAAATCATTGCGTCCTGACCAAACCACAGCATGAAAATAGCAATTAAATATTTTGTAATATTTGTAATATTTATGATACATGAGAAAGGCCTCTATGTCAAAAAACTACTGCGGCAATGAGGATGGAAGTCAGACCGGAAAGGCGTATATAAGAGCGGAAATGTGACAAATATAAGAAAAGTGTAGGAAAAAGCTGTCCCTCCCGGCACTTTTGTGGTATTTTTAGCAGACATTTTCAAAGAGATATTTTTTTGTTGATCGTAGACGAAAGATCCGGAGAAACCGGCTTGAGTGCGATCCGGACAATGTACGCATATGTTGCTGTACCGGACTGCGGACAGGCGGTTTCCTGTAGATGAGGTGATTTCAAATGGTAAGATTTTTATATTATATGGTGAGCGGCATTTCGCGCATCCATGACAAGCTCCTGCAGATCAATGATACATCGGCCCTCTTTCTGACCGACAAACAGCTTCATTTTGCGGTCATGGGGCTTGTGGGCATGGGCCTTCTGCTCGTGATCTACCCGCTTTTCCTCCTGCTCTCCAAAAAGCATGTCCTGACCATCGCCTGGATCTATGTCTTCACGGTGATGGTGGTGCTCTCCTTCGCGATCGAGATCGGTCAGGGGATCACCAACACCGGGAACATGGATCTGGAGGATGTGATCTCAGGGCTCGCGGGCTTTATGCTGCTGTTTTTCATCTTTGCATTCCTGAGGATGATCTTCCTCGGGATCCGCAGTCTGTTCTTCCCCGAAAATGAATAGAACCGCAAATGAATAAGACCGCAAATGAATAAGACCGCAAAAAAAGAGTCTGCAGATACGGGATTCACCCTCGTATATGCAGACTCTTTCATTTTGCAGACTCCTGACAGGCGTCCGTGCATAAAGTGTACTCCGTTTCTTCCGCATCAGGCATTGCCGGCCCGGCGCTTTAAGCGGGTCCGCAGTGCCGGGGCAGGGATCCTGTGCATGTTGGCGGACAGGATGTGCAGGGAGACGGAAAAACCGAGAATTCCCAGGTAGATCAGCAGGCACTGTGTCCACTGGGAGGTCTTGTCAAAGTAACAGGGGACCATCCTGCGGAAGAGGGTCTGCATGACATACATGGGCAGGCTGATCTTTCCCAGGAAGGAAAAAGCAGGGTGGCTGAAAAGGCCGGCATGGCACAGCATGCCCTCTCCGCTGAAGCTGATCACCACCAGGACGAACAGGAGGTAAAAGACGGCAAGGCCCGCTCCTCCGTCCATGGCACTGCACATGTAGGCCAGGGAAAGGGCCAGGCAGGTCAGGGCGGTCACAGTGAGCAGCATGCGCACGGCACTGCTGCGGACCCGTCCCCGGATCCTCCGGCTCAGCTCAAAGGCGGTCGTTCCCATGGAGATCTCCGCGAAGGCGCGGATGTTTGTCTTGTAGGTAAAAAGGAACCAGTCCTCAATGTCGCCCAGTGATCCCGTGAAAATAATGATCGCTCCCAGGAGCAGGGCGCACAGGACAGGGGCGGCAAACAGCGTGAAGGCATGATAAAAGCGCCTGCAGAGGGGGTATACGACGAGCAGGGCCAGGATCATGGAACTCAGATACCAGGTGCATCCGATAAAAGGCTTTCCCAGTCCAACCCTCTGCAGCAGCAAAAGCGACGGAAGCCTGTCCAGAAAATACTGAGCTGTCAGTGTCCTGTTGACCATCAGCCGGACGACCGGCGTCAGCGCACATGCCAGCAGATAATAGGGAAAGATCGCGCGGGCCTTATGTCCCGCAAACTGCAGGGTCTCCGTCAGAAGATCCGTCTCTTTTTCTCCTGCCGCTCCGGTGGGGGCTGCAGATCCCCTGCCTGCTGCGCCCGAGACAGATGCGGTACTTATCCCCTTCTGCAGGCTGTTCCCGGGCTGTATATAGCGGGAATAGATGGTTTTTGCCATCAGCCAGCCGGTCACGATAAAGAAGAACTCCACACCGATATTTCCGTGGCTGAAAAAAGTCACCGGGACATCCCGGATCACTGCCACGACCTTTTTCTGATCCCACAGATCCAGGTTGATGTGGAAAAAGATCACAATCGACGTAAAGACAAAACGCAGCAGTTCCACGCTGCCGTTTTTCTGTTTCGCGGAAGTTTGTCCGTTCATGACTGTATTTCAATCCTTATAACTGTATTTCAATCCTTTTGTGTGAAAATCACAAATCTGTTTTCAAAACTCTGAAATCGTGTCTACGAAACACACAGTATAGCACGAGTTTGAAAACCTGCAAGCGCCTTTTTTTATTACACTTTTAAAAATACAATTCATAAACGATTCCTTCCCAAACGATTCATGACTCACCCGCGAGTCCTTGTCACGCTTTTCTTTTCCTTCTCAGAAAGAGCAGCAGGGCAAGCAGGACTGCTCCTGCGACGGCAGCGTAAAAGGCGGGTCTGCAGTTGAAAAACCGGATCAGCGGATTCGTGGTGACAAGGAAGCGGCGCCTGGATTCCGCAATGTTTTGTCCGGGATCCCCGGCTCTGCAGTCGGTACTCCTGTTGCCTGCAAGGTCGGTGGTGATGACTTCCAGCAGCTGCCAGCTTCCCTGACCCTCCAGCGTGACCGCAATTCCGTCCTGGGCGTCTTCAATCGGATATACATGGTCCTGCGCGAGCTTCTGTGCGTCCTCTTCCCCGCCGATCTTTCTGTAATGCATGTATTTTTTCCTGTCTTCTATTGCGTTCTTACCGTTTCTGCTGCCCTTCCAGACCCTGATTTCCACATCTTTGATACCTGTCTGATAATCTTCAGGGTAGACGGTGACGGTAAGCCGATCTGTATTGAACTGCTCCCGCCCGCTCTCCGCGCCTGTCAGTCTGTTGACAGGCAGGGTCTTGTCGACCTGGAATTCAATCGGGAATCTGGTCTGTTCAATCCTGCCCTCCTTCACCTTTCCGTCCCTGAAGAGGGTGGTCGAGTTCGGATTGCCCGCCGCGTCCTCCGAAGAAAGGATAAAATCGTAAACACCTTCCCCTTCAAACACTGCGGGGTCGATGCAGTACTCGTAAACCCGGTGTCCCTCGCTGTCTGTTCCGGCCCCCGCAGAGGCTCCGGCCCCCCAAGAGACTCCCGCCCCGGAGTTCCGACCGTCCTGCAGGTCCCGATGTACTCCGGCCCCCGAAGGGACTCCCGCCCTCTCAAAGGTATACTCTGCACCTTCTGTCAGAACCTTTCTGCTGTGGTCTTTGAACACTTCCGCCCTGTGGGCACTCAGTTCCACGGGCGACAGTTCCAGGATCCTGAGCGGCTCCTGGGTGCGATTGATGTAATATGCCTCCATGATGTTTTCCGTCGCCGCATCGGCATAGACATAGGTGGAGCCGAAGCGGTTGACGCTGAACAGAAAATCCAGCCTCGTCAGATGTCCGGCCAGGTCGGCTGCAGCTGCGGTCACCTTATAGACGCCGTCCAGGCCCCGGACCACTGCAAAGTTTCTGAACTGAATCGTGTACTCACCCTTTTCGGCGTCCCCGGTCCTCTGTGTCAGGTCTGCGCCTCTGACATCTGCGCCGAGTACCTCCACTTCAAAACTCGAGTTTTCCTCATCGTAATTGATGTCGCGCATGATGACGCGCGGGGCAAACTCCTCCTCTGTATAAATCTGGTCTGCCGGATCCTTCAGGGGCTCTCCGGTCGCCTCATCCACGCGGAATGTGGCGGGATCCAGCTTCAGGACCGGCGCGGCTGTGTCGACAACGAACCTGCCGCTCCAGGCCTCCGTGTCGGATTTTCTGCCTTCTCCTCCCTCTACGACGGCCGGGTTGCCCGCCGGATCCGTATAGCCGGCGGTCACTTCATAGTCACCGTCCTCCGTGCAGTCGACCGTGCATACGTACAGGTCCCCGCCGCAAGCGGTAAATCCCGAGCGGCGGGGCAGGGCAGGCGCTTCAGCACCGCCTCGGCCGGAAGTCCGGATCCTGACCTTGAGCAGGCCGGGGTCCGTCTCTTCCGGGAAGTTGTGCTCCAGGATCTCGACCCTGGCAGCAGCGGCCCCGTCATAGTACTTGACTCCGTCCCGCGCATTGACCTCCCCGGGCAAGCTGATGCGGATGACAGGCTGCGTCCTGTCGACCGTAAAGGCATTGGGAGCAGGTCCGTTCCACTGAATATCGGAAATCCTGTTGCCCAGAGCATCTGTTCCGCTGATCTGCAGGGTGTAGTCGCCATCTGCATCATAGTGAAGCGTCTTGACCCATCTGTCCCCGTTGCCCGTTTCGCCCTCTCCGTCTGCGCTCTTGTTCCCATGCGGCGCGAGGAAGGAATCAGGAACGGCGGTATTGGTCGAGATCCGGATTTTTCCGTCCTCGACATTTCTGTCAATGACGACGATGTCTGCAGTCCGGCCGGCCTTGAAATATTTCCCGTGCTGCGGCAGGGCGCTGTCGTGAAAGTTCACTTCCACCCTGGGCGGTGTCGTATCAATACCGAGTTTCAGCAGTCCGCCGTCCCTGGAAGGCACGGAGCGGTTTCCGCTGTTGTCCCATGCTGTGACCGTGATCGTGAGATCATTGGACTCGGCAAAGGAACCTGTCGGGATGCTGACGGAAGCGTCCCTGATCTCATAGACCAGGGGGGCATGGCCGTCACCGGACCCCCTGGAATAGGTATAGGGGATTTTTGCAAGCTTCACTCTCTTCGTGACATCCTGGTCCCCTGCTTTGACTTTGACCTCCACCTTCTGAATTCCGGAGCTTCTTTCCCTTCCTCCGGGGTCCTGAATGGAAACCTTGAGGTCCAGCGCCTCTCCGTCCGGCCTGTAGATATACCGCTCACCGCCGGCTTCATGGCGGGTAAAACTGCCGGAAGCCTGGATTTTGATCTGCGGAGATTCGGCATCCCTGATCCCGGAGACGTCCGGGGCTGTCACGTCCAGATAGACAGGATTGGACCCTGCCATGGTGCAGCCGCTCTTCGGATCATCCGCACGCACATTTCCGGCCCTGTCTTTGATGACAATGTTCTCAAGAAAAAATGCCTGCTCGCCTTTTACGGTCACCTCCCGGACATTATCGTTTTGATAACCGCTGCTTCCTGCGCTGACAAGGGGATTATTCCTTTTGTAACCTGCATCCCTGCGCTGGTCCTGAGAACGGAGATCGAACCGGATCCTGGTCGGCGAGCAGTCCTGCGCTTCGACAGCCACAAAGGCGCCTGTCTCCCTGCGGAAGGGCTCATATTTCACCGGAGTGGTGCCGCCCGGGCCAAATTCAACGTGGTAGTAGTTGTCTTTGCTGTTCCTGCTGCTGCGGACCTTCAGGCTCCCTTTGGGCGCAGTGACATCCACAGCCTTGCGCTGCGTCCAGAATCTGCCCCCGCAGGTACCCTGCGCAACCGTCTTTGCCGCCAGATCCGCCCGCCTGACCGACTTGTCCGCTCTGACCTGTTCAGGGCTCCTTTCCAGGAAATTCCCGGCTTTGTCACATCCTTCGATCTCAAAGCGGTACACGCCTTCGTGCCGGCTGTCGACAGGGACTTCCAGCTTGAAGACCGCCCCGGTCACACCCTTTTCCTCCGCCGTTCTGCCTTTGCGGTCAGGCTTTGTCCAGGCCGGCGACAGGCTTTCCATCCTGCTCTCTCCGGATGCGGATCTGCCGGCTATGCCTGCCAGGATCCGGGTATCATCAAAATTGCTCTCCGTCACGGCAAACTCCGCCTGTATGGAAGGAACAGATTTCCCATAATAGGCGATGGCCGTCTGCTCATCAAAAGTCTCCTCCAAGGCCGGGGGAGTATTGATGGTCAGACGATAGACCGGCGCCGTGCAGTCATAGACCAGAGTGTAAAAAGAACTGTATGGGCAGGCCGCCTGCTCTGCGGGAGCCCCTTCTGTGTCACAGCCGCCTGCCGCTGCGACAACAGTGGCATTTCCGGCCTCGTCTGTCACCAGACGTTCCCTGACCGCCATTTTGTTTCCGGCGCGGTCAGTCCCATCGACGGAGATCGTGCAGCGGCCCTCTTCCCCTGTGCAGATCTCTGTTTTGAGGCTGCCGGGGCTGCCGGGCACTTCTTCCCACTGCCGGACTCCGGAAACCGCAATGCCTTCTCCCGTCCTGCGGAAATGCTTTTTTACATGGATCTTTTCCCTGTCCAGACAGACAGGGACTCCAGCATGGCCGTATGAATCGGATACCAGGATCCTGGTCGTGACGGCATGACAGGAATAGAGCGCCGCAGTGCTGCCGTTTTCTTTTTCCGGATAGAGATATGCCGTTGTATTGTCGGGAATGATATGCTCGATTACCGCTGTGGGTCTTCGGCGGTCGAGGACGCGGGGATGGGCCAGGATCAGGCCGCTGCCCGCATTTTCAATCCGGCTCCCGGAATTGCTCCCGGAATCCTCTGCTGCTCCGATCCTGGCAGAGTGCGGATCGATCTCGTCCTGCTCATGTACATCCGCAGTTGTTTGGCAGCAGGTAAGGTCCCGGCCGCATACAAGTGCATTGCCCGCCGGGTCTGTGCCTGTCAGGACTGTCTTCGTATAGATTCCGTCTTCTGTAAACGAAATGATACAGAGATTTTCATTGTCATCCCTTCCGGCAGTTTCCTCCTTTTTGTCATTTTCATCCTTTTTATTATCTCCTTCCTTTTCGTCGTCTCCGTCCTCTTTGTCACTCTCCTCATTTGTCTTTTTTCCGTCTGTTAAGGTCAGTTCCCGCTCCCGGCAGGAGGCAGAGAGCATCCTGATATCATAGAAAGCTTCCCTGATCGCAAAGCGCGTTTGAATGCCGTTTTCCGCCCTGTAATAAAAGGAGCGGTCGTCGCTGTAGTAGGCGGAAGGGGCGTCTGTCTCGATCCGCGTGACCACCGGGGATACCGCATCCCGGATAAAGACAGCAGAAGCGGCGGCAGTCTCTGTCTCTCTGCCTGCAAATCTGACTCCCTCTGATCCGCTCTTTGCAATCTCTCTCGTCAGATTTCCCGCTTTGTCCTGTGCTTCTGCAGCAATGGTGATCTTCTGTTCCGTTTTTCCGAAATACTCTGAAAGCTCTGCTGCGCTGAATGTGATCGTGTCGGACTCGACATGTCTGGTCAGTCCGGCTTCCGTCCCGCTCTCCCCCTCTCCCCGGAGAGTGACAGACAGGGCCCGAACACTTTTGTCCCAGTCATCCGCCGCCGCGACCGTGAGTGCGGCATTGTCCTCTCTGTAGAAAAATTCGTTTTCCTTCTCCCATACATGTTCCGCGCCGCCCGACATCCGGACCGTGACTGTCGGAGGGGTGACATCAAACAGCAGCGGAATGACAACGGGAGCCTGTCCGTTTCCGCTGAAATCCTCCGCCCAGATATAGAGATCATATTTTCCGGAACCGCCCTGCTCTCTCACGATTTCCGTCAGCTTCCCGCCGGGGATCACGGCATTTTCCAGAGATCGATAGTCATTGTCCGCCAGCAGCATTTCCAGGCTGTCAGGTGCTGCCAGTTCTTTCAGGATTTCCCGTTCCCCTTTCCGCGGCGGTCCGCCGCCGTCCGGGACCATGGCCCAGCTAACTGTTTTGAGGCCGGAATAGCCTGTGCCCGCTGCGTTCCCGGGTTTTTCGGTGATCCCGAGTTCCACGCTGAGGCTGCTGCAGTAGTCCCTGACCTGCTCATCGGGATCCGGCTCTTTCTTTGTCTGGCCGGAGGTAAAGCTGCACACGATGTCTCCTCCCGCATCCTTGAGGCTGACCCGTATCTCCGGATCCTGTTTCTCAACGACCAGGGCGTTCACGTATGCGACAGTCCGGTTTCCCAGCATGTCACAGGCTTTGACGAACAGTCTCCCCTTCCGGTCAGACAGGGTAAACCGGAGGCTGGTGTCATGAGAGGATTCCCCCTCTCCCCTGACTTTCGTCCAGCTGATTCCGGTGTCCGCCCCCATAGATTCCTCTGTGTCACTCTGATTTCCGATATAGTAGTACAGTTGGTCCCGATCGATCCCGGCGCCGTTGAGGTCATCGACCGTAATCGTATACTGCAGTCCCTGCCCGCCGTCTCCGATGGACAAGGCGGGCTTTTGATCGGCAACCCAGGAAACTGCCGGCCCTCTTGTATCAACCACAATGTCCCGGCCGGGTTTTTGGTCTTCGCCGACCGCGATGGTATTTCCGGCAAAGTCCTTTCCCGCAATGTCAAAATGACCGTATACGGGATGGGCGCCGGAGCCGCTCCTGTCTGCCAGTTCCTTTTCCATCTGTGTCTGTCCAATCGATTCTGACTCCTTTTTCCCGTTCCGCTCAAAAAGAGCCTTGAATCCGCCCGGATGAGAAACGACATAGTTCACCTTCACGGCGCGATCGTAGTAGACAATATCCTCCCCCTCAGGGCAGTATTCTCTGACTTGGGCATCCTTCTCAATCCTGATGGCGCCTGTCACCTGCCGGTCGTAGGCAAATGTGACAGCCCCTCTGCCCTCATTTTCAGCGTCGTCCCATGCAAAAGCCTCTATGACATACCTTCTGCCGTCCGCTAAGGCCAGTCCCGCATTCTCAATGTCTCCGGCCTGAAAGACCATCTCCCCGGAATAGTCCGCGCGCGCTGCCAGGAGCCTGCTCTCTCCGTCCCCGGCGCCCTCTTCCCGGACAAATACCTGCGCCTGAAGCTGATTCTCCTCAGGCTGGTCCCTGTCTTCGACACAAAGGACGAATTCCATGGTGTCATTTACATGAAGAAGTCCGTCCCGGTCCTTCCCGCCTGTATTGGACACAAGACTCACCTGCGGAGAAAGCGTATCCGTTTTTTTCTCTTTCAGCATTTCCCTGCTTCCGGTTTCCGAATCACTGCTCTTCTTGCTGCTGTTCCCGGCATTGCCGGTTTCTGCTCTGTTGTTTTCAGCGCTGCTGTTCTTCTCCGGATTGTTTTCCGTGCCGGCGTTTTCCGCGCTGCTGATTTTCTTCGGATTGTTTTCCGCACAGCCGCTCCCGGCATTGCCTGTTGCCCGGCTCTCCCGGCTCTTCTTCTGTATGTCTGCCGCCTCAGGAGCATTTTCCGTCTCTGCAGTGTCTGCCGCTGTCGGATCGTTTACTGCCTCCGGAGCACTTGCCGCTTCTGAAGTGCCTGCCGTCTCTGCAACGTCTGCCGCTTCTGAAGTGCCTGCCGTCTCTGAAACGTCTGCCGCCTCTGAAGCATCTGCTGTCATTGACAGTCCGGCCCCCAGCGCAGCTGCCTGCAGGACCAGCAGAGTTGTAAACAGCAGAGCCAGCGCTCTGTTAAAGTGCCCTGTCCACTTTGTTTTCTTTTTCATAGTCTTTCTCCCGTCTCTTTTTTTATGCCTTCCCCGGCATCAGTCTGTATAAAACATGTCGTAAATTTGTAAAAAACATGGTGATAAAAAGTATTTGCAGTATGGACCGGCAAAAAGCTTGCCCGATCATTCCTGTAAAGGGATGCTCTCATCCGTGTGCACAACGATCATTTCCTTGATCACCCGGAACTGAATACTGTCCGGCTTCTGCCCTGCACGTCCCGTCCTGATCAGAAAAACAGTCCTGATATCAAAGTGAAAAAACAGGACCAGTGCCGTCATAAAAGCGATTGCAGCTATGACAAAGCAGATCCTGGATGCCTGCAGGAAAAACTCCATGCTGCTGCGATAGGCTTCCATTTGTTCTTCTCCTCCCTCCGAAAGCTCTCCGGACACTGTCCTCCGCATCCCCGATGATCTTCAGGGTGCTTTCCGCCCGGTTTTTCATGTTTTCATTGAGATCCGGCCTGACTGTCAGCCGGCCGTTTTCGTTTTTTTCGCAGAAAGTTTTTTCTACAAATGTCCTGGCCAGACCGAGCGCACGCTCCATCTCCTCTCCGGTGACCCCCTGGGCCTTGAAATCGGAAAGCTGCTGATAAACCGCCGAGGCCACCTCATTGCACACAGCCAGGAGGACACCGTCCCCGCATTCCTGCTGCAGATCCTCAAGCGTCGCCTTCCTGCCGTTCAGAAGGCCGTCGAGTGCATCCCAGTACTCTCTGTAGCCCTTTCCGCCGTTCCAGCCTGTGGTGTACTTATTCCTGTTTTTATCCGCCTCTGCCAGCTGCAGCATGATCTCCGCCATTTTCGCGTCAAAGGGGTCCATTCTGCCCTTATTCCGAACAGCTTCGCTCAGATACTCATATGCGCCGCTCCGGCCGTTGCTGCTCGAAAAAAACAGGAGGAATCCCAGGTCATAGTTGAACTGCGCATAGGCTCTTCTGTCTTTTCTTTTCAGCTGATCCAGGTTGGAAGATGCGGCGCCGTTCCTGATACAGTCGCGGATCTCATCCACTTCCCCGGACGTCAGCATCTCGCGGCCGCGGTCCCGGGCGCTCCGGATCACCGCCTCCCAGGCGTCAGCCCTCCCGGGATCGAGCTCAATAGCCTGCCGGCAGGCTCTGATCTGTTCTGTCAGGGTGTTTTTTGTCTGCGCATCGGAAATACAGCGGTCATAGATATTGCCCAGTGCGTTTTTATACATGGACCTGAAAACAAATCCGGCGAACATGGCTGCGAGGGCAGCCGCCGCAAAGGTGAGAAAAATCTTCCACCTCCTGTTTCTGACTCTGATTGCTTCATTGTCCTGCTCATGAACGTGATCCAGGGCGTACATCAGCTCCGCTGTATTCTGGTAGCGATCCGAGGGCACAGGCGCGCAGCACTTGCTGATCACTTTCTCCAGGCCGCTTCCTTTCATCTGCGGGATCAACTGTCCGATGGGGTGAACGATAAAGCCGGTCTCCGCAGGACTGCAGCCGGTGACCAGATGATACATGGTCGCCCCGAGGTTGTAGATATCTGTCCTCCCGTCTGTCTGGCCATGCCCGCCAAACTGCTCGGGCGCCGCATAGCCGCGGGTCCCCAGCCAGGCCGTGTCTTCCTTCCCTGCATCCTTGTATTCCCGCGCAGTCCCGAAATCGATCAGGATGACTTTTCCGTCCGGCCTGAGCATGATATTGGCCGGTTTCATATCCCTGTAGATGATCGGGGGACGCCTGCTGTGCAGGTAGTCCAGTACATCGCACAGCTGTCTGGCCCACTCGATGACCTGGTCCGGCTGCCGGGGTCCGCCGGTCTCAAGCAGGTGCTGCAGACTGTTTCCCTCGACATAATCCATGACAATGATGACACTTTCATCCCGGTCGATCACATCGACAATGCTGGGAAGATTCGGATGATCCAGCTTTTTGAGCATTTCCGTCTCGGCTGCCAGCCCCTGGCTGACTACTTCCGCATCATTGCCTCCGTCCTTGCGGACCTCCTTGACCGCCCAGGTCTTGTTGGCCCTCTCGTTTAAAGCGAGATAGACCACACTCATCCCTCCGCGGCCTATTTCATTCAGAATTTTGTATTTCCCGTCCAGCAGGCTTCCGACTTCCAGCATAGTTTTCCTCTCCCGGCAGCAGGCAGTCCTGCCTGTACCGCCTCTTTTTTCATCGTTTTTTTCATGTTCTGAGAACCCCGGCAAAACAGGCTTTTATCATCGACCTGTTCATATCCTGAGGATCTTGACAAGGATGGCACTGATATTGTCATTCTCCCCGCGTTCCATATTCAGCCGCGTCAGATCTACGATGCTCTGCTCCATAACGTCTTCCCCTGTCATGCGGGGAGGATAAAAGGCCTGATAGAATTCCTCCGGCGAAATGACGTGTCTGAATCCGTCGCTGCAAAGCAGGAATACCTGGCCTGCAGCCGTTTTCCCGTGGCTGAAGGCAGGGCTTACCGCCCCGCCTGCACCGATACACTGCAGGAGCACATTGCGCATGGGGTCCGTCAGACTCTCTTCATAGGTCATTCTCCCGGCATCCAGTTCCCTCTGCACATAGGTCTGATCCTTTGTGAGCTGGCAGATCCGGTCCGAAAGCAGATAGACCCGCGAGTCTCCGACATTGAGGGTATAATAGTCCCCTCCCCAGAGCAGGACGGCCGATGCCGTCGTCCCAAGTTCAATATGCAGATCTCTGCCGTAGGCCTCGATGCGCCGGCTCGTTCCTTCGATCAGACAGGTCCACTGGTCCCGCAGCCGGTCCTCTGCGAGCGCCCCTGCCCGCATCTGATCAATGAGCGCGGGCAGGTCATCCCTGAACCAGCCCTCAAAGGCCCGGATCATGGCCGCACTTGCTGTCTCGCCCTTTGACAGCCCGCCCATACCGTCGCATACGGCAGCGAACAGTATATTTCCCCGGTCTGTCTGCGCCTCCAGAACCAGCATGGAGTCCTGATTCATCTTTTTCCGCCTGCCGGCGTCTGTGTGCATGGCTGTGAAATAATACATGTTTTTTCTTTATGACCTCCTCATGACCTCCTCCAATCAAGACTCAGCCGCGGGTATTGCGCGATGCAGCGGGTTTCCCTTTTCGCCCGTGTATCCCAAGTCTGAAGACACGGGTATTACACGATGAAGAATAAAAAAAGCCGGAGCAGAATCTGCTCCGGTACTCAAATGATCGTCTGTGCATTTTTGCGGGCCGGCTTGAAAGCCGGCAATAAAAAAGGCACTCATCGGACTGTCCCCGGACTGATCCCTGTTCAGAAATCTCTTCCTGATGAATCAATCCGATTATTTGCCCGATAGTGACCTTACCGATGTCTATTATACTCTCAGTTACAATAAAATACCAGACCCGCCTGCGCGAATCGATCCAGCGAATCGATTAAGGGATTTGCGTACCTGTACGGTGCCTGATCAAAAGGGGACGGCTCCGGTGAGTCTCCGGGGACGGTTCTGTCTGACTCATTTCCCTGGAAATGAGTCAGACAGAACCGTCCCTCGTGACTCACCAAAGCCGTCCCCTGTGTCTCATTTGAGGGCAGCCCGCGCACGAAGGATGCGGAAGAGGGATTCGTCGATCCTCTCCTCGCTGATCCGCCCGTCCCTGACGGCATCGATGATCCCCCGGCGGGCGGCGAAAAAGTCGGCGGACATGAGCAGGATATCCACTCCCGCCTGGACGGCAGTCACGGCTGCCTCCGCGCTTTCATAGCGCTCTGTCACAGCTCCCATACGCAGGGAATCTGTGATCACGATCCCGTCATAGCCCAGTTCTCCGCGGAGAATATCTGTGATGATCGTTTTGTTGAGGGAGGCGGGGATATCCGAACCGGACAGTTCGGAATTACTCAGGTGAGAGATCATCACCATCTCTGTTTGGGCATCTATGCCGCCTCCGAAGGAAAGAAACTCTGCGCCGCGATAGTCCTCTATGGTCCTGGAGGACCATGCGCTGCCGGTGTGGGTATCGGATTCAGTATCTCCCAGGCCGGGGAAATGCTTAATGCAGGATGCAATCCCGTACTCGTGGAGCCCGTCCACGTAGCGGTGAACCATCCGGCCGCACAGTTCCGGATCACTGCCGAAAGAGCGTTCTCCGATCGTCACATTTCCGGGATCGATCAGCACATCCGCATCGGGGGCAAAATCCAGATTAAAGCCCAGTTCCTGCAGATAGGCGCCGATCGTGCAGCCGGCTTCGTATGCCGCCTCCGGGTCTCCGCCTGCGCCGACACTTCCCATGCTTCCCACATAGGGAACATCGATCGAGCTGTTTCCGATGCGCGCAACGATTCCGCCCTCCTCGTCAACAGCGAGGAAGGGAGGGACGGAAATTCCCGTTCTATGCGCAGTTTCCGCATCCGAGAGATCTGCGGCAGTGTCCTCCGCAGCGGCAGGGTCCGCATTGTCTCCTTCTAACCGGGCGCTTCCCCACTCTTTTGTGAGTGCCAGCATCTGCTGCACCTGTTCCCGGCTCTGTATGTTCTGGGAAAAGAAGATCAGCCCTGCAAGGGGATAGACCTTAAGGGCTTCCTGCACCTGCCCGTCCGCCTCGGTCACCTGTTCGTAACCGCTCAGGGCTTCCGGCGTGATGATAAAAAGGCCACTGACTTTGTCTTCCAGGGACAGGGTCTGTATATATTCGCGGATCATTTTTTCCGTCTTCTGCTGCTCCGTCAGTGCCTCCTCACGGGGCTCTGAAAATTCCCCTGCTCCGGGCTTTGCCGTGTCTGCAGCGAAAGCAGAATCGCTCTCCCCGGCAGTTCCCTCTGCGGCGGCTGCCTGTGCCGCTGAACTCCCGGTGCTGCTCATCGCGGTTCCGGCTGTCTCTGTGCCCTTACTGGTCCCGGTGTCTGCATTGCCCGTCTCCTGCCCTGTCTCCCCGGTCTTTCCGATGTTCTCCTGTTCCCCGGTCTTTCCGGCCTGTGCACATCCTGCCAGCATAGCGCAGAGCAGCAGCAGGGAAACAGCTCTCAGAAACCGTGATCTTTTCATTTTCAATCTTGTTTTCTCCAGTCGATCATGCCTGAGGCTGCGCCGTCGGTACGCCGCAGGAACTGTGGCAGGAAGAACATACGCCGTTGCAGCCGCTCCCGGCAAATGCTCCGGCAGGGTTGGCAAGGAGTTCCAGCATATCGGCGTCCAGCTGCTCCAGGATCTCTTCATTGGTGGGATAGCGGCCGGTGAGGACGATCTCTTCATCCGCAGTCATGCAGGGGAATCCATCCATACCGTCGGTGCGCATGATCTGCTGCACAGCGGGACTCTCCATGAAAAGAAGGGAATCCCTGTGCAGGTTCAGATACTTTGCGTCGGCCCCCCTCGCAGCGAGTGTGTACAGCATTGTTGTCACACGGCGGTAATCCGCACCGAGCTCGGTGTCCATGGGCTGTGTCTCCGGAGAGAGGTTGATATCATATACTCTGAGTGTTTTCATTGCTTTTTTCCTTTTCAAACTGATGTTTTCGTACTGATGATCAAAATGCTGACTGCTCAAAAAAATGATTGCCCAAAATGATGTTTAAATTCAGAGCGCAGAACAATGAACGATCATGATTACTGTTCTTTTTTCGCCAGATTTCTTTCCTTCAGAAGTTCCTTGCCGATCTTGCCAGTCATGTGGTCAATTTCAATCTCCACACAGCAGAGAGTCCCTCTGCGGATTGTATCTTCGGTCTCTTCCTTATACAGATCCTCATATCCCGCAGAATACTTGGCGCCGACCGCGTTGGCCGCGCGGCGGAGGTTTTCTTCGCCCTCCAGGATCCTGGCTCTTCCGAAGACTATTACGCTGCAGAATTTCGTTGTGCGCTCTCTGGGCATGATCTCGTCCAGGGCGACCACTGTAAAGGAAACCTTCTCATCCCGCAGAATGGAGTCGATCTTATGACCGGTCTTCGCACAGTGGAATCCGATCGTTCCCAGACTTCCCGTGGGGATGCTCTTTGCATGCACGCCTTCCTCCAGCGCACACTCCTCTTCGATTCCTGGACCCGGCGTGTAGACAAAGCTGACAGGCACGGTGTATGGATAGCCGTCATCTCCGTGAAGCCCCAGCACACCGGTCTTTGCGCGGGAGAGAATCTCCGCACACTCCTTTAATGAAATCTGCTGTCCTTTCCGTCTCATTTCACGAAACATAATTATACCTTCTCCTTATATATTCTTCCAAAGCTTTCCGGTTTCTTTTCCAGTACATATTTTCCAGTACAGAATATATCAATCTGTCATGCAGGAACCGGTCAGCGGAGCTCATTGCATCCAACCTTACCCGGCGGAGATTATGCGGTATTTCTCCCGGCGGTATTTTTATCCAAGAGGGATCTCCACAACCTCCGCCATCCGCATAAGGCACTCCTCGATCTGAGTGGAAATCTCACCGATCATGCGGCGGGAGACTTCCTCGCTCTTGTCTTTTTCCATGGTCTCGAAGCAAGTCTTTTTGACTTCGCCGCTGATTTTTTCCATGCGGGACTCGAAGTAGCCGCGGGGGACAAGCTTTCGCGCAAGGCCGGGGATCTCCATGTGCATGACAGCGGATTCCATCTTCTCACGTCCCAGGAAGAGGAGGAGAAGGGTGAGCATGGCGCCGGCGACAATGCCGGAGATGCCGCTGGAGATAAGGGCGATGCCGCTGCCTCCGCACAAAAGGCCCACCAGGATGGAAATGATGGTATTGACCATCCAGGTGAGTTCCTCCACCGCAAAAACGTCGCGCGCATTGACGTGGACGTCGATCTCGGCAAGAGAGAGATAGGATGTCAGGCTGAGGGCGCGGTAGGGAACATTGTGGCGCACGCAGATGGGCATGGTATATTCCTCAAGCCGGTAGGCGACCGGGCGCAGCCAGGCTGTGATCGGTTTTACCAGGAGCTCTGCTGCCTCCGGGGAATGGAGCCAGGCGTCGATCTCACGTTCCATCTCCCCGTCAATATCGGAGAGGCGGCGGATCTCTCCGCTGCGCCAGCGCTCAAAGACAGGGATAGCGGCGTTGCGCAGGATAGGTTCCACCAGCGTGTCCACGGTCCGGTGGAAAAGGTCCTCTACATGTTCCTCGACGATGCGCTCCACCGTGCTGGAATCCACGAGTTCCCGTACTTCCTGGCGGAAGGCACGGATCTCTTCGTCTACCCGGCCGCTGTAGGCAAGGCCCCTGGAAACGGAATATTCAGGCTCCGCGCCGGTGATGACGATCGCCTCGGGAAATGCCTCCCGGCACCACGCGCGCAGGGCAGGCATCCTGGAGACACCGCCGGTGAGGAACAAAAGCTCGGGCAGACGCCCGTGTCCTCCGCTTTCCTCTGCGGAATCTTTTCCGCTTTTCTTTTCCTGCTGGCCCTGCAGGCTGCGCCGGATCTCCTGCAGGCTTGCGGCAAAAACGTCGTGAAAGGATCTGCCGGCCAGCTGCGGCGCCGCTTCCTCCAGAATACGCTCAGCCAGTTCCGCGTCCATTTTCAATTGCAGGCGGAGCCTTCTGGTGCTCACAATCGTCACGGTCTGCGTGCAGCCGTTCCGGCTGAAGTAGTCCTCATCGGAAAAGTATTTTTCTTTTAATCTGCGGGCCGCAAACTCACAGTATGTGCGCCAGGGCGGACTCTGGTCAAAAACTCTGCGGATCTCTTCACGGTCCGCAGAGGCCTCCACGGAGGCGTCCAGCAGCAGTTCATCCATGATGCCGCCGCCCAGGGCAACTTCTCCCGCTGTCTGCAGTTCTATCTCGCGGCCGCTGCTGATATAGGCGAAATCCGTCGTCGAAGAACCCATATCCACGACAAGAACAGGGCGGGAAAGGATGTCGTAGCCGACCTGAAAATGACGGGACTGGCAGGCACTGATCAGTGCTGCCCGGGACTCGGAGATGATCCTCACGGGAGGATAGCCGGCAGCCTCAAATATCTCGCGGTAGCGTTCGCGCTGGGAGCGGTCCCAGCCCGCCGGGCATCCTATGTAGAAACAGCAGTCCTCTCCCTTGATCAGACCGCCGGACATATACAGCTCGCCCAGGACGCCGCCCGCGAAGCTTTTGACGTCGCGCGCGCTGGAGGGATCCCTGAGAAAACGGCTCTTAAAGCGAAGCCTGCGCTCCACAGCATCCGGAGTGTAACAGGCCTCCTCGCCGATCAGAAGCTCTCCAGTGCGCAGACGGGCATAGGCTGTGATAAAGCTTCCTGCCTCGCGGACAGGAACCACATGCGGCTCGCCTTTTTCATCTTTTTTCAGATAGGTGACCGCGCTCTCCGCGTCACCCAGATCAAACCCATAATAGCGATCCATTATAAAACCTCACATGTTTCATATGGGTGAAGAGGAGGCAAGAGGAGACAGGGGACGGTTCTGTGTCTCCTCCTCCTCGGTCTCCTCTGTCTGCTCCCTCATCGGACAGCCGTCCCCTTTTTCAAAAGCTTTCCGTCCTGCGCGAGCGCCGGGCGGATCGTCATGACGGCGTCTTCCTTCGCTGAATCAGACTTTGATGCCGCTGCTCTCCCCGGCATGGAGGGAAGCATCTCAAACCAGGCGGCGTTCTGCACGCTCCAGGGGAGGACATCAACATTCTTTTTGTGAAGGTAATAGCGGATGTCAGCAGCCATCTGCGGGCTGTCTGCGTCCGCCATTTCCAGGAGTCCGGAAAACAGTTCGATCTCCTCTGCCGAGATTCCTTTGGCGCCTACAGCTGCGGAAAGTTCCTTCTGCAGCGCGTACTTTTCCTCTTCTCCCGCGATCTCAAGGTTGCGGTCAATGACCATGACAGCTCCCCGCAGAGAAGACCAGAGTTTCTCAGGGTCGATGGTGATCTCTATGCGCTGGGCCGGAGCGCCTGCGCTGCCGGATCCTGCATTTTTCGTGCTGCCTATGCCAATCCGGGTTTCCGTCGCCGAGGTTTTTCCGGCAAAATACATGCACCCGCCGCCCGCCACAGGAAGAATCAGCCCCTTCAGGAGCGCTCCCATGGCAGCAGTCCCGCCCGCCGTGAGCGCAGGAACCGCAAAAGCTGCGGCCGTCAGCACAATACCGATCCCGAGCAGGATATGTGACAGATTTCTGCCGCCGGATCCGGTCCCGGCCTCATTCCCGTCCCGGCGCCAGACACGGGGTTCCCCCATGGTGTCAAGAAGCGGGACGCTGCTGCGCAGAGCCTGGATCATCCCTGCCGCGGCATCGCGCATGCGCACACTGCTGCAGTCCTCATTGTACTGCAGGAGCAGGCGGTCGGCCTCCTTTTCCAGAATCTTCTGCGCATCGGCAGGAGTCGAAGCGGTGCGGAGCCCGTTCATCACGTTATCGCGGTCTTTATCCAGGTAATCGATCATTTTCATATCTTCGATTCTCCTATGGGGGACGGGGGTGTCATGGGGACGGGGTGTCATGGGGACGGTTCCTTTGACAAACCTGATAACTCAGGTTTGTCAAAGGAACCGTCCCCGGTGACACCCCTCGGTGGCACTTTCCCGATTGAAAAGTTGTCAAAGGAACCGTCCCCCTGACACTTCTAAGCCGTGGCGGCAGATGTCGCGCAGGCAGCAGGCGGCGCACTGGGGGCGTCTGGCGACGCAGACGGCGCGGCCATGGTGTACAAAGCGGTGGCAGAGGTCATTGCCCTCTTCCGGCGGGATGATCTTCCAGAGTTCGCGCTCTACCTTTGCCGGCTCTTTGATGTTGTCGACGAGGCCGATCAGGTTGCAGAGGCGGATGCAGTGGGTGTCGGTGACGATGGCAGGCTTGCCGAAGACATCGCCCATGATAAGGTTTGCGCTCTTTCGGCCGACGCCGGGCAGGGCCAGGAGTTCTTCGAAGGTCTCCGGCACATGGTCGTCGTACTGCTCGTGCAGGACGCGCATGCAGGCGCTGATGTCGCGGGCCTTGCTGCGGCCCAGGCCGCAGGGGCGGACGATCTCTTCGATTTCCTCCGGTTCCGCGGCAGCAAGTGCCGCCACGTCCGGGAACTTTTCGTACAGCAGAGGTGTGATCTGGTCTACACGGGCGTCGGTGCACTGGGCGGCCAGGCGGACGCTCACCAGGAGCTGCCAGGCCTTTTCATAGTCCAGCGTACACTCCGCGACCGGGTACTCTGCTTTCAGCCGCTCAATTACCTGCAGGGCGAGTTCTTTCCTGCGTTTTTCCTCTTTTGTGAGGGCGGGCTTTTTTCCTGTTTTTGTTTTTACTGGCATTTCTGTCTCCGTTGCGAGAGAGCCTTGCGGCATATTCCGATATGACGAGTATCAGGAGGGTCAGCACGGAGACGGCGATCCCGGCTCCCAGGCCCTCTGGACGGTATCTCAGTTCAACCGTATGTTTTCCTGCTTCCACGGGAAATGAGAGGAAGCAGCCGGCATTTTCCTGCGTTTTCACCTTCCTGCCGTCCACTGTCACCCGCCATCCCCTGTCGTAAGGAATCGAGGATGTGTAGAGAGCATCCTGTTGTCTGTCGGATTCAAACTTCAGATGGGAACTGGTGATCTCCTCCACATCGACGGACTGGTCTTTCTGGATCTGTCTGACATATGCGGAGAGCACATCCTCCCGCAGCCTGTAGATCTCGATCCCGAGACGGTCCGAGGCGCTGTCCAGTCCGATCTCAGCGACGATCTTTCCTTCCTCGTCCGGCTTGCCAAGGGAGTAAATGTCTCTGGCAGACGTATATTCCATTTCCTTATCGCCCAGGTAATTGTGCAGGGAGGATCTGTAGTTCAGCTCATCCATCCGCTTCATTTCAGGAAGCTGCATGTAGAACAAGTCTGAAGGAGATGCCTCAATGGTAATCTTTGCAAGGCAGTTTTCGCCGGCCTCCGACACTTCCATGTCATACTCTGCCTTCTCAAAAATATCTGCATCGATCAGCCGGTCCCTGTCAAAGGACCGGTAGAAGCCGTTCTGAAATTCAAAATCGTTGTCTCTTTCATCATCCTCATACAGTTCTCGTGTCTCAAAGATCAGGGACAGGGCATCAGGATTCTCAAAGATCTGTGTGCCGTTGACAGTGTCCAGCACCTCATAGGGTTTGTCCTTCAGTTCATAATCATAGAGAATATATCTGATCCCCAGAAAATCATCCGTGCTGCGCGGAGCATGCCTGGTATACTCCGACCATACCAGCCTGTGCCCGAGACCAAGCCTTTTGAGCATCCTCAAGGTCGTCCGGTTTTCGGTGGAAGCATAGTTCTCCACGCCCGCAAATGCAAACATGGATGCTTCACACCGCCCCAAAGGACTGCTCCTTCCGATTCTTGTGATCGTGCCGTCTGCGCAGTACTGCTTTGCCCTCTCTATTTTCTCCTGTTCCGCATGGATTTCCCGGACGCTCTTTGCCTCCGTTCCGCTGCCCGTCACGATGACCGCGTTGCAGGAAACATTCACGATGATCAGCAGGCAAAGGAGCATCCGCAGGGGCGCACGGTGCTCTGCCCTCCCGTAATAACAGACACAGAGCA
This sequence comes from uncultured Lachnospiraceae bacterium, assembly GCA_946411695.1. Classification (GTDB taxonomy): domain Bacteria; phylum Bacillota; class Clostridia; order Lachnospirales; family Lachnospiraceae; genus CAG-791. The sequence continues at coordinate 25,822 of CAMKEX010000025.1, forward strand.
GGGCTGTTCCCGCGATCCCGCACACCAGGTCAATTGCCAGGGGGACGGCAGCCAGGCGGATCCTGTCTGTCCTGAAAACAACAAATACCAGCAGGGCGATCAGCAGAAAAACTCCCCCTGCCGCAAGTATGGTTCTGCGTTTTTCAGGCAGTTTCGTCAGCGACCGGTAGGCGATCAGAAGCATCATGAAGCTGAATACAAAGGAATATCTGAAATTGAACCAGTGATTGACTGAAAAACCATGCCAAGCGGTATTGATAAAGGGGATCTCAAAGGAGATCACGAGCATCAGCAGCATGACCGCTGTGCGGATCTTTTCGTCGGTTCTGATCTTTCTGTTCAGAAAATATACCAGCACCAGCACAAAGGGCAGGATTCCGACAAATATGACCGGGAAATTATCCGCCGAATCTTCCAGCAGGGCTGTGCCGCTGAAAAACATGGAAAAGAACTCGTTCGGTTTGAATTGGGGCAGGATCACAGACCCCATCGTTACCAGTTCCTTTTTTCTCTCTTTGGGAATTCCCAGATAAGCCGGCAGCACCAGTGCCATTGTCAGGCAGACTCCAAGTATGGACGATCCCGCATAGCGATAAAAAGTCCCTTTCAGCCTGCGCACAACAGAAGCCCTTCCGTCCCGGAAATTCATACAATAGATCAGATAAAAAACCAGGCTCGCCGCACAGAGCATGTATCCGATATAAAAATTTGAAAAGACAGCAAGCGCGAGGATCAGGATATAAAAGAGCTTCTGCCTGCGGTCAAGCAGCTTTTTCAGGCCCAGGACCATCAGAGGCAGAAGGGCGACCCCGTCCATCCACGAGGCATTCCATGCGTAAAAGGCGGTATAGCCTATAAAAGCATAAGAAGCGGACAGGATCGCTTTTTCTACTTCACGTCCCGGACTGCAGTAATTGAGCAGCGTGCAGAAACTCAGGGATATGAGAAAGGTTCTGATGAACACGATCACCTGCATTCCAAGCATCAGATCCTTCCTGAAGAAGACCAGGAGCAGATTGAGCGGGCTTGCAGTATAATATGCGTAGGTGCTGAGCATTCCGTTTCCCAGAGCCATGCTCCAGGAATAAAAGAGATTGTTCCTGGAAAAGAATGTGCTCATCAGATATCCGTAAAACCCGTAATACTGATCCGCATCCGAATAGCACAGATGATGATCCCCAAACGGATACATTCCCAGCCGCTGATTCAATATAACCACAATGACCAGTGTAAATACGACTGTCAGCAGATATGCCTTCCGGCGGGATCTTCTGATTCTGTCATGACCCTCTGCTGCCTTCCGCCTGTTATTATTTGACATTTTTACTTCTCCGGTTATCCTTACAGGCTGTTTTACCTTTTAATGAAAACAAAACGAAAACAAACTATAATCATAAACAACTATAATCGTAAACAAACAATACAGTAAAGACGGACTATCCCTGAAAACAGACTGTCATCGAAAACAGACTGTCATCAGAAAAGGCATTTCCCGCTCTTTCAATGGAAAAGCAATCCGTGAAAGGGAAAAGCAATTCGTCAAAAGGAAAAGCATTTCGTGAAAGAGAAGGGTCCGCTGATAAAACAGCTTTTATATAATTATGTTGCCTATTGCAAGTTAAACCATTATAGCATATCTTCATAACCCGATGAACAAGGAGAATTCTGACATGAAAATGAAAGGGATCGCGGCAGTATATTTCAGTCCTACAGGCAGTACCAAAAGAGCAGTCATGGAAATAGCGGACGGGATCGCGCGAAAGGCCGGCCTGCCGGTGCGCGAAGTGGATTTCACCCTTCCCGGGGCAAGAGAGGAAGTCAGAAAATTTGAAGCCGGCCAATTAGTCATCTTCGGGACGCCGGTCTATGCCGGCAGGATCCCCAACAAGATCCTGCCCGCTGTGCAGACACTGTTTGAAGGAAACGGCGCCCTGGCTGTTCCGGTCGTCACCTTCGGCAACCGCAGCTTTGACAACGCCCTGATCGAGCTGCGGATCGAACTGGAGCAGCACGGTTTTCACACGATCGCGGGCGCAGCCTTCGTGGCGGAGCACGTCTTTTCCAAAAAGCTCGCCGCCGGAAGGCCGGATGAAAATGATCTGCAGGTCATCCGCCGTTTCGCGGAAGATATAGCTGTGAAAATAGAAGGGATAAAAGAAGGGGATCAGGATGGGATGGCAGAGATTCCGGCTCCGGTCGCCGTAAAGGGGATCGAGCCCGTCCCCTCCTATTACAGGCCTCTGCAGGAGGACGGCACGCCTGCCAATTTCCTCAAGGCAAAGCCCAAAACTGCAGACAGCTGCAATGACTGCGGGATCTGCGCCCGGGTATGTCCCATGGGTTCGATCAGTCCGGAGGACTGCAGGACTGTCACCGGAATCTGCATCAAGTGCCAGGCCTGCGTCAAAGCCTGCCCCGAAGGCGCCAAATATTTTGACGACCCGATCATGCTGTCCCATACCCGCATGCTGGAGCAGAATTACGCCCGGCGGGCTGAAAACGAGGTCTTTCTCTGATTTTTTGTCAGGATGCTGTTCCGCGCCCCGGCACGCGTTGTCGAAGTCATTTCTAACATGTATTCTAACATGTACCTAATGCAGTATTGAGTGTCAGTACCCCGGCATAGACAGGCGGAAGCCTCTCCGGCATCCGCCTGTCTATGCCGGATCGGGTGTCTTCATCCCGGCATGCGCAGACGCAGTCCTGCCAGAATCGTATCGGGTTTCATGCG
>CAMKEX010000026.1 GCA_946411695.1 uncultured Lachnospiraceae bacterium
GATTACCTGTTCCCGAATCTGGTGATCGGGAAGATGGCGGAAGGATCGGACGAGCCGATCGGGAGATACGGGAGACTGAGGAAGTCTTACCTGAAGGAACACAGGAGCGTGCGTTATTCAGGCCTGCTGATGGCAGGGAAGCTGCAGGAGCACCTGCGGCAGGTCGACCGGGACGCGGAAGCGAGGATGGACGAGATCGTGAACCGGCTCCTGATGAGCCATCCGGCACCCGACAAAGCTCAGGACCAGATGGGCTGGGTGCAGCACATGAACCAGCTGAACCGGATCGCCGAGGAGACCGTCTTGGAGGAGTTGGTGTACAGCTGACAGACAGTTCAGAAATTGAAGAAGATCCAATGACCGAAGCGGAGGCTGAAATGGCCTCCGCTTTGTCGTTGCCGAAACTCCCCTCTGTCCCTACCCAGATCCGCGCGATCGAGGAGCGCCAGGCAGCCCTCTATGCGGGGCAGATCGCCATCGACGCGGATGTCATTGATACCATCCTGCGGACCGGCAGCAACCAGGAAAGGAGCCAGCTCAGGATCATCTTCGATTACATGGCGGATCCGGGACGGTCCATGGAAGAACATGTCAGCTTTCTGAAAAGGGAATACAGGACAGGCGGCAAAGGCATTGTGATCGGCGGGAAGGATTATTCTGTCTGGTTCGATGAACTGGGCTTCCAGGTGGCGGAGGGGCATTCGGTAAAAGACAATCTCATGAATAAAGCATTCCTGTCCTGGGAGGATGTCGCCGGACGGATCGGAGAGCTACTGCGGCAGGGCGAGTATGCGCCGCAGGCCGTTCTGGACGCTGCGAGGGACAATGCCTTGCTGGAGCACTCCCGCGTTCTCGCCTACATGGAAAGGGATCTTTCGGAGGGGGTCAGCGACATCGTCTTTGAAGACTCTTCTATCTTCCGGGGAGGGTTCCAGGATGTTGAAAAAAACATAGCTTCCCACCTTGTGGATCCTGCCTTTCTGGAAGACCTGTGCGAACGCCTGGAAGGCCTTGCACTCGCCTATAAGGAAAATCCGGAGGTTATGCGGTTCAATTTTTACAAACCGGATCTTGTCGCTGCCCAGTACCGCAGGCTCAGGCAGGATGCTGTCCCCTATGCGGCCAGGGAGGGCTTCGCATGGGAAACGGATCTGCCCACCTTCATCACCCAGGATGAGATCGACAGCTTCATATCTAACCATGCCGTCTATGAGGACGGCCGGCTTGCGATCTACTCTTTTTTCCTGACCCATGAGGACAGGAAAGAAAGGACGGATTTTCTGCGCGAACGCTATGGAACCGGCGGGCAGAGCCATGCCCTTTCCGGCGCGGATGATTCCTTTGCGGACTACAACGCAAAAGGGCTTACGCTGACCAGGGGAGATCTGACTGATCCCGCAAGCAAAGTCACACTGCGATGGAACCAGGTCGAGCAGCGGATCGAGCATCTTCTGGACAGAAATGAATATCTGAAGGCCTCGGATTATGAGAAAATGCCTGCCTATGAGCGCAGGCAAATGGCTTCCGAGATCGTATCATTCTACAGCCGCCTCCCTGAGGATGTGATGCGCCCATGGCCGGAGGGAACCGACCTGTATCATATCAGGGACGCGGTTTACGAAGGCATGGAAAAAGAAGGAGGCCTGGAAGAGATCCTTGCCCGTATGGATGAAGTCCTGACAGCACTTCCTGCCACCGAAGACCGCTATGAACAGAGGTCCGCTATCCTTTCCATGCTCCACCAGTACGCGGAAGGACTCTACACGATCTTCCCGCAGAAGGTGGAAACACAGGCGGATGTAGTTGGACGGCCGGAGCAGATGTCCCTGTTCAGCCTGGTAAATGGATGGGAGGCGGAACCGGGCAGTGATGGGGATGGATTTGTCCAGATCCGTGAAGAAGACCTGCCAGAGGAATTCCAAGAGGACGCAGGTGCTGCTGTAGATGTGATACCTGCTACTCCGAAGAAAAGTGTTTTCCAGGCTGAAACAGCCGAAGCTAATGAGTCTTTCGTTGAATCAGAGACGGATCTTGTCGAAAGCAGCACAGATGAAAAACAGGAAATGTCGGCTCCTCCAGAAGTGACTGCAGGTACCATAGAGGACGGAACTGTTGAAGCTACTGTTGAAACCTTCACAGCCGATGCCGTAGAAATGGTCAACGGTGAGATCATTGAGATCATCAATGAATCTGCAGACCACTCAGTACAGCAGACACATGTTGCAACTACAGACATCCCAGTGCCGCAGGTACCTGTCGTTGCTGCAGATTCCCCAGTACCGCAAGCACCTGTCTCTGTAGCAGACCTCATCAATTACCGTATCACCAATGATGACCTTGGCGCAGGCTCCCCAAAAGAAAACTTCCGCGCAAACCTGGAGGCGATCCGCACCCTGAAAAGGCTGCTGGCTGAAAATGCGCTGGCATCGCCCGCAGATCAGGAGATCCTTTCCGGCTATGTCGGCTGGGGCGGTCTCCCCCAGGCTTTCGATGAAAACAACGCTGCCTGGTCAGCCGAGTACGCACAGCTCAAAGAAATACTCACAGAGGAAGAATACCGCGCGGCGAGGGCTTCCACCCTGAATGCCTTCTATACTCCGCCCATGGTGATCCGGAGCATGTATGAGGCGCTGGCGCGGATGGGGCTTTCGGGAGGCAACGTCCTTGAGCCTTCCTGCGGCATCGGCAATTTCATGGGTATGGTCCCGGACAGCATGCAGGATATCCGGATGTACGGCGTGGAGTTGGACGGGATCTCTGCAGGGATCGCGAGGCAGCTTTACCAGAAGAACCCCATCGCCGCCCAGGGCTTCGAGGAAACGCAGTTTCCGGACAGCTTCTTCGATGCAGTCATCGGGAACGTCCCTTTTGGAAACTATAAGCTGGCTGACCGCCGCTATGACCGCCAGAATTTCCTGATCCACGACTATTTCATCGCTAGATCCCTGGATCTGGTGCGCCCGGGAGGCGTAGTGGCAGTGATCACCTCCAGCGGCACCATGGACAAGCGCGGTGAATCGGTCCGCCAGTATATCGCCGCGAGGGCGGACCTCCTGGGGGCCGTCCGCCTTCCCAATAACGCATTCCGGCGAAATGCCGGGACAGATGTTGTGGCAGATATCCTCATTTTCCAGAAAAGGGATCGGGCAGTCCTGGAGATGCCGGATTGGACGCAGCTTTCCCGGACTCCGGATGGGCATGAGATCAACGCCTACTTTGCTCTGCATCCGGAGATGGTCCTGGGGCGGCTTGAAAAGAAGACCAACCAGTTTGGCCAGGAGGAAACGACCGTACTGCCCTTTGAAGACAGGGACCTGGAAACCAGCCTGCAGGATGCCCTTAGCAGAATTGAAGGCAGTATTACAGAAGTTGAGATCACCGATGACGACCTTGTCCAGGAATCTGTGAGAAGCATCCCGGCAGACCCGGCTGTCCGGAACTATTCTTTTACGGAGGTGGAGGGCAGGATTTATTTCCGCGAAAATTCCCGGATGGAACCGGTTGACCTGCCAGCGGCGACATCGGATCGGATCCGCGGGATGATCGGCCTTCGTGATACGACCCGCCGACTCCTCGACCTGCAGATGGAGGACGCGGATGACGCGTCCATCCGCGCACAGCAGGAAAAGCTGAGCACAGACTATGACCGTTTCCAGGAACGGTTCGGCCTGATCAGCAGCACGGCAAACAAGCGCGCCTTTTCCCAGGATTCCTCCTACTGCCTCCTGTGTTCCCTCGAGATCCTGAATGAGCATGGGGAGCTGGAACGGAAAGCGGATATTTTTACCAAGAGGACGATCCGCCGGGCCGTGCCAGTCACATCCGTGGAAACGGCCAGTGAGGCTCTGGCTGTTTCCATCGGGGAAAAAGCCAGGGTGGATCTTGCCTACATGGGGCAGCTCTGCGGGAAGGACAGAGATGAGATCATCCAGGATCTGGAAGGGGTCATTTTTGAAAACCCTTCCAACGGGAACTGGGAGACCTCGGACGAATACCTGTCCGGAAATGTCCGCGAGAAGCTGAAGACCGCGAAAGCTGCCGCAGAAGCGGATCTCCGTTTTTCGGTAAATGTGCAGGCCCTGGAAAAGGTCCAGCCCAGGCAACTGGATGCCTCCGAGATCGAAGTGAGGCTCGGCGCGACCTGGATCGACCCTGCGTACATCACGCAATTCATGGGGGAGACATTCCACACGCCAAGGTACTTCCTTGGCGGCGAGATCACGGTCAAATACGCTGCCATCACTGGCCAGTGGCAGGTGACCGGCAAGACCCGTGATCTTGGGAATACCATTGTCCGGAATACCTTCGGAACATCCCGCGTTAATGCCTACAGGCTTCTGGAAGATGCCTTGAACCTGCGGGATACCAAAATTTACGACATCATCCAGGACGAAAACGGCTCCGAGCGCCGCGTCCTCAACCGCAAGGAGACCATGCTGGCCCAGCAGAAGCAGGAACTGATCCGGGATACCTTCCGCGAGTGGATCTTCCAGGATATGGGACGCAGGGAAGCTCTTGTCGCGAAGTACAACGAGATCTACAACAGCGTGCGCCCCAGGGAGTACGACGGCAGCCACATCCGTTTTGCAGGCATGACGCCGGAAATTTCCCTCATGCAGCACCAGAAAAACGCGGTTGCCCACATCCTTTACGGGGACAACACCCTTCTGGCCCACTGCGTAGGCGCCGGCAAGACATACCAGATGGTCGCTGCCGGCATGGAGTCGAGGCGGCTCGGTCTTGCCCAGAAGTGCCTCTATGTCGTGCCGAACCACCTGACAGAGCAGTGGGGAGCGGATTTCCTGCGCCTGTACCCGGCAGCAAATATTCTCGTCGCGACCAAAAAGGACTTTGAGCCTGCCAACCGGAAAAAGTTCTGCAGCCGGATCGCGACAGGGGATTATGACGCCATCATCATCGGCCACAGCCAGTTTGAGCGCATCCCGCTTTCCAGGGAACGGCAGGCAGCTTCGATCCAGGGACAGATCGATGACATCACGTCTGCGATCAATGAGGCCAAATACGAGCGCGGAGAGCGCTATACCATCAAACAGATGGAAAAAACCCGCCGTATGCTGGAAACGAGGCTTGCCAGACTCAATGACCAGACAAGGAAGGACGACGTTGTGACCTTCGAGCAGCTGGGCGTGGACAGGCTCTTTGTAGATGAGAGCCACTTTTACAAGAACCTTTTTTTGTACACCAAGATGCGCAACGTCGCGGGCATCTCCCAGACAGACGCACAGAAGTCCAGCGACATGTTCATGAAATGCCAGTACCTGGACGAACTGACCGGCGGAAGGGGCGTTACCTTCGCCACGGGGACCCCGGTCTCCAACAGCATGGTCGAACTCTATACGGTCATGCGCTATCTGCAATACAACACCCTCCAGAGGATGGGCCTGGGGCATTTTGATTCCTGGGCGGCCTCTTTCGGGGAGACGGTGACAGCCATCGAACTGTCGCCGGAAGGAACGGGCTACCGTGCGAAAACGCGGTTTGCCCGTTTTTTCAATCTCCCGGAACTAATCTCGGTCTTCAAGGAGGCCGCGGATGTTCAGACAGCGGACATGCTTGACCTCCCGACACCGGAGGCTGAATACATCAATGAAGTCTTAAAACCCAGCCAGATCCAGAAGGATATGGTGGCTTCCTTCGCGGAGAGGGCGGAGCGTGTGCGGGCAGGCCGTCTGGATCCGTCTATCGACAATATGCTTCGGATCACCAATGACGGCAGGAAGTGCGCCCTGGACCAGCGTCTGATCAACGACATGCTTCCGGATGATCCCGGCAGCAAGGTCAATTGCTGTGTGAAGAATGTTTTCAACGTCTGGGAAGAGACAAAAGAAGACCGCCTGACCCAGCTGGTCTTCTGCGACCTGTCAACGCCGAAAGCGGACGGGAGCTTCAATGTCTACGATGACATCCGGAATAAGCTTGTCGCCATGGGGATCCCGGAAGAAGAAGTCGTCTTCATCCATGAGGCGAATACGGAGACAAGGAAAGCTGAACTTTTTGCGAAAGTCCGATCCGGTCAGGTGCGGGTCCTCCTTGGCTCCACGCCTAAGCTTGGCGCCGGCACGAACGTGCAGGATAAACTAATCGCTCTCCACCATCTGGACTGTCCATGGAAGCCCTCCGACCTGGAACAGCAGGAAGGGCGGATCCTCCGCCAGGGAAACCGCAACCCCAGGGTGAAGATCTTCCGGTATGTCACAGAGGGAACCTTCGACAGTTACCTCTGGCAGATGCTGGAAAACAAGCAGAAGTTCATCTCCCAGATCATGACCAGCAAGTCCCCGGTCCGGGCCTGTGAGGATGTGGATGAGGCTGTACTCAACTACGCGGAAATAAAAGCGCTGTGTACAGGTAACCCGCACATCAGGGAAAAGATGGATCTCGATATCCAAGTATCAAAGCTGAAGCTCTTAAAAGCCAACCATACAGCCCAGAAATACCGTCTGGAGACAGACATCGCGAGAACCTATCCCCGGCAGATCGCCGCCGTCAAAGAGCGGATCACGGTACTGAAAGCAGACCAGAAGACATACGCGGCTTTTCAGCATTCCAAAGATCCTTCCAAAGAATCCAAAAACGAAGATTTTGAGATGACAGTCGACGGGACTGTCTATATCGATAAAAAAGAGGCAGGAACCGCGCTTCTCGAAGCCTGCAGCGCCCTGCGCATGGCCAGTGCCTCCGGAAAGGTTGCTGACTACAAAGGCTTCTCAATAGAGGCCGGCTTTGACACCTTTTCACAGAAGTTTATCCTGACTGTCCGGGGCAGATGCAGCTATCCGATCGAAGCGGGGAAGGATCCCTATGGCATCATTCAGAGGATCAACAATGTCCTGGGAAGTATTGACAGCCAGCTGGAGGGGGCAGAGCGCAAGCTGGAAACCCTGCAGGATCAGCTGGAAACTGCCCGTGAGCAGGTGGAGAAGCCTTTTGAAAAAGAAGCCGAACTTGCCGAGAAGCTGGAGCGTCTGACAGAGCTCAACGCCATTCTCAACCTTGACGAACATGGGAGCATGGATGCTGTCGGTATCGATGAGGCTACTGCAGAAAGTGTGGAGGATGAACGGAAAGCCGTTTCGGAGGAAAAAGGACTTCGTTTTGCTGAGGGGAACGAAACAGGCCGGAGGGAGGAAAGAGCCACTGGACGCCATGGCCTGGCTGTCGCACCCCAAGTTCCTTCTCCTGTGAGCATGGCAAGGCGGCTGGCGGAAAAGAAAGAGCAGGCACGATCGGCGCTTGCCGCAGCAGCCCCGCCCATGCCTCAGAGGCAGGCCTTAGCCGCTGAGCTATGAGTCGGAGCGCCTAAGCGCTCCAACATTTTTACGATCACGACGTGGAAAAATCAAAATAGGAACATAATCGCAGCCCGCCTGATGAGGTTTCTATAAACGCGCTTTCACTCTTGTTGAGTCCTGAGAAATAAACCGGAATGCCTTCGGCGGATTTTGATTCCAGAGTTTTTCCAGATCCAGATTGTGACGCTTCAACGCGTTACGAAATTCCTTATCCTTCATTCTGTTCACAGCACTTTTGAAATCGTTGATTGTTTTGCTTCTTGTCAGGTCCTGAGCTTTCGATACATCTGTTGCCCGTTCAATTTCATCTTCAAAATTCAACACCTGTAAGATGGTCAGTATTTCGACCTTAAAACTCAACGATTTCAGAAGTGAGATATTCTTCCTTAGGTGGCTTGTTTCGTCTTTGTCAGTGTCAAAGACAAGAACAACAATGCTTCCAGGGTCAAACTGCATCAGCAGCGATGCCGGCAGTTCATTTTGGATAACATTAAACTTCTTTACTTTCCCCGGCAAAACAAGGGATGGCCTTTCTTTCAGAGCTCTGATCAGCTTCTCCTCACATTCTCCCTCCGTGAGATATATGCATTTCTTCATGGCTCGATCACCTCCAGGTCATCAAGAAGAGAATCATCAGGCAAAGATCCGAAAACATCATTTTCCATGGCACACTTTACAGAATCTGTATGACGTTTTAGATAATCGGACGCAAAAGAGACTGTTACTTTATAATCTGTGCCATCGATTTCTTTCCTCATGAAAGCAAACGTATGCTTCGGGAGATTCAGATTCAGCATATCTGTATTGTGTGTTGTGAAAATAAGCTGTTCATTTGCCCCAAGTCGTTCGACCATCAATCCAAAGATTCGCTTTTCTATATCGCTTTGGATATAGGAAAAATGTTCATCGCAGTAGTAGAAACAGTTCCTTTTTGACAGCATGGAAGCCAGAAAGACTGCTACATCAATACCTTCTGCAGTTCCGCTGGACATTAGTTCCCTGTTAAGTAATTTCCCTTCCTGTATAATGATCTCTTTGCTGCGTCGCCGGATGACAAACGAATCCTTCAAATCTTTGGCAATAGAAATATCTGTCAGCGTTGGATCAAGGGTTCCGATTACAGCCCTTAGCGTCTTAAGCAATACATCCTTTTTTACATCACTTACGCGAAGAGATGTTTCGATTTCGGGGTAGGCAAATCGATATTCAAGTACACCAACCCGTTTTTTCAGCTCTTTAATGCTGCCGTTAAGATCCGCGGTCCGGTCTATCAGTTTCTCGACTGCCATCTCATAGGAGTCTTTTTCTCCAATCTCTGCAGAATAATAGTGGAGGTTCACATCCTCGCCTTCCACAGACCCTTTGATACGGTGCAGAGTATACCCTTCATTGACGAAATCAACCAGAAACTCAGCCGGCTGGTCTCCTGAATACAGATCTCTTAAAAATGCTTCATTCGCCTCTTTTACAGAACTGATGATCTTTAAAAGAGCCCTTCCAAGGCTGGTCTTGCCAGTGGCATTGGTTCCCATCAGGATAATTGCTTTCTTATACCGGAACCGTTCACGTCCTGCCAGGGCTTCTTCCCCGATGAGAGAAACAGATAGTTTCCTTGGATAGGTGAAGTTCAGCTGAAAATCATCAAACCCGTAAACGTGATTCAACTTAATGTTTAATATAATCATAGCACCACCTCATATATTCGTAGATTACGTATTTATGTTATAGCCAATACTGTGATATGTCAAGAAATTTGGTGCTATATCTCATGTGGGATCTGGCTGCCGAGCTATGAGCCGGAGTGCCTAAGCGTTTCAACTGTACAATCAGAAATTCTTTCTACAAAAGAAATCATACATGGAAACAATCAGAACCTGCGGAGCTTATAGGTAGAGGAGGTGAAGGCCAATTGATTGGAAAATCAGAAGAGGAACTGTGGGACATTTACGCGGATAAGTACGCGAAGGAGTATGAACAAATGGAAAAGGAGCAGAGAGAAATGGCTGAGGCGGCAGACACGTATATGAAGGAGCATATTGAAGAACTGCGCTCAGATGAAGAACTTGTTGAACTTTTGGAAGGGCTTGAAGAGGGGACGATGGTACAGATCATCGTGGAGTAGAACTTCAATCACGAACAGGAGGAGGTTATGGCAGAAGAAAACATGGGAACAGGCAGACAGGCATCTGCCGCTCCGGAAGCAGAGCCGCGCCCGTATGAATTAAAACAGGTCCAGGTACGGCTCCGCCTTTCGGAGGCAGGTTCCATCTACAGCTCAAAAGAGATCACCAACCATGTACGGGCAGCCGAGGTCATGTCGGATGTCCTCGCCCAGATGGATCGGGAATATGTTTGCGTCGTGAACCTGGATGTAAAAAACAGGCCGGTCAATTTCAACATTGTCAGCATCGGAGACATTGATGCGGCGATCGCGCCACTTCAGAACATCTTTAAGAGTGCTATTCTGTCCAATTCGACCCGTATCATGCTGATGCACAATCATCCAAGTGGGGACATGACTCCCAGTATGGAGGATATGAACCTCACAAAAAGGGTTTACCAGCTCGGGACCATGATGAATATCCCCCTTGTCGATCATGTGATTGTCGCCGGCGGCACCAGGCAGAGCTACAGCCTGATGGAAAACCATCCGGAGCTCTTCCGGATGTCTGAAGCAGTCACACAGGAGATCATGCGGGGGATCGTACAGGAAGAGAAGACAGTATATGGGGGACAGAGATCCGGGGAAGTAGCATCCATCGGGAAAGATGAGCCAGGCGGAGCCCTCCGATACAAAACAAAAGAGGAACGCCAGAAAGAAGCGCTTGACGATGTATCGAAGCAGATCGAGGAAGGGATCAGAAAAGCCTTCAGCAACGAAAACTACCGGGACTATCTGAAGGTAGTATCCCGCTTCCCCACCTACAGCTTCAACAATACAGTGCTGATCGCGGCGCAAAAGCCGGAGGCCACCCTGTGTGCCGGCTTTAATGCCTGGAAGTTCAAGTATGGCCGCCATGTTAAAAAGGGAGAGAAGGGCTTCCGGATCATTACACCGGTGAAAGTCAAAGAAACAATACAGGAAGAAAAGACAGATCCGAACACAGGCCAGCCCGTATTTGGCGAGGATGGACAGCTTGCGACGTCTCCGAAGGTGGTCTGGAAACAGCGTTTCCGGGCATCTACGGTTTTTGACATCGGACAGACGGAGGGCAATCCAGTTCCCGAAAATCCGCAGATGGGGTTCCGGCAGCTTATAAACACGAAAGAGGGATTCGATGCTTTCATGGCAGGCCTTGGGGATATCAGTCATCTCACGGTTCGCTTTGGGGAATTACCGGAAGGAGCTGACAGCTTCTATGATGCAGGCAGCGGGGAGATCGTGATCCGGGAAGGTATGGAGCAGGGAGATACGCTGAAAGCCGCTGTCCGGGAGGTTTCACAAAGACTACTTCGTGGTCGGGAGCAGGCGGGAAACAGGCCTGCGGATAAAACACAGGAAACAAGGGATCTGGAGGCGGCAAGTGCAGCATATATAGTCTGCGACCATTTCGGCCTGGATACTTCTGATTTTTCTTTTCCCTCCCTAGACTCCTGGTCTTCCGGCCAGGATCTGAAGGCGCTGCGCGAGTCCGGAAACTCGATCCGGGGAACAGCATCGCAGGTGATCCGAAGTGTTGAATACCAGCTGCAGGACCTGCAAAAGGAAATGACAGAAACAAGGGAAAACCTTCCGGAGCACGCATCCGCCCATGGTAACGGGAAGGAAAACGGGATTTCCTCATACAGGATTTACCAGATCAGGAATGACCTTCCCGACAGGCATGAGAGGATGTTCCAAAACCTGGCCACACTCCGGTCAGAGGGGAAAGATGTCATCCCCGACGCCTATTCGGCAGTCTATGAAGGAAGGCTTGATGATACCGGAAGTAGGAAATCGTCACAGCAAGTCCTGGACGGCCTGTTTGAAAAGTTCAATATCGCCCATCCGGAAGACTTCCGCGGCCATTCCATGTCAGTCAGCGATGTTGTCGTCCTTCAGGAAAATGGCGTGGAAAAAGCCTATTACGTTGACAGCCTGGGCTTTCAGGAAATCCCGCAGTTTCTACAGCAGGAAATACAAGTGGAACACACAAAAGTCCGGGATGAGAGCCGGCCGGAGGCTTCTCAGTTGAAATCTATCGAAAAAGGGACATTCAGGGAAGCTCCCGCGAAAACGGAGCGGCGGCGGGACTCTGTCCTTGCAGCCCTGCGGCAGAAACAGGCCCAGACGGGCGGGAACCGGCAGGATCCGGCCCAGCAAAGAGGAATAGCCAACAGAAAGGAAAGAGGTACAGCAATATGAATGGCATTACGGGAAATGCAAAAGCGGTTATGGCGACAGGGACCGGAACAGTCCAGCAAGGGAACTCAGTTTTTACAGATTTGGTAATGGAGGGGTTGGATGTCCAGTTTTCACCTTCGCTGCAGGATCGGGCCGAAGACACAGACAATGCCCGTGTTATGGCCTACCGGGACAGGATTCTTGAAGCAGCCGGCGGATCCAAAGAGAAAGCATGATATGCAAAAACAAAGGGCATAAAGCAGATGCTGAGGTGCCCCAGCCAGAGCGCTGCCTAAAAGGGGCAGCATAAATGCAAATGCTATAAACATGGCGAACAGAGTTACTTCTGTAGAAGATCAAGGAGATAAACAGATGGCAGATAGAGATTATTACGGTTTTTTGGATGAAGTGGTACAGCAGCTGCAGGCAGCCCAGAGTCCTTTTGAAGACCGGTTCCAGGTAAACGTGAAGGACGTTGAGAAAGCCAATGGGATGTCCTATCGAGGAATCGTGATAGCAGACCAGCGGGATGGGATGGGCGTGACGATCAACATGGACAAGCACTACAAGATGTATATGGCCGGGAAGCCTGTGGATGAGATCGCGGATCTGGTGCAGCAGCAGGCCAGGGCTGCCCTCGAAAGAAAACCCGAAGTTGACGTTACCAGGGTGAAGGATTATGAGGCACTCTGCAGCAATGTCATGATGGAGGTGGTTTCAAGGGAGAAAAACACAGAATTTCTTCAGAATATCCCGCATTTCGACATGGCGGATCTCTCCATTATTTATCGCGTCAATGTCGGAGGGAATAGGAACCATGGCATTGGAGTGGTTACCGTGGACAATCGGCTCCTGGACAGCATGGGTGTCAGCCAGGATCAGTTCCAAAAGGATGTGTTTGAACAGGCCCTTGCCGGGGAGCCTCCGATCCTGAAATCCCTCGCTGATGTAATAGGAATAGGGGGAAACTTTTTAGGTGACGGCGCAGGACCGGACGACAGCCTGTACCTGGCCACCAACAGCGATGCCCTGTATGGGGCAAGTGTCATTGCGATCCCCGGGTTCCTGGATCAGGCGTCTGAGAAGCTCGGCGGAAGCTTCTACATCCTCCCTTCTTCTGTCCATGAGGTTCTTTTTCTGAAGAATGAACAGAAAGTGGATGTTCAGGAACTGGAAAGTATGGTTCAGGATATCAACGAGTCGATTGTAAGTCCGGAGGAACAGCTTTCCGACAGGGTGTATCATTACGACGCGAAGGAAAAGGTTTTCGAACTGGCGTCAGATTATGAACAGAGGGTCGCAGAGAAGGAACAGGTTGAGCTGGAGGCAGCAACCATTACGATGGATTATCTCCGATACAGGATGGAGGCAGGCGGGGAGGAGTATGAAGATCCCGCTGATGTTTCCGTCGACGCTGACCGAAACCTCGAAGCCCTGATGAAAGGGGACACAGCCGTCATGGAGTCCTATCTGCAGGGGATGATTGACAGGGAACAGAGCCCGGAAATGACCACAGGGGCAAAAAATCTCCTTGCCCGCATCGACGATTTCAAGGACAGGCTTGAGGGACCGCAGGTTCAGGAATATGCGCAGGAAAATACAACCGGCATTTCCTTCTACGTCGCTGAATACAGTGAGTACCCGATCCTTGGGGAGTTCCATGACGGCCTGACGCTGCGGGAAGCTTTTGACGCATATCAGGAGATCCCGCAGGAGCGCCTGGGAGGCAAGCGAAGCATAGGCTTCCAGCTTGAGAACGGAGACGACAGGGGCAGCATGACGCCCATGTACATCGAAGGCCAGATGCAGACCGACAAAATCGTCCAGTTCACACCTTACAGGGACAACCCTGCCGTTATGGAGGCGCTCCATGATCTTGAAAAGATGAGCGATGTGCAAATGGAAATGGAGGCTTCCAACAGGGAGATCCGGGAAGATCCTGATAAGGGCGTAGGTGCCTGGAGTGTGAAAATGCAAGGTGTCGATTCGGTGCAGGAGGAAGCCTCCGGGAGAATGCCGGAAAGACAATCAGTATCTGAAATGGGGAAAGAAGGACATGCGGTTTCAGACAGCCGGGCTGCAGTAAAAATCGACAGGTCAGAGAGAAAATCCGTCCTCGGTGCCCTCCAGGAGAAGAAGGAGCAGGTCAGGACAGCAGATGGCGGCAGGCAGGAGCAGCAGAAAGCACAGAATCGTCCCCGCACCAGAAATGATGTCAGCATCTGATCAGGAGGAGGCCTGACCGCGGATTTTAACAGAAACTCTCCCGTTATTGTATGATGCGATTGATGCATTGATGCAATGGCAGGGATAGTAAACAGGCGTGGGAGATAATATGGTTCAGGATCAGTTTTCCGTCTATCAGGTAAAAGCAGGCCGCGAGTACAGGCCGTACCGATTCCATGCCTATACCTATATGCTGCAACATGGTCTTACTATAACCGAAGCCTATTATGACCTCGTTTATACATCCCTCCTGTATCCCGGTGATGATCCGGATCGTATCCGGAACCGGATCAATGAAAACCGGCCCAGAAGGTTTCGTGGCCACGCTGTCAGTACGGGTGACGTCATCGCCATCAACCAGGCGGGCGTCACCCAATGTTATTATCTGGAACAGGTGGGATTTATCCGCCTGCCAGGTTTTATTCAGCCTTCATCTCAATCGTCGGAAGCTGGCTCTCAAGAAGCGACTGGTGCTGCAGGCTCCAGCGGAGATGAGAGGATCATAACCCTCGAAACAACAGATTACATGCTGAATGGCAGAAAAGGCCTGTGGCTGGCAGAGGACATGATCCTCGTTGACGGCAGGCCTTTTTTTCTGCTTCAGCATCAAGATTTTGGAAACGATGCCGCCTTTGCTGTCGTGGATGAATATGGGAACCAGGCTGCGGCTGACAGCTATGATGGATTTACAGACGGCGTGATCCGGCAGATCCGGCAATATATACAGAAAGAAAGGGAACAGAAAGAACAGCTGGAAGCAGGACCAGACAGGCATGAACGGACTCACGATGCGTTCCTACCGATACCAGCTCAAGGAAATGAAGAAACCATTCATTCTTCAAACTTGCAACCGGGTGATTCCTCCCCTCCCCTCGAAAACTGGCAGAAGTCCTATCAGAATGGCGAATATATTCGCAGTGCAGAAAGCGGTGAAGAGGCCAACTACAACATGGTTGACGGTCTTCACAATAATCGTCGAAAACGAAAGAAAGTAAAAAAACGCAGGTCTGTCATAAAACGCCTGCATGAAAAACAGATGGAAGTGGTCAGAAGGGAGAGAAAGCTTCCTCAACAGGAGCAGTCGTGGGTTATGCAGGAGCAAGAGATTGAGCGAAAGCCGAAAAAATGAAGACCTATGCCACACCAATCAGTGTGACACAGGTCTTTTTTAGTTGGTAAGGGGTATAGAGTACGAGACTGTAGATTGTCAGGCAAGAAACCATCATAGGCTTTCTCGTCCTCAAAGAAAATCTGTTTAGCCCATGAATACCTTCCCTTCGCTCCATGCTTTTCCGACTTTCTCACCAAGTCTGTAATAGCTGTTACTGAAAGATTCGTAGAAGATCATTCCAATCTTTCCAGTATCGATCTTACCGTTTTCACCCAGCACAGATTCGTCTGCTGCCATATTTACTATTTTGGCGAGCACTGTCGTGAAGTGATCTGTCTCAACAAACTCGATAAGCTCACATTCTATAACCACAGGGCTGCCCACGATGACAGGCGCATCCACATGCTTGCTTTTAACGGCCTTTAAACCCGTTCTTTCAAACTTGTCCGGAACGTTATAGCCGGAGACTGTCCCGAGATAGTCAATCTCTTTCATTAAGGATTCATTGGCAAGGGTAAGGGTAAATGCCTTTCTCTTTTCAATATTCTCGTGTGTCTTCTTCGGCTTGCCAATACAGCACGCCAGATCCCCGGCATTGGTTCTTGTCACCTCATGCAGATTCATCACATTGACCGTACCATCATCGTTATAGGTTGCCGCCATCAACACAGGGGATGCATATCCATAAGAAAACGCTTTTGCTCCTAAATCTTTCATCGCTTTCCTTCCATGATTGTTCATGCTCCTTATCCACAGGCTCCCCGGGAGCGTGCCATGCCTGCAGTCAGCAGGTTTTTTAATCCACCCTGTTGACCCTCTCCCCACGGCGAAATCCATCAATCCCGTCTTTCAGGATCGAGACAAGGCGCAGGCGGGTTTCCAGCCCTTTCCATCCCATATGTGGTGTAACGATAACATTGTCAAGTGCAAACAGCGGACTCGACGCATCCAGTGGTTCTATCTCCTGGACATCGAGACCCGCGCCGGCGATCGTCCCGTTCCGAAGCGCTTCGATCAGGTCATCTTCCTTGATCAGTGCCCCGCGGGCAGTATTGATAATGAACGTGCCTGGCTTCATCAGCGTAAGGGTATCTTTGTTGATCATGTGCCGCGTCACATCTGTCAAGGGACAATGAAGCGAGATAAAATCAGCATTCCGGTATATTTCTTCAAGGCTCGTAAAGTGCACGCCTTCCGCATCTTCTTTTTTCGTTCTGTTGAAAACGAGAACATTCATCCCCAGTGCGCGGCCGACAGCAATGGTCTGCCTGCCGATATTGCCCGCACCGATAACGCCCAGTGTCTTCCCGTTGAGTTCTACGTGAGGGACAGACAGGCACTTGTCAAAATTCGTGTAATCTCCTTTTGCAAGCATACTGATCTGCCGCTGCATGGACGATGCCAGCATTAACATGAGCAGGACCGCTGTATGCGAGACTCTCTCCGAACTATAAGCAGGAACATTGCAGACTCCGATCCCGCGCTCATGGCAGGCATCCAGATCAATGTTGTTGTATCCCGTCCCGGCCTCACAAATAAGCTTCACAGTATCCGGCAGTGCCATAATGTCATCGCGGCAGATCGGCAGCTCTTTACTGATGATAACTTCCGCCCCTTCTGAAATATCAGCGTATTTATGGTCTTCACACGTTTCGAAGACAACAAGCTGATCACCTTCTTCTGCCAGTACACTGTAATCTATGATTCCGTCAAAATTTACTTTGGCGCCGTTTAGTACAACGATCTTCATTTCAACTCCTATCCTGCTGCATACATACTGCGGCAGATTTCATTGTGGAAACCCCTTCTGAACGCTGTCGTGTTCCTTCACGTATGCAGAGCCAGAGAGGTTCCCACCAACAGTTTTCTTGAAATGGATGCTTTACTTTCCAAGGATATCCATTGTCTCTTTGACAATGAAATCAGAGAAAGCGTCGTATGTTTTTTCTCCGGTCTCAGCACAAGCCAGAGAAGGTGAGCCGAAATAGCAGTCAGGCGCACCGCAGTCGATGAAATTGTCTGCTCCTTCCGCGACTTTTGCAAAGAGGAACTCGCCTGCATGGTTGACAGGAAGCGCGCGGACCTGCGCTTCGTCGATGAGCTCCGGATAGCGGTTCATAATAAAGGAAGTTTCAATCTCACCGGCATGCAGATCCCATTCGGGGTGCTCGCCTTTGCAGAGATGGTTGACCGCACCGCTGGTGATCATACTGAACCAGCCGGAATAAATAGCGTTGATGGCCGGATTTTTAGCCTTTGCCGCTTCAAAGCCCTTAACTACATACTCTTCATTGAGCGGATCGGCATGGCCGCTGACGACGATGATGTTGACGAAGCCCGCTCTGGCGAGACTCATGCAGATGTCCTCAAACATCATGGCGACAGTCTCAGGACGCAGAGATGTGTTCCCTGCGAAAACGTTGGTAACATCAGCCTCGCAATATGTCACAGGAGTGGCAATAATGGACTCGATCCCCTGTTCCTGCAGTTTCTTTGCCGCGCGCTCAGCCAGGTCAAGACCGCTGACGATGTCGCACCAAAGGGGAAGGTGAGGGCCGTGGACTTCGGTGGGTCCGAGGGGAATGAATGCAACATTGCAGCCGCGCTTCTGCAGCTCTTCGATCTGGGTACGGTGCATTTTATAAAGATAGTTAAGGCTCATGTTCTTTCTCCTATAATTTAGGTTGATCAGTGATCAGGTGGTTATTTTGTGCTTTGCGCAGAAAGAAGTGTCTGAGTCTTCTTTATACGCACCTTAGTGAAATCAATTCGTAAATCATTTTGTACCTGCCAATGCCGCAGCGACACGCATCATTATCGGCAGGCAGATGAATATAACAGGGATACCAATCAGTTCTACTCTTGGAAAGACAACCGGCCACTGCCGGATGAGCCCGTTCATAGCAAGGCACCAGGTGCAGTTGAAAAGAATTTCGATGAAGGCAAAAATAAAGACACGAACGATGTATTCCGCAGTCTTGTTTGTAATTCCCTTAGTCCATCCGATGCACCAGTCCATGACAGGGAAAAAGTAGTTAATGGCAACGGCTGCAGCAAAAGCGCCAACCCAGCCTATCATAACGCTCATAAACGTGACAGGTGCGCCCAGGATCTTCATTGCCGAAAAGTTCAACACACCGGACATGATCAGTCCCATACCGGTTTCCAGTATCCTTCCAAATTTCCTCTCGTCCATTTTTCACTCCTTTTGGATCATTGATATTGCTTTCTCTAAAAGCTCCGGAATGACAGTTCCTTAGTTTTTATGCCAGGATTTCTCGATCTCATACCCTTCTTCTTTGAGCATGTTGCGGAGATCCACGATGTGGGACTCATCGGAATCGCCGTAGATCGTGATGCTGTCCAGGATGCTGTCGATATCCTTCATTTCTTCGGGTGTCAGCACGACATCCGCTGTCTTGAGATTTTCATATAGGAACTGTTCCTGGTACATGCCCGGGATCGGTACCAGCCTGCTGTACTTGTGCATCAGCCATGCAAGCGCGATCTGCGCGTAGGTGGCATCTTTTTTCCTGGAATAGCTTTCCAGCATCTCCAGGACAGGCTGGTTCTTCTTCAGGTTCTCGTCTGTGAACCATGTGATCGTTCTCTTGGCGTCATCATTCTTATAGACCTGGCCGGGTTTGATCGCGCCGGTAAGGAACCCGACTGCCAGAGGCATATACGGTGTAAAGCCGATCCCCAGCTCATCACAGGTTTTCAGCACGCCGTCCTGCTCAGGGGTCCTGACCATCATGGAGTACTCGTTCTGGATGACCGCCAGGGGGCAGATGGCGTTCGCTTCACGGATCTGCTCGGCTGTAGCCCTGGACATTGCCCATGAACGGATCTTGCCCTTCTTCATCAGGCCGGCCATCGCTTCCGCACACTCGGCAAGCGTCACATCCTGCGGTACCCTGTGGAACATATAGATATCCACATAATCGGTATCCAGTCTCTTCAGCGACTCATCGAGCCGGCCCTCGATCTGCTCTTTCGCCGTTCCCTTGCCGGGAAGTGTGATCGAATTTACTTCCGGGTTCAGCTTGGTCAGGATTACCACCTTGTCCCTGATCGGCTTCAGCGCTTCGCCAACCAGGATCTCGTTGTGGCCGGCACCATACACGTCAGCCGTATCATATAATGTCACACCCAGTTCATTGGCCTTGCGCATCAGCGCAAGGATCTCATTCCTCGGAATCGGATCACCGTGCGCATGCGAAAATCCCATGCAGCCCATCCCGATCTCACCAACTTCGATACTTCCTAACATTCTTGTTTTCATTGCGCTCTCCTTTCCGAGTAACTAATGGGGTTCATGCATTTCCATGTTTGTTTTGCTGTGTTTTGTTGTACTCATCATAAAGGAGTATTTGCAAAAAATCAGCGCTTTATGTTAACATAAAGTGTGGTATATTTTAACCTCTCAGATAGCCGGACCATGTGTAGTATCCCGCGGACGGCTATGGCTGACCGGGGTTTTCCACATCGTTTTGACAGCATCTGGACGGGTGAGTCTTTAGACAGTATGGCATCAGCGAAAGGAGTTTTTGGATGTATATTAATCATGATCCGGAGATCGATGCCGCTATTGTGAAACTGGGCCGGGATTTCCCGCATCTGAACTGGGATTTCAGCCCGGATCCTTCGACCGGAAGGAGCGAGCTCGTTTCACACTGGCTGGGAGAAGAGTCAGAAGAAGTGATGGTCAACGTTTTTAAGGGGAAGAAGATCGACGAGCAGTTCCATCGTCAGGACTTCTTCTATTTCCATTTCGCGTACAGGGGGAATTACGATACGCTCAGCGCAAAATACGGCAGCCGCACGACCGTTCATGAAGGGGAGTGCTATATCGGCCAGCCCTACAGCGGCTATGCGGCAAAATATGATTCTGACCGTGAATGCACGATCATCGGAATTCTGATCCGGACGGAGACGTTTATACGGGAATATATGAGCGCGCTTGCCGCTGATACCGCCATGCTCAACTTTTTCCTGGAGCCGCAGAAAAATAAGTTTTCCGAAGAGTTCATCCATTTGGAAATACCGGACACATCTCCGGTATGGAAACTGCTTGGGATCATCGCGTATGAGTACGCGAACAAAACGGAACATACGCAGAAGATCATTAAACCCATGGTGATGTCTCTTACCATGTATCTTTCCGCCGAATATAAGCGTTTGAACCTGCATACAAACATCGGGCTGGAGGATCAGATCAAAGAATATATAGAGATGAATTCCGACACCGTAACGCTTAGCTCTGCAGCTGCTCATTTTGGATATCACCCTGTATATATTTCGCGGGTCCTGTCCCGTAAAACCGGAAAAAATTTTTCCGAGCTGCTTCTTGAATCACGGATGAGAAAGGCCAAAATGCTGCTGGAGCTTACAGATCTTTCCATTGAGATCATCGCGGACATGATTGGATACAGCAACACAAGTAATTTCTACAAGGCTTTCAGGCAGTTCTATGGAACTTCGCCGAGAAAAATGCATGCCATTCCATAGTGATCATTTCCTCCTGTCTTTCGGCATGTTTGGGTAATCGTGCCGAAGTCTTAATAGAAGGAGACCGCAAGATGATGCGCAGACCAAAAGACTTTCGGCAATAATAAGGGAAAATGCCGAAAGTCCAAAGAGGCAATTAGAAGTTAATATGTTCGAGACGAATTCTATTGAATCTGGCTGTCCGGCTATAAGAGTCCGAGCCGTTGTTGCCGCCTTTTTTTCTGCTTCCGCACCTTCTCCAGGTAGTATTCGTCATGGCTTCTTATGTATTCGCAGCAGGCAGCTACTGTCGGCTTGCTCCGCTGTACGTGGTATGGCCTAGATACCCCATGCCTGTGGCTGATCACAAAGGTTCTGTGGCCGTTCGCTACCCGCTCCATAAGGTGCCATTCGTGGAGAGTGTTCATAGAGCGGATGGTAATACAATAGTTATTGTTTCCGATGATCTCAAAGTAATGCTTGTCTATGGATGCAAGGTCGGATGGTTCGATCATGGGATGTCCTTTCCGTCTGTTTAAGCTCTTGCGCTGGTTCTGGTTGCAATTTTAGAATTATTACAAAGGATTTATCCCGTATTTTTTGGGGTTGCCCAGTAAAGAATCCCCAGACTGTGCGGTACGAACAGGAATACTGCAACTCATAAAGAAATTGCTGACTGTAACTCATGGTTATATCAAACGGATCAAACGGAGGTTTTCCAAATCTGGGATAATAAGAAATATATGTTTTTGTCTACAACTGCTTCTATTATCCTTCTTCCATTCCATGGCGCCTTTACTTCGGAGTGTTCGTCGGATTTACTCTTTTTTAGCTTTTCCCATTTCTGTATAGGCTGGTTCTATATTTCAACTTCCCTTGCCAGTGCTTTATAGCGGTAAAAAGTATTCCGGCTGATTTTAGCAGAAACCTTCATAAAATTACCCTTGGAATCCTTAGGGACTGTGATTTCTGTATGGGCCAGAACAGCAAGAAGTTCTCTGTCATTCAGTGGGCCGCCGAAGTCCCGGGAACGCTCTCGGATTATCTTGATGATAGGATTACGTTTCTTAATAAGGAAAGAGTCACCTTTTTGTGTGCCTATACGAGCACCTTTTAGCTTTGCTGTTATGATTCCTTCCTTTGTCCGCTGCCGGAGATCGAGAACTTCTTTCTCTGACTGTTCAAACGCTTTCTGGATATCAGCCTCACATTTGTTCATCATAAAACGGTTTACAGCATCCATGATACTTCTGACCAGGTCGTTTGTTGCAGCGTCGCCAGCATTGATGTCTACTGAGACAACACCAGTCATGGCTTCCTTAAAAGCTGAAGTATCAATGTGCCGTTCTTTTAGGAAGACAAGTTCAACACCGCGGTCAAAGAGCTCTCTGTAGATGCGGAAACCTTCTTCGGCATTTCTGCTCATTCTTGATACGGAATCGAAGATGATCATGTCTCCCCTATCGACATGCCTATAGAGTTTCCGCCATTCAGGTCTATTCTCTTGCGTGCCGGTGAAGACCTCTTTGATAATCACCGCTTCTGGAAATAGAGTTTTGATGTTGCGCTCCTGTCTTTCGATATTTTGTTTGTAAGTGCTGATTCTACAATAGCCGTAAATCTGGTTCATGATTCACTCCCATAAAATGGAGAATAATGAAAGAGGGGTGTTACATTCAATGTAGCAAGCAAATAACCAGCGAGAGCAATATATGCTGTATTAAAAATAACCTATAATTGGATTGTACCACATTTGTCAGGAAAAGGCACGTTTTAGAGAGTTGGGGAATGTACTGATTTTAACGATCGTAAAAATTGATATTCTATGTGATCTGTAGTCCATCTCTGTGTGCTGCGGGAACTCTTTCTACAGTACCTTCCAGGATGTAATGCACATTTTGAGCTGCAATGGAGATGGTTCTCTCGTTTTTCCTGATATTCTTTAACTCCACTGACTGTGCTTCTTGCATCTCCAACAGTTCCGCTTTTCGTGCCTGCAGGGATTTCAGAGAAGGGAACTTACCTTCAGGTGTGTACGAGCGGAGAAAGTCGCGCGCTATTTGGTAGCGGTCGATCTCGGCAGCGTGCTCATTGCGGAATTTTCCCTTGTTACGAGCATTCAACATCTGACGGAAGGTATCCCTTGTTGCGAGAAACTGGCCGGTATAATGGATTCGCTCATTGATTTGCCGAAGTTCTTCCTTTGTGGATCGTAAAGTGTCTTCAGCTTGTGTAAGCTGTTTTGAGGCAATCTTCCGTTTTTGATCAAGTTCTTCCGGTGTTCCGAGATGGTTTTCCTGAACAAAAGCGACGGTATGTGCCAGCATCTGCAAGTTTGAAAGCTGGACTTTTTGCCTATAGGCGCGGCTCACCTGCGCTTTGATACAAGTTTGAAGATCTGTGACAAGTTTCAGGTCAGACTGAATAAAGAGCACGCCAAGAATCGGATTCGCTTCCAAATCATATCCTGCAAAAGGATCTGCTGTCTGATTATCCTTGAGCCCGATGTCCTGAGAAACATCAGGTTCATTGCTGTTACCGGCAGCAGCTTCTTTTTCTATATGATCCCGATTGATTTTGTGATTATTTCTTTCCGGCCAGTCAGCAAGGTTCTGTTCAAGTCTCTGCAGAATATTTTCTTTCTCATAGGCGACACCAAGCGCCCTGCCACGGACGGGTTTTTCTCGATCTGGCAGCAGGTAGCTGATTCGACCACGCGACTCCTTGACCTTGATCTGGTAACGGGAGAAGAGCAGGGATCGAAATTGTTCATAAGACGTGGATTCATTTACACATTCATTTATAGCATCGCGAAGGACCTGCTTTTGCGTCTGGAATTTTGTCTGGCGTGGTGTTGCCCCGGCATCACGAATTTCACGGTTGAGGGTATCCAGCTTCTCCTGTCCGCGCTGTGCGGCACGGTACTCCCGTTCAGATACTTTCTGTTCTGCAGGAGTAAGAAGGTCAACCTGATGTAATCCTTCTCGCTTACATAGATTCATGACATCCTGCAGGAGATTTTTGAAATAATTTCTGGAGACATGATGCTTGAAACCGGCTTTTGTGTCGCAGGTTCGCTCCGCAAATCGGGGCTCTTGCACATCCAGCATCCGCAGGCTGTTAAGAACCATGTGGACGTGTATATTTCCGGAATGATTGGATCCATCCGTGTGTGTGCAAACCAGAACTTGATGACCTGGAAAATTCTTTTTGGCGAAAGCAAGGCCAAGGGCCTGCGCCTTATCTCCTGTCAGCTCATTCTCGATAACGTCCTTTGGATCGAAACTCAGAATGTAATGATGGGATTTGATCTCCCCTCTTGTCTGATTCTTGTGAAACTCATTATTGAGCTTTGTACATTCTGCATCAAAAAGAAAAGGGTCACAGTTGATCCCATTGATCCAGTACTCTCTTCTGAGAATGCGGCTTCCGTTTGCGTCGCGCAGAACCTTCCCGTTTTTTTCATCATGGTCGTACAGCAAGTATGCGAGGACTGCTCCATAGTTAGAACTCTTACTTGCCAGGTGTTTTAAAACTGCCATATCCCTTGTCCGTCATTTCCTGAATCATCCGGCGGATGTCAAAGATACTTTCGACCGCCGTGTTGATCTGTTCCTGAACTTCTTTGGAGCGAAGCCCTCCCATATTGAAATATTTCGCAATCTGGTTGAGATTCGCCGTCGCATTCGCCAGAAGGCGTGTGATCTCTCTGGCTTCTTCAATCGGAATACTGATACTATAGCGTACTCCAACTTTTCCAAATACCATCTGCTGCCGGCCATATTCCGCGACCGTGACGCCCATCCTCTTTGCGTTGCTCTCTACAAGCTCATACTGCTCCTCTGTCAGGCGCACCATTACGTTGCGTCGATGTTGCTCATATTTGTCTTTTTCCGGTCTTGCCATTTTCCCTGATCCACCTCTTTGTGATTTCTGAACAATCCCTTATTGATTTAAGAATACAATTTTTGTTTAAGTGAGCGAAGCGCACTGGATAAAATCCTGCTGTGATGCATCGCATCACCAGACGAAAGCAATACTCCAAGCTTTCGTAAACGGCGTGTTCGCCGCTGCTGTCCCGGCATATACCGGGCATCCGAGGGTATGGGGAAACGGAATCCCCATCAAGATTGCCTGGGTACTCAAACCACGAAGTGAGTTACGAGTTACTCCAGGCGATACTTGCGCTATGAAAGAAGCCTCTCTATAAACAGGACTTCTCAAATCCTGAAAATTCACCTTTTTTGAAAATTTAAAAAGAAAAAAATGACATGCATGCAAAACCTGTATTTCTTCAAAGAGCATTGACGAATCATTCAGAATAGCAGATCAAAATAGTGCACAATTTTACAGTTGAAATTTTGTAAAAAATGACGAGACGCAATTTTTTCATTGTACACTTTCTTGAACAGTGATTACAGGGGTTGTAGGGTAGAATATGGATTGAGATTATTTGCCTTACGGCAATCGGATAATTAGGATTCATGATCACAATGCCATTTTGGAATCTGTTTCTTTAAAGGGTCAATGATCACGAAACTCAAGAAAAAAAACATTCACATAGGAGAAAAAAATGAAAAACCACAAGAACAAGCCGGTTGCAAATGTCCTGCAGTGCACAGCTACCATTGCCATGACACTCTTTTCACTTCGACATCTCGACCGGGACAATCCGGGGATCCTTGACATCATTTTGCTCTGCCTGTTGCCTGTCTATGTCGTGATAACGATACTGAGTGTTGGGGAGTTGCTTCGAAATTTTTTGGTACAGGACTTAAAAGCCTGTAACATTCATGCGATTGAAGAATCTCATGAATCTGCTATTATAGAGAAATAAGACTCGGAGAGATAGCGCATTGCTCGGACTCTGGAGTGAAGATACCAACATCAGGCATAAGAATTGCTGTCTGGAGGAAGTGGGGAAGACATGTATTTCCAGCAGACTCCCGGCACGACTGGCAAAAAGCATTTACGACGAGGGAGAACACTATGAACAAGCAGCAGCTGGCTTCAAAGATCTGGGAATCCGCAAATAAAATGCGATCCAAAATCGAAGCGAATGAGTACAAAGACTACATTCTCGGATTTATTTTCTATAAATTCCTCTCCGATAAAGAAGAAAAATATCTGCTTGATCTCGGGTATACGGACGAAGATATTGATACCGTCACTGAGGAGGACGGGGAAATTGTCGAAAACGTTCAGAAGAACATAGGGTATTTTATCAGCTATGATAATCTGTTTTCGACGTGGCTTGCAAAAGGACCTGATTTCAATGTTGCTGATGTAAGGGACGCGCTCTCCGCTTTCAGCCGCCTGATCAACGCCTCCCATAAGAAGGTCTTCGGCGGTGTATTCGACACCCTCCAAACCGGCCTCTCCAAGCTTGGTGACAGTTCCAATTCCCAGACAAAGGCCATTAGTGACCTGCTGCATCTGATCAAGGACATACCCATGGATGGCAGGCAGGACTATGATGTCCTCGGGTTCATCTACGAATATCTGATTTCCAATTTTGCTGCAAATGCAGGAAAGAAGGCGGGAGAATTCTATACGCCCCACGAAGTATCACTCCTGATGTCAGAGATTGTCGCAGATCACCTGAAAGAGAAGAGCGAGATTAAAATCTACGATCCGACATCCGGATCAGGTTCACTATTGATCAACATTGGCAAGGCGGTTGCCAAGCATATGGGTGACAGCGACAGGATCAAGTATTATGCCCAGGAGCTGAAGGAGAACACATACAACCTGACCAGGATGAACCTTGTAATGAGG
Source organism: uncultured Lachnospiraceae bacterium (assembly GCA_946411695.1). GTDB lineage: Bacteria > Bacillota > Clostridia > Lachnospirales > Lachnospiraceae > CAG-791. Next base: position 26,243 of record CAMKEX010000026.1, read on the forward strand.
GGCATCCTTCCGGATAATATTGTGACCAGAAACGGCGACACGCTTGAAGAAGACTGGCCGTATTTTGAGGAAAGCGATCCAATTGGGACCTATGAGCCACTCTATGTGGATGCAGTGGTTTCGAATCCTCCTTACTCTCAAAACTGGAATCCGGCCGATAAGGAAGCAGATCCGCGATATGCCCGTTTTGGCCTGGCCCCAAAAGGAAAAGCTGACTATGCCTTCCTCCTCCATGACCTGTTCCATATCAAAAGCGATGGCATCATGACGATAGTACTTCCTCACGGCGTGCTTTTCAGAGGAGGGGAAGAAGGCCAGATCCGGAAGAACCTGATCGAGAACAATCATATTGACGCTGTAATCGGTCTTCCGGCAAATATCTTCTTCGGAACAGGAATTCCGACGATTATCATGGTTCTCAGGCAGAAACGCGACCGGACAGACGTCCTGATTGTTGATGCCTCCAGGGGATTTGAAAAAGTTGGCAAAAACAACCGGCTTCGCGCCTCCGATATCAAGAAGATCACTGATGTTGTGACAAAGCGTCTTGATGTGCCGAAGTTCTCCCGCGTCGTCTCCCGTGACGAGGTCCGTGCAAATGATTATAACCTCAATATTCCCCGTTACGTTGACTCGTCTGAAAAACCTGAAAGCTGGGACATCTATGCGTCAATGTTTGGAGGAATCCCTGCCAGGGAGATTGAAGATCTTGATGTATATTGGAAAGCGTTTCCAGGTTTGAAAGAGACGCTCTTTACATGGGATAACGATGCCTATGCCCACCTGAAGAACGTTGAGGTGAAAAAGGCTGTTGAGGGACACCCGGATGTTACGGCCTTTATTCAAAACTACATCTCTGCATTTGACGGCTTTGACAGTTTTCTAAACCGTGAGTTGATGCAGGCTATGGCCGTCATCAATATTTCAAAGGAGGAGGCAGTACTCAGCGATGATGTTTTCCGGCGTCTTTCCGGCATACCTCTCGTGGATGCATACGAAGCCTACCAGATCCTCGATAAAGACTGGGAACGGATTGCCGTTGATCTTGAAATCATCCAGACAGAAGGTTTTGCAGCCACAAAGCAGGTAGATCCAAATATGATCATAAAGAAGAAGGACGGAAAGGACCAGGAAGTCCAGGACGGGTGGGCAGGACATGTGCTTCCATTTGAACTTGTACAGGCACATCTCCTCCCTGACGAACTTGCGGCATTGAAGGCAAAAGAAGAACGTCTTGCGGAGATTTCCGGAGCATATGAGGAAGCGCTGGATGCCCTGCCGGAGGAAGAGAAAGACAAAGATTTCATCAATGATGATAAGACAGCCTTTGTATGGGCAGAGGTAAAGAAAGCGCTCAAAGCAAAAGAACTTGATCCGGAAGTTCTTTCCGTGCTCAAAAAAGCATATTCGGGGAATGAGGAAGAGAAGAAACTGAAGAAGCAGATAAAAGAGACCGCTGCATCATTGCACATGAATACAAAGGCGGTCATCGAAGGCCTTTCTGATGAACAGGTATATGACCTTCTGCATGCCAAATGGATTCTGCCCCTGGTAGACAGCCTTTCCAAGCTGCCAGGCACCACCATAGCCGATTTCATAGCTTCACTGGAGAAACTTGCCGCAAAATACAGCACCACAATTTCAGACGTCGAAGCAAAGATCGAGGAAACCGAGAAGGAACTGTCAGGAATGCTGGATTTACTGACAGGTAATGAATTTGACATGCAGGGGCTTTCAGAATTCAAAAAGCTGCTTGGAGGTGCTTGAGATGAGTAAAAATGAACAAAAACCAGCTATCCGCTTCCGGAGGTTTACTGATGCTTGGGAACAGCGTAAGCTG
>CAMKEX010000027.1 GCA_946411695.1 uncultured Lachnospiraceae bacterium
AGGCCGATGCGCATAGCTTCCTCTGCACCGATCATGATGTCAGCGCCGAAGATGAGCTCTTTTGCGATCTTCTTGTTGGTCAGACGAGGAAGTCTCTGTGTGCCGCCGAAGCCGGGGATGATGCCCAGACCAGCTTCAGGCTGACCGAACTTGGCATTATCGGAAGCCAGAGTAACGTCGCAAGCCATGGAGATCTCGCAGCCGCCGCCCAGAGCGAAGCCGTTAACTGCAGCGATGGTGGGTTTTTCCATATCCTCAAGGCGCTTGAAAGCAACGCGAGCCAGCAGACCCATGGTGCGGCCTTCGGGAGCAGTGCCGTTGACCATCTCGGAGATGTCAGCGCCGGCGACGAAGGACTTCTGGCCGGAACCGGTCAGGATCAGAACCTTTGCATCGGGATTAGCTTCGATTTCAGCAAAGCAGGCATCCAGCTCAGCCAGAGTCTCGCTGTTAAGAGCGTTCAGAGCCTTCGGACGATTGATTGTTACGACCGCAATACCATCTTCGATTTCAACCAGTAAGTTCTTGAATTCCATTTTGTTCCTCCTTTGGATTTTGTGGATTCCTTAAATGAATTTAAATGGGGTTACTATATTGTTCTGCCATCCCGATCAAGATAACCATCTCAGACGACACAGCAAATATACATATTAATGATACAACGTTTTTCCATTCCGGTAAATGAAAAGAATGCTTTTTCTTGCTAACTGACGACGATCTGCAACAGTAAGACCGCTTCAAAAACCGGGGCAGCCCTGTGTCCGGATCAAAACCCGCACGGTATGCCTCAAAGTCCCAGACTGCAGATCAGGATGAAGAGGAAGCATGCGATAAAGGGAATGACGATCTGGGTGACCATGATGTCAAAATAAGCTTCCCTGTGGGTCATTTTGCAGATGCCCAGCAGAGTGATCTGCGCGCCCTGATGAGGCAGGGTATCCAGTGTGCCCGCTGCGATGGCAGCGATTCTGTGGACCTGTTCCAGGTTGGCGCCGAGCTCAATATAAGTATCTTTGAGGGCGTTAAACGCTACGCCCATACCGCCGGAAGCGGATCCGCAGGCACCTGCGCAGATAGCCACAGTCAGCATGACGAAGATCAGCGGGGAAATATTCCAGGTCTTCAGGGTAGCTACCAGATCGGCAAAACCCTGTGTCTTCTGGACGATGCCGCCGAAGCCGACGACAATGGCGGTATTCAGAATGGAGACACCGGAATCGGCTGCGCCCTTGTTGAAGACCTTGAGCCATTCCCTGACTCCTCCGGGGACCTGTTTGTACATCAGAACCGTTGCCGCGACAACGCCTGCAAAAACAGCTGCCTCAACCGGAACATGAAAAATATTGAACAGAACCAGGATCAGAATAGCAGGTGTGAGCGCGATCGCCCAGTGCGGAAGATCCTCGCGGCCCGCTCTTCCCAGTTCCTCGGGTGAAAGCTGGAACTTCAGAGTCGGATCGTCAAAGACAAATCCTCTCTTTGTGAAAGAGTTTGCTCTCCACTCAAGCCATATGAAAATGAGAATGAACTCAACGATGACCGTGATCATGGAGGGAATGAAAGCTGCCGTCGACGGCGTCCCCAGATTGGTCATGGCAATGACGTTCTGAATGGAAGGAGAGCCGGGGGCAACCATGGAGACCGTCCAGCATCCCGCCGAAATAGAAGCGGGAATCAGGCGTCTGGTGAGGTTTGCCTCCTTGAAAAGGTTCAGAGCAATCGGATAAATGACAAAGAATACGACGAAGCCGGAAACTCCACCATAAGTAAGTATGCAGGTGATAATGAAAACAATAGGCGCAACATATTTACCCTTACACATGCCTGCGATCCATTTTGCAATGGACTCCGCAGCTCCGGTAAACTGGTAGACCGCACCGAACAAGGCACCGACGAAAAACACCAGAAAATAACTGGTGACATATGCCGAAGCAGCCGGCATGAACAGTTCTTTTAAACCGCTCAGTAACGTGACACCGCCTTCTACTGTGGGAAACATGCTGAAAATAATAACGAAGATGGATACCAGCGGCGCAAGGATCAGCGCACTGACCTGAAGGAATGCCAGAATGCCGAAGAGCAGAATGGCAATAAACAGAATCATGACTCCAACATTCATATGTTGAAAATCCCCCTTTCAGATATACTCCTGTTTTATATTATTTTCGTATATGCCGTCTTTTTCCTGCAACCTCCTTTCCTTCATCCACCGGACATAAATACAGCCCGGCAGCCGGTCGTTCCTTTTCATCCGCAAATTATTTAGCGTGCTAATTATTTGTATAAAAAAATATAAGCCTGCGGATTTTGTCTGTTTTATACTAACACGAACACCTGAAAATAACAAGGTTTACACATCATCTTACATCCGATTTGTCAATACTGCAAAAATCGAAGGCACTGTTTTGTGCAAATCATACAACAAAAAACAAGCGGCATGCCTTACGTCCGCAGGGGCAAAAGCCAAGCGTTTTTCCCCGGCGGCGCAGCACTGACAAACTGCAGACCAGTTTGTTTTGTATTGCATTATCCGCGGTGACGGCGGATCTCGGCGATCAGCGCCGGCAGTACCTTGTGCAGATCTCCGACAATGCCGTAATCAGAGACATTGAAGATCAATGCCTTGGGATCCTTGTTGATCGAGACCACGCACTTGGCATCGCGCATGCCGACAATGTGCTGGACGGAACCGGAAATCCCGCAGTTGATATACAGGTCCGGTGTGACCGTGATCCCGCTCTGACCGATCAGATGCGCATGGGAGATCCAGCCCTTGTCGACCGCGACACGGGAGGCGCCCACAGCCCCGTGCAGAAGGTCTGCCAGTTCCTCAATGAGTTTAAATCCCTCGGGGCCGGCACCGTTGCCGCCCGCCACGATAACACCGGCGGTACTCAGATCCACGCCGCGGTCCGCTGCCGCCTCCAAGACCTCCACAAGCTCCGGCCGCACAATCCTCTCTCCTGCTGCTTTGCCCGCTCCGCCGGCACTGTCTGCAGCACTGTAGGGCACAGAGACAATTGCAGCACTGGTTTTTGCCGCATCCAGTCCCCTGCTCTCCGGATCCGGAGTAACGCATGATCCATCGGCATTGTTTTTTACCCTGCCTGCTCCGCCGAAACTGCCCGGCCTTATGGAGATGATCTGGATTCTCTCCTGCTCCCGGAAGGACACAGAGACCGCCGCCGTCCCGCCGAATGCATGACGGACCCACAAGAGTTTTCCGTTCTCTTTTGTCAGGTCAACGCAGTCGGAGATCATGCCCGCCTCAAGGCGGGCGGCCAGGCGGGGAGCCAGTTCCATGCCGTCCGTCGTGCGCTCAAAGAGGATCATCCGGGGCTTTTCATTCTCTGCCAGCCTTCCGATCGCGTCCGAATAGTACTCGGCGCTGTAGACAGCAAGGTCCCGGCCCTCAATGAGAACAGCCCTGTCCGCGCCTGCCGCGAGCGCTTTCTCTGCCGCACTTTCAAGGGCATGGTGTTCCGCCCCTGCCAGCAGTGCACAGATTGAATATTCCTTCTCCTTTTCTTCTGCAGCTGCCGCAATGATCTTTGCCTTGGCCAGCAGTTCTGCTGATGCGGAGACTAATTCTCCCCGTCCGTCAGTTTCCAGATATGTCCAGATTTCTTTTTTCATTTCAAATCACCTCCCCCACTCACAGAATACCTTCTGAAAACAGCCTCTGCGCCAGTGCAGTGACTGCTTTGACAGGGTCGGGATCCTCAATGATCTGGCTCTGCTTATCCAGTTTCCGAAGCTGTACCGCCTCCACCTGCATTGCGGCGGCCTCAGGCCCCGCCGCGACAGGATTTTTCTCAGACAGGCTGTCTCCTGCAGGGTCTTCCGCCGTAATATCCTCTGCCGAGAGGACAGGCAGTTCCATGCTCTCCGCCTCCAGAATTCGGGCGATCATGGGATAGCGCACCTGGAAGGAGGCCTTGGTAAAGGTCACCAGGCAGGGGGCAGGAATGCAGTAGATCCGGTTGCCCCTGTCATCTTCCTTCTCCACACGGAGAAAGGTTCCGTTCGTGCGTGTTCCTTCAGGCATTTGCTGCAGGCCTTCACTCCCCTGCAGTTTCTGTGATTCCTGCGGATCCTGTGATTCCTGCAGGTCCGGCGAATCCTGCATCCCCTGTGATTCCTGCAGGTCCTTTGACTTTTGCGGACTGCAGTGCAGGGCATAGGTCACCTGGGGGACTCCCAGGAACTGAGCCAGTTCCGGCCCCAACATGCTGGTGCCGCCGTCTACGGTCTTGGCCCCGCAGAAGACCGCGTCCGCGCGTATCCCTTCGCGCTTCTCTATGACGCGGACTGCCCGCGCAAGGACCTGTGCCGTCCCGCGGACATCAGATCCCGCGAATGCAGGGTCTGAAACCAGATACCCCGTCTCCGCTCCAAGTCCGATGCAGTCCCGCAGCACGCTGGCCGCAGATGCCGGTCCCATACTCAGAGCGATGATCCTTGTGTCCGGCTCCTTCTCCTGCACTCTCAGGGCAGCCTCCATGGCATACAGATCAAACGGATTGATCACCTGCTTCCGGTCTGTGCGGAGGACTGTACCTGTACCGGGGTTCATTTCTCCCTTTCCTGCCTCCGGTGTCTGTTTGACACATACAATGATATTCATGATTTGCAACATTCCCTTTCTTTTTACTTAGCCGGTCCGGCCCCACCGGATCAAATGTTTGTATGCTAATTATAAAATAATACAATTCTTCTGTCTATGAGGTTAATACTGCCGGATGCGGCCTGATGCGGCCCCTTCCGCAGCATGATCCCCCTGCTGCAAAAGGGCGCAAAAAAAGAACCGGATCGCGGGATCCGGTTCTCTGACAATCGTTTTCGTAAATGGCATCAAAGTAAACTGTTCACTTCTTAAAGATCCAGTGTGGTGATCTTCCTGAGCATGTTTTTGAGCACTGTGATCTCCTCTTCACTGAACTGCTCAAGTACATCTTTGTCCACCTCGGTAACAACCTGTCTCACAGGCATTTCAATGTTTTTGGAAATATCTGTGAGCTCAATATGGATGAAACGCCTGTCGGAGCTGTCGATCATACGGCGGATCAGGCCCTTATTCTCCATGCGCTCCAAAATGCCCGAAATGGTTGAGTTTTCCACGCCGAGATGTGCCGCAATGTCCTTGGGATTGTGCATGTCAAATTCCCAGATGCACCCCAGAACACCGTACTGAATGGGTGTGATATCGAACTGTGCCAGATTCTTCTTCATGTACTGAAAAACTGTATGCTGCGCCCCTGTAAGCAGATAATTAATGCAGTTGTCCAGACTATTCATGACCTTTGTTCCTCCTATCCAAAAGATATTTTGAAGTATCCTCTTTATCAGTCTATGCCTGGTTTTCTGTTACCCTGTCAAAAAACCTCCTTACAGGATATTGCCCCCTGTCTGAACAACCTATGCATATAGATAATAGACACTTTAAAAAATCATACCATACTTTCATTTTGTATGCTATCCGTCTCAGGAAAAAAACACATTCTTTCCCCTGTCGTACCCATATTAGTACAATCTTCCGAGGGTTTTGCGGCTTTTCAGGAATTATTATTAAAATCACTTCTGTACGTTATATCGTTAGAAGAAACAGAACCGGCCTGCTCCTTCCTGAGTCTTGGGCAGAGCATAGTGTTCCGCTCCGTGACCGTCACATTGCGGACGGCATAGGAGAGAGCCTTCCTGGTACCGGCGATCACGAGCACTTTCCCGGCCCGGGTGATGCCGGTATAGATGAGATTGCGCTGCAGCATGATGTAGTGGTTCATAAGGACCGGCATCACGACGATCGGATATTCTGATCCCTGGGCCTTATGAATGGTCGCGGCGTAGGCCAGGACCAGTTCATCCAGTTCGGAGACATCATATTCCACCTCCCTCTCATCAAACAGGATGCGGAGAGTCTTTTCCTCCGTATCAACCGACTGCACGACGCCGATATCCCCGTTGAAAACCTCCTTGTCATAATTGTTGCGGATCTGCATGACCTTGTCCCGGGCACGGAAGACGAAGCCTCCGCGTCTGAGCCCCTGTGCCCCGTTCCTTCCCTGTACCGGAGGATTGAGGGCCTTCTGAAGCTCCTGGTTGAGATTGGCGGCACCCACAAGGCCTCTCTGCATGGGGGTGAGTACCTGGATGTCCGATGAGGGGATATGGTAATAGCGCGGGAGTCTGGTCTGTACCAGATCGATGATCGTCTGCAGGGCAGCCTGTGCGTTCTGATCCTTTTCCGGCAGATCCTGCAGATTCCGCCGGTTGACAGGATTTTCCATATCCATAAAAAAGAAATCGCTGTCCCTGCCGTTGGAAAGATCCGGCATTCTGCCTGCGTTGATGCGGTGGGCATTTGTAATGATCCGGCTCTTTGAAGCCTGACGGAAGATGCGTGTAAGACGGACCACGGGGAAGCAGTCCGATTCAATGAGGTCGCGCAGGACATTTCCCGCGCCGACACTGGGAAGCTGATCTATATCACCGACAAAAATGAGTGTCATGGTGTCCGGAACAGCTTTTAAGAGATTGTAGAACAGGAGCAGGTCGATCATGGAGCATTCGTCCACGATCAGCACATCTCCTTCCAGAGGATTGTCTTCATTTTTCTGATAACCCTCCGGGGGCTTCACTTCCAGAAGACGGTGGATGGTCTTTGCCTCCAGGCCGGTCACCTCGGAGAGGCGCTTGGCTGCACGTCCCGTCGGAGCGGCCAGCAGGACCCTTGCGCCCGCGCTGCGGAAGGCGGTAATGATCCCCAGCGTTGTCGTTGTCTTGCCCGTGCCCGGTCCGCCTGTCAGGATCAGGACCTTGCTGCGGACCGCTGTCAGGATCGCCTGGATCTGGACCTCGTCATAGTTCATTCCTGTCCTTTGGGCAATGCGGCCTGCAAGCCCTTCGGCGGGGACAGCAATTCCCTCTCTGTTTCTGAAAATCCTGCCCAGGCGCCTGGCCGCACCCGTCTCCGCAAAGAAAAAAGGAGGAAGATAGATTGCCGCCTCCTCTGCCGGTCCTGCCTCTGTCCCTCTTTCCCTGACTGCTGTGACCGGGTCAAGGATCACATCCTTTGCGCGGATCATCTCATCCAGGGTCAGGGAGAGCACATTGTCCTCCACCTCGAGCAGTTCCGAGGCTTTGCCGATCAAAAGGCTTCTGGTCGCATAGCAGTGTCCCTCATCCGCCAGGCGGTTCAGGGTGTAGAGAAGACCGCTCCTGAGGCGGGCATAGCGCTCATGACCGAATCCCATTTTTTCGGCGATCGTGTCCGCCGTGCGGAAGCCGATTCCCCAGATATCGTCGGCGAGGCGGTAGGGATTCTCCTGTACGACGGAAATGCTCTCACTGCCATAGGTCTTGAAGATCTTCGTCGCATGGCTGGTGCTCACATCGTGGCCCTGCAGAAAGAGCATGATATTTTTGATCTCCTTCTGTTCCGCCCAGCTCTTTTTGATCTGGTCGACACGTGTCTTTCCGATTCCGGGCACCTGAAAGAGCCTGTCCGGATCATTCTCGATCACATCCAGGGTATCTCTGCCGAAGGTCTGCACGATCCTGCGGGCATACTTTGGCCCGATCCCTCTGATCATCCCGCTCCCCAGGTATTTTTCAATCCCGTAGACCGTTGCGGGCAGGGTCTCCTCAAAAGACTCAATAGAAAACTGGCGGCCGTATTTTGCATCGATCCGCCAGCTGCCGGTCAGCTGCAGGACACTCCCGACGTGAACTTCCGGCATCAGGCCGACAACTGTCACCAGCTCGCCGAATCCCTTCGCCCTGCAGCGTATCACGGAATAACCGTTCATCTCATTATGGTAGGTAATGCGCTCAACAACGCAGCGCAGCTTTTCCATGAATACTCAGCCTCCTTAGGCTTTATCTGAGCCTGCGCACCAGCGGCAGCAGAACACCGCCGAAAGCATTGCCCAGAGAGATCACAAGCAGGCAGAGAAGAGTATGCGGATTCCACATGCCCGCGATCGAAAAATAGTACATATCCGCGACGCAGTGCTCCGTTCCGCACAGGATAAACACAGTGACACCGAAGAGGAGGGAGAGATATTTGCCGACTTCGTGGGGGTTTTTGTTATATCCGTCAACACCGATATAGATCAGGATGTCACAGAAGATACCCAGTATGAAAAGGCTCAGGAAAGAGTCATCGGACTTGACTGTACACATGGTGACTGCCTTCTCCCGAAGGGCAGGTCCGATCCTGGTCAGGCTCTCGGCAGAAGCGGTCAGCCAGGCGCCGACGAAGTTGCCCGCCCACATGACGATCACGCTCAGAGCATAGGGAAGATCTCTGTCAAACACATAGCATACCTTGCCGGTAAACAGGTCAAATCCGAAAGTACATACCGTGAACAGTCCCACGGTAAAGAACACGGCGCCGAGCACCTTGTTGTCCAGGGACAGAAAAACGGTTCCTCCGATTGAGATTGAAATTCCGGCCAGAATTCCGAAAATAAAGGTTTTTACATAGTTCATGAGATATCATCCTCCTCAAAAAAGTTGACGGAATCATTCCTTTTTGCCTTTATTACCTTTTATGGTGTAAATAATATAATGCCTCCCGAACATTCTGGCAAGCCGGAAGATCAGGAGGCATTTGCTTCTTTTTTGGGCAGATTACACAAATCAGGCAACTATTTTTTAATATAGACAGGTCTCCTGCCGCGCAGTTCATCGTAGATCTCGCAGTAATTGCGGTAACGGATCCGGCTGATCTCGCCGCGCTCCAGGGCGGCTTTGACAGCGCAGTCTGGTTCGTTGATGTGAATGCAGCCGTTAAACCTGCAGTCCGGCTCCCATTTTTCGAATTCGGGATAGTAATAGTGGAGGCGGTCAGGTTCAATGTCCTGAACCCACAGGGAGGTAAAGCCGGGTGTGTCGACCACCCAGGTGTCCCGGAAACCTTCCTCCGCACCGGCCGGCAGAAGTTCCACGTGACGGGTGGTATTTTTGCCGCGGCGGATCTTGCGGGAGAGTTCGCCGGTCTGCATGTGGGCATCCGGACAGAGCGTGTTGATCAGCGTCGATTTTCCGGCCCCGCTGGGACCGGTCAGGACAGTGGTCTTCCCGCGAAGGATCTCCCTTACCTCAACCAGGCTCTCGGGGATAAAGCTGCTGATAAAAAGAACTGTACATCCGCATGCCTCATAGGTCTCGCGCAGTTCGCGGATCTCCTCCTCTGTGGCTATATCCCGCTTATTGAAGCACAGGATCGCGTCCAGTTCCCGCTCCTGCATGGTGATCAGAAAGCGGTCCAGCATATTGTAGCTGGGCGCCGGATGCGTGATGGCAAAAATCAGCAGGGCCTGGTCGACATTGGCGACATTGGGACGCACCAGTTCGTTTTTTCTGGGAAGGAGCGCCCTGACATTTCCCTCTTTGGGGTCACTCACGGTGTCTGTAATATCGATCTCGACATCATCTCCCACCAGAGGCTTTTTCCCCAATGCCCGGAAAATCCCCTTTGCCCGGCAGCGATACAGATCGCCGCCAGTGTCCACTTCATAAAATCCAGCTATGCTCTTAATGATTTTTCCCTGCATGCATTTTCCCCATGCCGCTCCCGTTTGCTGCCGCACACGACACCGTCAAAGGAAGGCGTCAGTCAAATATCTGCTATACCGGCCATACCGTTTGTCATAAGGTCATCCGGCTTTCTTCAGGAAGGAGCATCAGTGCTGTCTCTTGCCCTGGCAGCGCCGGATGACACCGGCTTCTTTCAGACCGGGGCATCAGTCTTTGGTAAATACAAGTTCACGTTCCAGATTCATTTCAATGCTTCTCTCAGTGATCTCCGAGCCTTCTGTCTCGCCGGTCTGAGAATCTTCGATCACCACATTCGTGTAGTTAAGATAAAGTGTCGCGCTTGAATAGGGAATCCCTGTAAAGGAGACCTGGTAGGGGAAATCTGTTGTTGTCGTATTCAGAAGTTCCTTGCCGTCCTCGGTCCTGATGATCAGTGTGACGGGAGTTCCTTCTTCATAATCGGGATCCTCACTGTATCTGGGCGCCTCGATCCTGGCAGAATAGCTGTAGCGGGGCTCGCCGCTCAGTTCCATATCCACTTTGGTGCCCTCTTCCACATATTCGCCCTTGGCAATGGACTGTCCCACAACAATACCGGGCTCATAGCGTCCGCTGGTATCCGTGACAGTTGTCTCGCCGGGCGTCAGCCCCACCTGAAGCAGGGCGGCAGAAGCTTCCTGCTCTGTCATGCCCAGGATATTGGGCACTTCTGCCATGCCGGTCCGGTCAGGACCCTTGCTGACATAAAGGGTGACGGTCGACCCGACGGCGGCTTTTGCGCCTGCCTCGGGGGACTGTTTCTCGACATAGCCCTCTTCGGTCTCTTCACTGAAGATCTGTTCCACAGCTGTCTTGAGCCCCTGTCCCCGGAGCGTCTCCTCAGCAGCGGACTGTTTGCTGCCCGTGACATCAGTCACGGTAACCGTCTCGTGTCTGGCAACCGTCAGCTTTACCTTGGTCCCTTCTTCGAGTCTCTCACCCTCCTGGGCACTGGCATCCATGACGACGCCGTCCTCATAGACGTCGGAGGTGCCGTAGACGATCTCCGAAGTGAGGTTTGCCCGTTTGAGGGCATCCTGTGCCTCCTCCGCGGTCTTGCCGACCACTTTCGGCATCAGGACGATCAGGGGACTGTCATCCTCTGTCTTCTCCTGATCGGTCTGATCATCATTCACCGCAGCGGTTTCCTGCTGCTGTGCCCCGTTCTCTGCCGTACTGCCTGCAGAAGAACGGCGGTTCAGAGCGACCAGTATGATGACGATTCCGATCACAACGATCGCAACCACGGAGAGGATCTGGATGATCCTGTCAAGGCGGCGCTCATCCTGTGCGATCTCTTCATCTTCAAGCTCGTCTGCGGAGTCCCTGTCTGCTGCCGGATACTCGTCGTCCCCGGCATAGACTCCGTTTCCGAAGCTCTCCGCGCCGTTTCCGGCCTGGTTCTGTCCCGCCGCGGCGGCACTGCCTTCAGTTCCCGCTCCTGCCGCGGCAGAAACAGGCTGAAATCCCTGTGTCGCCTGTGAGAGACTGCCCGGTGCTGTCCCGGCGGCGGCTGCCGCTGCGCCTGCCGCGCCTGCAGATGTCCGCCGTCTGATCTCCTCGCGGTCTCTTGATGTAATCGCCCGCGTATCAGAGAGGTCCTCGTCCTCTGTCCGGCGTACAAAATGTCCCTCGGGATCGCTCAGCGAATGGCGCAGATCTGTCGCAAGCTCATCCATGGTCTGATAGCGGCGGTCGGGGCTCTTTTCACAACATTTAAGCACGATCTGCTCTACGCTGAAGGGCAGATCCGGAACGATCTCCCTCGGAGAGGGGAAGGGATCCTGGATGTGCTGGAGGGCGACGGCGACTGTCGTCTCCCCGTCATAAGGCACCTTGCCTGTCAGCATTTCATAGAGCGTCACGCCCAGTGAATAGACATCGCTCTTCTCGTCGCTGTAGCCTCCCCTGGCCTGCTCGGGGGATGTGTAATGGACGGAGCCCATTACATTTGAAGTGATCGTATTGCTGGTGGAGGCCTTCGCGATTCCGAAGTCCGTCACCTTTACCTTGCCTTCTTTGGAAATAATAATATTCTGGGGCTTGATATCCCTGTGGATAATGTGTCCCCTGTGCGCAGCCGCCAGTCCCATGGCGACCTGGATCGCGACTGTCACCGCCTCACGGGGGGTCAGCCTTCCTTTTTTCTCTATATACCGCTTGAGGGTAATGCCGTTCACCAGCTCCATGATGATGTAGTAGGTGCCCTTCTCCTCTCCGACATCGTATACATTGACGATGTTGGGATGCATCAGCCCTGCGGCAGCCTGTGCCTCGACTCGGAATTTGGAGACAAAGGTGGCATTCTCCGAAAACTCCTGTTTGAGCACCTTGACAGCCACCATGCGGTTGAGCCGGTGGTCTTTTGCTTTATATACATCGGACATGCCTCCGGTACCGACTTTTTCCAGCACCTCATAGCGGTCCGCAATCAACATTCCTATCTTGAACATTTTCTCCTCCGGATTCCTGTCAGACCGGCCAGCGGCCTGTATCAAAAGGATTGATGAGTATTACCGAAATATTGTCCTTGCCGCCCGCCATGTTCGCCTCGAATATCAGCCTGTCTGCAGCTTCCTCGAGACTTCTGAAAGAAAAGACGATTCTGGCGATCTCCTGATCGGTCAGCATGTTGGTCAGTCCGTCCGAGCACAGTAGAAGAATGTCTCCGTCTGTGAGAGTTTCACGGAAAAAATCGACGATAAGCAAATCCTCCGCACCGACTGCGCGGGTGATGATATTCTTGTCAGGAAGCGTGCGCGCCGTCTCCCTGTCGATCCTGCCTGCCTGGATCATCTCCTCTACGAAAGAATGGTCAACCGTGATCTGACGGATCCTGCCGGGGGCACGGAGCACATAGAGCCGGCTGTCGCCGACATTGGCAGCCAGAAGCCTCCCCTCCTTCACGGAAGCGGAGACGAAGGTCGTTCCCATGCCGTAGTATTCACGTCTGTCGGCAGCGATCTCCCTCAGGCCTGCATTTGCCTCCCGCAGCGCGCTCTCAAGAAGACGGGCGGGATCACCGGAGTTCTCTCCTGCCCCTGCAACTGCAGCCGCAACCGCGTTCACCGTATATCGGGACGCATAGTCCCCTGCATTATGACCGCCCATTCCGTCCGCGACAATATACAGGTTAGGCAGCGGTCCGACCGGGATATCGCTCGTAAAGACATAATCCTGGTTCATTTTCCTCTGCCTGCCGGTATCTGTTATAGAAAATGATGATGGCATAGCTAATACCTCACAGCGCTTTTGATAATTCCGTTTAATGCCTCAGCGGACGTATCTGTTGCGAAGCTGTCCGCAGGCGCCCTCGATATCTTTGCCAAGTGCTCTTCTAATACTAACATTTACGTCGTTATTTTCAAGTTCCTTTTTGAAAGCCTGCACATGCGCGTTGTCAGGATGTTCATATCCACGCTCCCGCACAGGGTTCACCGGGATCAGATTGATATGGGCTCTGAGGGGCTTTGCCAGCCTCGTCAGGCCCTGCGCGTCCGCCCTGCTGTCGTTGACACCGCGGATCAGGCTGTACTCAAAGGTGATCTGCCTGCCCGTCTCCCGATAGTAGGCCCCGCAGGCCTTCATCAGTTCTCCGATCGAATAGCGGTTCGCGATGGGCATGATCTTCCTGCGCTGCTCATCCGTCGCGGCGTGAAGAGAAAGCGCCAGTGTTATATGGAGGCCTTCCTTTGCCAGACGATAGATATTCGGGACGATCCCGCAGGTGGAAACAGTCAGGCTTCGCTGGCTCAGGTTGAGTCCCTCCGGTCCCGTCAGAAGACGGATAAAGCGGAGCAGATTGTCATAGTTGTCCAGAGGCTCACCCATTCCCATGACAACGACGTGGGAAACCGTTTCCCCGGTCTGCCGTATGATCGCGTAGATCTGTTCCAGCATTTCAGACGCGGTCAGGGACCTGACCAGACCGTGCAGGGTGGAGGCGCAGAAGCTGCAGCCCATACGGCATCCGACCTGGGAGGAAATACACACACTGTTGCCGAAGTGATAGCGCATGAAAACGCTCTCCACCAGACATCCGTCCGGCATCTCGAAGAGGAATTTCTGCGTGCCGTCCACGGCGGAAATCTGCCTGTCGATCAGTTTTGCCGTCACAAGCGGATACTCCGCGGACAGTTCTGTGCGGAGTTTTGCGGGGAGATTGGTCATTTCCTCATAAGATGCCGCCTGCCTGAAGTGGATCCACTCGTAGATCTGTTTTGCCCGGAAGGCCGGCAGCCCTTTTTCACGGACCATCCCGCGAAGTTCTTCGGGATACATGGACTTGATGTCCAGCGGATCTTCTCCGCCCTTCCGCCTGTCTTCCTCCGCCGAAAGGCTCCCCTGTGCGGACTGTTCCGCTCTCTTTTCCGTCGTATCTTCTCTCATGAAAATGTTTCCTGTATAGATGATCCCGGTCCGGCACCGGATTCACCCGGCCCGGTCCGGCATCTGTTCTCTCTTAATCTTTTTCGATGATTCTTATTATTTATTATCTATATTATCTGCTTATCTTTATTATCTGCGGACGATCCTCCCGCCCGCTCAGGCTTTTCTGAAGCGGGAGATAAAAAATCCGTCTGTCCCGTGCACGTGGGGCAGGAGCTGGAGCATATTGCCCTCTATACCCGGTATCCCCGCCGGCAGATATGCCGTCAGATCCTCCGGCACAAGACCCAGTTCCTTCCCGATCCAGGCGGCGTTTTCTTCGTTTTCCGCCCGGTTGATGGTACAGGTGCTGTAAATGAGGACGCCGCCCTGTCTCAGATAGCGCGCCGCGTTTTTGAGGATCTCCCGCTGCAGCTGCTGCAGGGAAGAGAGTCCCTCCGGGCTGACCCGGTACTTGATGTCTCTCTTCTTGCCGATGACGCCCAGCCCGGAACAGGGAAGATCGCACAGAACCACATCTGCCCTGCCCTCGTCCCGACCGGCAAAAACCCTGGCATCCCTCTCCGCGACCCGAATATTGTCCAGATGCAGGCGCTTTGCTCCCTCCCGGATCAGATCCGTCTTGCGGCGGGTCAGATCATAGGAATACACCCTTCCGGCCTTTCCTGTTTCCGACTCCAGGGCAGCCAGCCTGTCGGCCGCAAAAAAGCTCTTTCCGCCGGGCGCTGCACATACATCGAGGACAGTCTCTCCTCCTCTGAGCCCCGCCGCCTCCACGGCCAGCATGGAACTCTCGTCCTGGACGGTCCACAGGCCCTGCGAAAAGCCCGGAAGCCTGCGAAGATCGGAA
The DNA here is from genome assembly GCA_946411695.1 of uncultured Lachnospiraceae bacterium. Classification (GTDB taxonomy): domain Bacteria; phylum Bacillota; class Clostridia; order Lachnospirales; family Lachnospiraceae; genus CAG-791. The sequence goes on from CAMKEX010000027.1 coordinate 14,822, forward strand.
GTTCTGCGAAGATGACGGCAGTCGTCGAGCCATCTGCCCTCTTCGATCACGACCCCCGCCGCGCGGAGCTCTTCCAGCAGTTTCTCCCGCTCAGCGGCGCCAAGGCGGGCGCCGAGACGCATGGAAACAGGCCGGATCTCCATCAGGGCGTCCAGGAGTTTCTCCGTCTCCTCCGCTCCCAGCTGGTCGGTCCACATCTGTACCAGCCACTGAGGCATGGAGTGTCTGAGACTCTGGTCCTGTACCCGGTCCGCTGGATCTGCACTGTCCTTTTGAGGAGATGCGGCGCCGGTCTCTGCGTCAGCAGCCCTGTCCTTGTCCCGGCCTGCGGCAGCTTCTCTGGCAGCGTTGCGGAGCACTCCGTTGACAAATCCGGAAAGTCTGGCGGGACCGTGGCGCTTTGCCAGGCGGACGGCCTCATTGCAGACCGCGCTGTCCGGAACAGCGTCCATATAATAAATCTGATAGATCCCCATCCGCAGGATCTGGTGGACGGCGGGGTGGAGACGGGCGGCAGAGCGGCCGGTGAAGTGCTCGATCCTGGCATCCAGCTCTGTCTTTCTCTCAATGACCCCTTCCAGGAGACGCTTGATGAAGGCTTTTTCCACAGCGCTCTTTCCTGCGCAGTCGTCCAGGGTTCTCCTGACCAGAACATTGCTGAATGTTCCGTTTTTCTCATGCGAAAGAAGGGCAAGCAGGACTACTTCTCTCTCGTCCTTCAATGCCCTTCCTTTTTCGGTTGTATGTACAGATTTCTGTTTTCTGTTTGAATGATGATTGCCGTTTATGCCCTGTTCCCCCTGCCTCATCTGCGGCGCCGTCCTCCGTTGACTATCATCAGAAGACGCAGCAGCTGCAGCACAGATGCGGCTGCCGAGGCGACATAGGTCATGGCCGCCGCCGAGAGTACGGAGCGGCTGCCCTGCACTTCGGTCTGTCCCAGGATCCCGTAATCCTGCAGCATGACCAGGGCGCGGCGGGACGCGTCGAACTCAACGGGGAGCGTCACCAGCTGGAAGAGAACGCCGAAGGAAAACAGGTAGATGCCGATCATGGCAAGTGTGTCATTGAGTCCCAGGATCAGTCCCAGCATGACGATCCATATGCCGACATTGCTGCCGATGTTTGCGACCGGAACAAGCGCGGTCCTGATCTTCAGGGGAAGATACTCCGTCTGGTGCTGCATGACGTGTCCGCATTCATGTGCCGCCACGCCTATGGCTGCCACTGACGTAGAGTTGTAGGTCGCGTCGGAGAGATTGACCACACCGCGGGCAGGATCATAGTGATCTGTGAGTTCTCCGGCCACATGCTGGACGGTCACCCCCAGGACCCCGTTCCTGCGCAGGATCATCTCTGCCGCCTGCGCGCCGGTCAGGCCGCTGGCACTCATGACCTTTGCATATTTTCTATAAGTTGACTTGACGCGCGCGCTGGCGATCATGCAGATCACTGCACCGATAATGACCAGCAGATAAGATGCGCTGTAAAATCCGTTATACATTCCGTAACCGCCGGAATAATACATAACGAGACCTCCTTTTTCTGTTCGTGCAGGAAAATAGAACCAGTTCGTGCGCACCGGGCTTCCTGCTCTCCCGGTCCGCCGTCTAATTCATTATGCCCGTACATTGTTACAGATCTGTTGACGCAAAATAAAAATTTCATAAATGATTATCCGCGCCCAGAACATCTCCCGCCGAAACCTTGGTGCCGCGCAGGAAGGCGTCGGTCCCCATGCGCTTCTTGCCCTCGGCCTGGACCTCCACAAGCTCGAGAGCTCCCTGTCCGGCTGCTACGCAGATGGTCTTTTTGTCCGTGTACAGGATAGTTCCGGGGGCGGTACCGGCAGGCACCTGAGCATCCGCCTGCACCCGTGCACCCCAGATCTTGAGAATGTGCCCCCCGAGCGTCGTGTAGGCACCGGGCCAGGGAAGCATGCCGCGCATGCGCTGTTCGATCTGCGCCGCGGGCATGGTCCAGTCGATCTCTCCCATCTCCTTTTTGAGCATGGGAGCATAAGTGGAGAGACTGTCCTGCTGAGGGACGGGATGGATGTCTCCCGCCTCGATCGCGGGCAGGTACTTTACGATCATCTCTCCGCCAAGCCGGGCCAGCTTCTCATAGAGGCTCTCCCCCGTCTCCTGAGGTCCGATGGGGACACTCTCCTGGAAGAGGATGTCGCCGGTATCCAGTCCTGCATCCATCTGCATCAGAGTGATCCCGCTCTCGGCATCTCCGTTGATGACGGACCACTGGATCGGCGCCGCGCCGCGGAGCCTGGGCAGGAGGGACGCATGAATATTGATGCAGCCCAGACGGGGAATGTCGAGCAGTTCCTGAGGAAGGATCTGTCCGAAAGCAGCGACCACGATCAGGTCGGGCTCAAGGCTCCGGATCTGTTCGATGGCCCCGGCTTCCCTGATGCGGGCGGGCTGAAAGACAGGGACGCCCCATTTTTCCGCGCAGACTTTGACAGGTGTCTGGATCACTTTGCGTCCGCGTCCTTTCTGTCTGTCCGGCTGAGTGACCGCCAGGATGACCTCCCGTCCGTCCCTGCAAAGGGCATCCAGCGCCGCAACGGCAAAATCAGGTGTTCCCATGAAAATAATCTTCAACTCTGTCTCCTTTACGTCTCGTATGTGCAGCTGCGCAGTTTAAGCTTCCTGCTCTGCACCTTCCGTCTCTTCTTCCTCTTCTGCGATCTCCTGAAGTTCGGAGGCATCACGCAGTTCGCCGTTGACCTTCTCCACATAGAGGTGGCCGTCCAGATGATCGAGTTCGTGGCAGACAGCGCGTGCCAGGAATTCCTCCGCCTCGATCTCCCACTCATTCATATCCAGATCCATGTAGCGCACGACAACCCGGTTGGGACGGGTCACCTCGCCGACTTTTCCGGGGACAGAGAGGCATCCTTCGAAGCCTGTCTGCTCGCCGTCCTGCTCGATGATCTCGGGATTGATCATCGTCAGGGGATCATTCTGCTCCTCGGTCACATCGATGACGACGATCCTCTTGAGGATGCCGACCTGGGGTGCCGCAAGACCGACTCCGCCGGTCTCGTACATTGTCTCAAGCATATCCTCTGCGAGTGTTCTGATGCGGGGAGTCACCTCTTTGATTTCTTTTGCCCTTTTGCCAAGGACCGGGTCGCCCATTTCTCTGATAGTACGCAGTGCCATAATTTCCCTTTCTATATTTCAATATGCGATTTCTATATACATTTAAAAAAAGATACATTCAAATCTGATTCAAAACGGATTGATCGGGTCAAAATCGAACTGGATCTCCACATGCCGGAAGAAGCCGGAAGATGCCCCCCGCTCCTGAGCCTCCGTTTTTTCAATCATGTCTTTACAGACAACCAGTGTATCATATTTTTCGGCTTTTATATACAGGACAAAGCGGAACAGGTCGCGCAGCTTCTTCACGGAAGCTGTGGAGGGACCTATGATCCGGAACAGGTCGGCGCCGCGCCGGTTCTGCAGCTCCATGAGCCTCATGCGGAGAAGGTTGGCAGTCCTGAGGGCGGCCTCCTCTTCCTCGGACTGGATCTGCACAGCCATCATATGGGCGGCAGGAGGATAGCGCAGAAGCCTGCGGTAGGCTGTCTCCTCCGCATAAAATCCCTCGTAGTCCTGCTTTGCGGCATAGCGGATGGCGTAGTGTTCGGGCTGATAAGTCTGGATCACAACATCGCCTGCCTCTGCTCCCCGTCCTGCCCGGCCGGCTGCCTGGGTGAGCAGATGGAAAGTCCTCTCCGCCGCCCGGTAGTCATCCCCGTATAAGGACAGATCCGCCATGAGGATGCCCACCAGTGTCACAGCAGGGAAATCATGGCCCTTGACGATCATCTGGGTTCCCAGAAGGATATCTGCCTCCTCCGACGAAAAGGCGGAGAGAATCTTCTCGTAGCTTCCCTTGCGCCGGGTCGTATCTGCGTCCATGCGCAGGATTCTGGCCTGAGGAAAGGTTTCCCGGAGGAATTCTTCTATTTTTTCTGTTCCCGCCCGCATGGCGACCACATAACGCGAGCCGCACTCCGGACAGGTCCTGAAGGAAGGTCTCTCATATCCGCAGTAGTGGCAGACAAGCCTACCGTTCCCGTGAAGAGAAAGGGAGATGTCGCAGTGGGGACATTTAGCCACAAAGCCGCAGCTCCTGCAGGAGACAAAGCCCGCAAATCCGCGGCGGTTGATAAAGAGCATGCTCTGCTGTCCCTTGCGCAGGCGGTCTTCGATTTTGGCATGGAGGCTCCTTGAGAGCATGGACTTATTGCCCTTCTTCAGCTCCTCGCGCATGTCCACGGTCTCCACCGAGGGAAGCCTTCCGCCGGTCAGTCTCTCACGCAGGCGGAAAAGGCGGATCTCCCCGTGCTGAGCCCTCCAGTAGGACTCCAGTGAGGGCGTTGCAGATCCCAGCACCAGGACTGCTCCGTGCATTTTCGCGATCTCCTCCGCCACTTCCCTGGTCTGGTATTTGGGCATGGACTCATTTTTATAACTTCGCTCATGCTCCTCGTCGATCACGATCACGCCGGGGCTGGAAAAAGGGGTAAAGAGAGCACTGCGGGGGCCGATGATCACATCGATCTCACCTCTTCTTGCCCTCTCCCACTGGTCTGTCCGCTCCGCCTCGGAGAGGGAGGAGTTGACTACACTCACCCGGTCGCCGAAATGACTGTAAAAGCGCATGAGGGTCTGGAAGGTCAGGGAAATCTCAGGGATCAGCATGATCGCCTGCCTGCCCCGGGCGCAGATCTCTTTAATGATGGAAATATAGACTTCTGTCTTGCCGCTGCCGGTAACCCCGTGGATGAGGCTGACAAAAGGAAGGTCTTTCCCGGGGCCTTCCCTCGGGGTTTCCATAAAAGCTTTACCGGGAGCTTCATCGGGAACTTCCTTCGGTTCTTCCCCTGCAGTTCCCCCTGTCCCCGCGGACTGCAGCCGGTCAAAATCCGCCACCACTGTGTCCACGATCTGCTGCTGGGCCGCGCTCAGCTGCATGCCGGTCTGCGCGCTCGGAGACACATTGACCGGATTTCTGAGTTCCTGTACCGTAAGGACCTCGATCACACCGGCACGTTTCATGGCATTGACAGCGTCAGTGGAAATGTGGAGTCTGGACGTGACAAGGTTCCAGGGAAGTTCGGGGACCTGCAGCAGTTCCCTGAGAAGCCTGGCCCTGGCGGTCTGGTGTTTTTTGAGGTAGAGAGCAAGCTGCGCTTCTCCTTCCTCCTTTGACAGGAGCAGCCGGATCTGCCGGTGTTCCCTGGCCTTTCCCTGTTTGCGGGAAGCAAGGACTGTCCGCATCGCCGTGGCCATCGTGGAGCCATAGTGATTTTTCATCCAGGCCGCAAGGCGCAGGTAGAATTCGCTGTCATCCTCCATGGTGTATCCGCGTCCGGGCTCCACTGTCTGGGCGATCTCCTTGAGTTTGTCCGCCGCCACCTCAGCCCGGTCCGCAAATCCGACCACATATCCCTTGCGCAGAGTATTGCCCGCGCCGAAGGGCACCATGACGATACTGCCCGCCCGCACGCTCTGCTGCAATTCTCCGGGGATCCTGTAGCAGAAGGGCCTGTCCAGCCCTCTCCGGGAAATATCGATGATCACCTGTGCGTATTTTTCCAAGCAGAGCTCTCCTTTCCCGGTCAAAACACTGCCCGCCGTGCTGTCCGCGGACTGTTATTGCTGTTTTTTGGCTTCCTCGAGGATTTCGGCGATCAGGACACGTTCGTCCATGGGATATTTTTGGCCTTTGATCTCCTGGTAGTCCTCATGGCCCTTGCCCGCCAGAACGATAATGTCATGGGGCCGGCCGTTTTCAATCGCATAGCGGATGGCTTCCTTTCGGTCCGGGATCTCGATATATTTTCCGCCGGTCGGCGCTATGCCGGTGACGATATCCGCAATGATGTCCATGGGTTCCTCAAAACGGGGATTGTCGGAAGTAATGATCGTGAAGTCTGCCAGACGTCCGCTGACCTCTCCCATCTCAAATCTGCGGGAGCGGGCGCGGTTTCCGCCGCAGCCGAACAGGCACACCAGCCTGCCCGGATCATACTCGCGCAGTGTCTTCAGGAGGCTCTCCAGCGCCATGGCATTGTGGGCATAGTCGATCATCAGTGTAAATTTGTCGCTCACCTTCACCATCTCGATCCTGCCGCGGACGTGGATCCGGCTCAGAGACCTGCAGATATTGTCCTCAGAGACATTGAAGTGCCTGCAGACCGCAATGGCGCAGAGGGCGTTATAGACGCTGAAGCTTCCCGGCGCGGGGACATGTGCGTGCAGAGAGAGAACCCCCTCTGTGTCAAAGGCGATCCCCAGTTCACCCGGCGTATGGATCAGGGAAATATTCTTTGCCCGCAGATCATTGCCCTCTCCCAGTCCGAAGGTTTCCACCTCGCAGGTGTGTCCCTCGAGGATCCTTTCAAAATAAGGATCGTCGCCGTTGAAGATGCCTGTCCGGCACTGGCGGAACAGGAGACTCTTGCAGTGCAGATAATCCTCGAAATCAGTGTGCTCATTGGGGCCGATGTGATCAGGCGAGAGGTTTGTGAAGATGCCCAGATCGAAAAGGAATCCGGCAGTCCTGTGCAGCATCAGCGCCTGGGAAGAGACTTCCATGACGACCGCCTGTACGCCGCCGTCCGCCATTTCGCGAAAGCGCCTCTGCAGGACGATGGACTCCGGGGTCGTGTTGGCGGAGGGGATCCGCACCTCTTCTCCGGCTGTCGTCTCATAAACAGTTTCAATGGTTCCCACAAGACCGGTTCTGATGCCCGCTGCCTCCAGGATTGAGCGTACCATGTAGGTCGTCGTAGTCTTGCCCTTGGTCCCGGTGACACCGATGATCTTCATCTCCCGGGCGGGGTGTCCGTAAAAAGCCGCGGAGATCGCCGCCATGGCAAAGCGCGAATCCTCAACCCGGATGATGGCAGGCTGCTCCTTCAGATTATCAGCACCTGCCCCTGCCGCCGCAGACAGATCGATGTCCTTCTGGACCACGAGAGCAGCTGCGCCCTTTTCCATGGCCATTGCTGCATAGTCGTGTCCGTCGCTGTTGGCCCCGACGATGCAGAAAAACAGGCTGCCCGGAAGGACTTTTCTGGAATCACTGGCGATCCCTGTGATCTCAGTGTCCAAAAGCCCCTGTATGTCTGCGTCCGCGCAGATTTTTTCACCGCAGATGGTGTTGAAGTGACAGGACAGATCCTTTACAAGTTCTCTGATCTTCATATACGGCCTCCTCATCAGGCAAATAAGCGTTAGTGCCGCACACAGTCAGGGTATACGGCTGTTTTTCCCGGTTATCCGGTTATCTGATTATCCGGGTATCTGATTTTTCGGTCATTCGATTATACGGTCATCTGACCGGCTGGATTTTCATATCCTTCACAACGAACTGGAGCGACTTTCTGCCCCGCCACTCATTGATGTCGGGATAGTAGATCATGCTCACGGCCGCATCCGCGTGTCCGGCACAGAGGGCGTCCCAGGTACCCCGGCCGGCTGCTTCAAGGACCATCTCCCGGAAGCGGGCAGCTTCGCAGAACCAGATCAGGGTCAGGCGGGAGCCCCCGGAATCGACCGCCTCCATGCGAAGGACATTCTGTCCCTTTCCCATGATGCGGAGACTACGGAGCCGGATCCCCCTGGCGGCAAACATGGGCCGGGGGTTCGCTGTCCCGCAGGGATCCAGTAGGCGGAGCTCCTCCGTCATATCCAGGTTCCACAGAGCGGGCGGAAGTTCCATGTCGATATGGAGCACCTCCGTCAAGTCCTCTTCCCGCAGGCTGCACCCTTCCTCCAGGCGCTTCTGCAGCAGAGGAATATCCTCCTCCTTCATGGTCAGTCCTGCCGCCATCCTGTGCCCTCCGAATTTCGAAAAGCACTCTTTCACGGCTGTCATGGAGGCAAACATGTCATAGGCCTCGATCGACCTGCCGGAGCCCTTGACCGTCCCCTGCTCCGTCCTTGTCAGTACAAAGACCGGCCGGCTGTAGCGCTCCCGGATGCGGCCGGCAATAATGCCCGCCAGGGATTCATGACAGTCGGGAAGAAAAATGACAAGCACTCTGTTGTCCAGCAGATGCCCGTCCCCGATCTTCTCCAGGGCCTGTTCGACCCCCCTTTCGGTCAGGCTTTTGCGGCTGTCATTGAGTTCCCGCAGCTTCTGGGCACTGCGCAGCGCCTCGGAGGGATCCTCTTCCAGGAACAGGGCGAGCGCCCTCTCGGCATTGTCCAGTCTTCCCGTCGCATTGAGACAGGGCCCGACCACAAATCCGGCATGATAAGTGCTCAGGACCTGCCCTTCAAGGCTGTTGACGGTCAGGAGACTGCGGAGACCGATATTGGATGTGTGCGCTGCGCGCTGCAGTCCCTCGCGGACAAGGATCCGGTTCTCGTCCAGAAGAGGCATGACGTCGCAGACAGTGGCCAGGGCACAGAAAGGCAAAAGTTCCTGCAGAACAGCATCTTTGCGAGAGGGAGCAAGTTCTCCCAGGAGCAGGCCCGCCAGTTTCCAGGCGACAACTGCCCCGCAGATCTCCGGGAACGGGTACTGTATCTCTCCGGTCTGAGGATTGCGCACCTTGGGGTCCACCACGGCATCCGCAGGAGGAAGGATATATATCCTGCTGCCGTCCTCTTTTTCCTCAAAGGGAACCTCGTGGTGGTCCGTGATGACCACACTGATGCCTGCCTCCCTTGCAGCGCGGACAGCTTCCGACGCAGCGATGCCGTTGTCACAGGTCAGGATCAATCCGATCCCGTCCTGCGCGGCATCTTCTGCCATCTGCGGATTCATCCCGTAACCGTCCCGGATCCTGTCGGGGAGAACCACATCCGCCTTTGCTCCGCAGGCCGAGAGAGAATGCATGAGGATATAAGAGGCACAGATTCCGTCCACATCATAGTCTCCGATCACGCGGACAGACTCCCCCGCACGGATCTTTCCGCACAGGATGCCCACCGCCTTGTCCATATCCGGCAGAAGCCGGGGATCGTGCAGATCGGACAGGGTTCCCCGCAGAAATCTCCGCGTCTGCTCAATTCCGATCACATCACGGTTGCGGATCAGACGCGCCAGCACCTGCGAGATCCCACAGGCCTCCGCAATAGCCCGGAAGTCCTCTTTTTTCTGATAAACCATCCACTTTGCCATGTTTTTCCGATCTGCGCTCCTTTATCAGAACGTAAAAATGCATTTTTGTCTCATACATACGGGGCAATCAGATCTCCGCGCATCCGGACAGCAGCAAACCCGTCCTGCAGTTTGTGCACATCTGTCTGCGCATCTGTCTGATTGACTTTTACAGTCAGTAACAGGGAGGATGCAGCTACATCCTCCCTGCCGTTGATCCGGGATCCGTACTATATCGGCAGAGTTGCACTGCCTTTTTCGAATCTTCTCAAAGGCCTCAGATCCGGACTCTCTGTCCTGCCTTCAGACAGGGATCAGACAGTGATCTTTGCCTTGTTCTTTGCCTCTTCTTCCTTGCGGCGGCGCTCTTTGCGCTCCTTCTTGGAGAGGTTGGAATAATCATCTTTCTTCTTTGAGGACTGCTGTCCGCCGGATTTTCCGCTGCTGCCGCCCTTGCCGGAGCCGGCTGCCTTCACTGCAGCACTGTCGGAATTTTTGCGGAGAACATACCAGATGGAGCCTGCCAGGCAGACAGACGAATATGCACCGCAGATGATACCGATCATGATCGGAAGCGCGAACTCCTTGACGCTGGCGACGCCGAAGATGAACAGGGCGAGCACCATGAAGAAGGTTGTCAGCGATGTAAAGATACTTCTGGACAGTGTGTCCGTGACACTCTCATTGACAACTTCCGCCAGGGTCTGCTGTCTGCTGCGTGTACGCAGAGTCTCACGCACGCGGTCGAAGATAACGATGGTCGCGTTGATGGAGTAACCGACGATCGTCAGCATGCATGCGATAAAGGTACTGCCGACGCTGATGCGCGCAAATGCATAGAAAGCAAGCACGACCAGTACGTCATGGGCAAGGCAGATGACAGAGGATGCGCCGAAGCGGATATCCTTGAAGCGGAACCAGATATAGATCAGCATCAGGATCAGAGCAACCACGACCGCGATCAGGGCGTCGCGCTTCATCTCATCACTGATGGTAGAGCTGATCGTCTCGGATGTGATGCTGTCCTTGTCGACGGAGAATTTCTCCACCAGCTGGTTGGACAGCTCCGTGCTCTTGTCTGTGTCAAGTACGGCAGACTTGAAGATGACTTCGTTGCTGCCGGCAACCTTCTGGATCTGGACATTGCTGTCGCCGGTCACTTCCGTGAATACAGGAATGACCTGGCTCTCGATCTGCTCCAGGCTCATGTCCTCATTGAAGCTGACACTGGTGGATGTGCCGCCGACGAAATCAAGGCTGTAGTTGAGGATATTGCCCTCGCGTGCCTTGAAGACACCCATGGCGACAAAGCCGGAAAGTACCAGGGCGATGGAGACGGCAAAGAAAATCTTTCTCTTCTCGACAAACCTGATCGGAGTTCTCTTCCTGCCGATGCCGTAGAGCTTTTTGTTTGTCAGGCCCAGTCCGTAGAAAATACTCATCAGGAACCTGGTCACAAACAGGGATGTGATCATCGACAGAATGATACCGATGGCCAGTGTGTAGGCAAATCCCTTGACTGTACCGGAGCCCAGGATCGCCAGAACTGCCGCCGCAATCAGTGTTGTCACGTTGCCGTCGATGATGGCGGACAGGGCCTTGCTGTAGCCGTTCTTGATAGCGGTCTTAACGCCGATGCCGTTGGCAAGTTCCTCTCGGATACGGGCGAAAATAATGACGTTCGCGTCAACTGCCATACCGATGGAAAGAAGGATACCTGCAATACCGGGAAGTGTCAGGGTAATATCAAATCCATTGAGCACCAGTGCCATCATCAGAATGTAGATAGCGAGTGCAAGAACAGCCGCAAAACCGGGCAGCAGATAGATTACGATCATCAGGGCTGCGACCAGACCGAAACCGATCAGACCGGCAAATTTACTGGTGCGGATGGCATCCTGTCCCAGCTGCGCGCCGACGATCTGGGAGCGCAGACGCTCCAGTTCGACCTTCAGTCCGCCGATACGGATCGTGGAAGCGAGGTTTTCGGCATCCTCGATACTGCTCTCGCCGGTGATGACAGCACGGCCGTCTGTGATAGCAGCCTGTACGGAGGGAACGCTGATAAAGTGTCCGTCATAGTAGATACCGATGGACTCTTTTGCGGAAAACGCTTTTGTTGTGGCAGCGGCAAATGCCTCCCGGCCTTCATCGTTGAAAGTGAGGGAGACGACGATCTGCTTGTTGCCCATGTCATCCTGCTGGTAGCCGGCTTTTGCATCCGACACCTGTGTTCCGGTGACCACTGCGTCGCCGTCAGCGATGATCTTATCAAGTTCCTTGGTCAGAACATACTCGACTCCGCCGTCCTCAGTAACTCCGAGTGTGTAGTTTTCCTTGCCTGCATCATCTGTCTGGCGGATAAAATACAGGGAGCCGGGGCGTCCCAGATCCTCCAGGATCTGATTGGTCTCAGCGACACCGGAGATGCCGGGGATCTCAATGTTCAGGCGATCAGTGCCTTCTGTATATACCTGTGCTTCCGTGCTGTACTGATCGACACGGCGCTGCAGTTTATACTTGGTATCGTTCAGGTCCTCCTGGGTAGGGGGTTCCTCTCCCACTGCCTGGTAAGTGATGCTGGCACCGCCTGCCAGATCGAGACCTTTTTTGATGTTGTGATAAGAACCTCTGTGTCCTTTGCCAAATCCGATCAGCACCGTGTATGCCATCAGTCCCGCGATGGCCGCGACGAGCAGAAGGGAAATGACCGCTCTCGATTTCTTCATTTTGATCAACTCCTCCAACTGAAAACACTCTGTGTCCCGCCGGCATACAGACAGGTCTGAAACCTGTACCGGTCCTGCGCATCTTCATCACGCATTCAGGCAGACACTGTGCCATTATAGCACCATGTCTGCCTGATTGTAAAATAGTTTCTGAGATGAATTATGCACTTTTGGCAGGGGATACAGACCTATATCTGCTGATTTCGGCCGTCCGGACGCATAAAAACAGCGGAACCGCCGCAGTCTGATCGAAGTCTGCTCTGGCGCACGGTCTGTGTTGTCCGAAAACAGCCCTCTTCAGCCGGCTTCCCTGGCGGTGTCCTCAGGCCGCTCAGAAGGCGCCCTCCCATTTCTGCCTGAAGAGTTCAAAGATATCCCGCACAAAGACTCTGCCGTCAAGGTCCAGCCAGCTGCTGGACACTTCGTAGTAACTGCCGTCATCCAGGCTGATATAGATCATGTAGGGCGTCCCGAAGGGGAACTCCTCTCCCTTCGTGTCGGCCGGATCCATGGGAGCAGCGTTGTTGAAGAGGATGTGGGCAATTTCATTCTTCATATCCGGGAGATCCTTGTTGAGCGTGAACAGAAACTCTTCACTTCCATAATAATAGGTAAGACCTGCCGGGGATAATCTTGTCTTCACCTCGTAACCGTCATCGTAGACCAGCACATAATTGCCATAGGGCGTAAAGCCGTCGGGCATATACTGCGGAGGGAGTTCTCTCTTTTCCTTCTTCTCTTCCTGTTTCTTCGCAGTCTCTTCTGCCTTTTTCTTCTCTGTCTTTTTCTTCTCTTCCGTTTTCTTCGAAGATTCCTCTGCGGATTTCTCCTCTTTTGCTTTCTCCTCTTTTGTCTTCTTAGCAGACTCCTCTGTCTTTTTCTCCTCTTCCGCCTTCTTTACAGGCTCCTCTGCCGCTTTCTCCTCTTCTTTCTCCTTCTTCTCTTTCGCGGATCCGTCCTCCTGTGCATCTGCCTTTGCTTCGCTCTTCTTCGTATCGGCAGCTTCCTTCACAGGCGCCTCCTCAGCCTCC
>CAMKEX010000028.1 GCA_946411695.1 uncultured Lachnospiraceae bacterium
CATAGAAGTCGATTCCGTAATCCACACACTGGTCATAGTCCGGTTTGAATTCCAGTGATTCTTCATCAAAGCTTCCGCCCAGCACAATAGACTCGTATCCGTTGTGATATTCAAAGCCCCTGCGGATCATATCCATGGGACTGACCAGCAGGAACCATCTGCCGTCCAGTTCAAAGAAATCCGGGCATTCCCACATCAGTCCGAAACGACCGTCATTGCGATAAAGTTCCCTGAGAAACTGCCATGAAAAACCGTCTTCGCTCCGGAACAGGAGGACATGTCCGAGTCCGTCCTCTCCCATGCTCACGGTCAGAACTCCATAGCTTCCATCCTTTAAAAGAATGATTCTGGGATCCCGGAACTGATGAAGATCCAGGCCTTTGGGAAGCATGTCGCTCCCTATCACAGGATTCCCTTCATACTTCACATAGTCTCTGCCGTCGCCGACTGCGAGATTCTGCACCTGATAGTATTCCGGCGCCTTCTGTCCGGCCGGATCATCGGCATCCGACTCATGGCCGCTGCAATACTCCGGAACAGGAGTAAGTCCTGTATACATCAGAAGATGACGCCCGTCCTCCAGCTCAATAGTGCTTCCGGAATAGCATCCTCCCTCATCCAAAGCAGAATCCGGTGCGAGCACCGCCGGGAGGTAGGTCCATCTCAACAGGTCACTGGTGACTGCATGCCCCCAGTGCATTTTGTCCCAATGCGTTGCATAGGGATTGTATTGAAAAAACAGATGATACTTTCCGCCGTAGAAAGAAAAACCATTGGGGTCATTCATCCATCCTGCCGGTGGTGTCAGATGAAAAGCAGGACGTTTTTCGGGAGAAATCCCCTCCATTTTCTCAGCCTCTGCCTTACGGGCAGACAGCAGCATGGGACTGCAGTTGTTACTGTTCATAAAAATAAATCTCTCCCGTTTCTTTTTATTTATTAAATATTGATTATATTTGTACCATTTTGCAACATTATGCATAAATAATTAGTGCACTAAACAATTTTACATTTGCACAATACTTTTTTACATACAAAACATTATAATTGCCTCAACAAGCACTGTCAACCTGTATTTTGTGACTATTGTTACATTATTGTACGTATTTTTCTCATTCATGTTACATTTGCACAGCAAAAGATTTAACACCCTATGTTGCATATGTTTATTTTACATTATTGTTTACAGAGTTTGACGAACCTTTTTTACTTTTGTATAATCAATGTATATTCACTTCAGCTGCCGGTCCTGTAAAAGTGCGGAGCATCTCCAAAAGTGCGGATCATCTCCGTCCCCCGGCGAGTGCCGGAATTGACAGCCGTCGGCACAGCAAATTAGACAGGAGTACAACATGTCTGCAAGAGTCACCATGCAGGATATTGCCGACGCCCTGGGCCTTTCCAGGAATACCGTCTCAAAAGCAATCAATAACACCGGCATCATCGCCCAGAGCACCAGGGAGCTCATCCTGCGCAAGGCAATGGAAATGGGCTACCGCCAGTTTTCTGACGCCAGTTTCTCCGGCATTTCCATCTCAGGTGTAAACCCTGCCGGATTCTCTCAGCCAATTACCAGCGGTGTTTCTCCCGTGCAGTCGGCATCGACGGACAGGAGAGAAATCGCCCTGATCACCTCATCCAGGCCCGGTAATTCCCATTTCGGCGTGACGACCCTGGACCGTATGCAGCAGATTTTCTCCTCCTACGGTTACTCCCTGACGATCTACACGATTCTTCCGGGAGACCTGGACCTCCTGCGTCTTCCCGGGAATCTGAACATTTCCGGTGTGGCCGGAATCTTCAGCATCGAACTGTTTCATTACGAATACTGCCGCATGCTTTCTTCTCTGGGGCTGCCCTTTCTGATGATCGACGGTCCCGCAGAATTTCACCGCGATGATATCTCCGCGGATCTTCTGCTCATGGAAAACAAAAAAGGAATCTATACTTTCCTGCAGCAGATGGCAGCACAGGGCAAAAAAAGAGTGGGCTTTATCGGCAATATGAAACACTGCCGGTCCTTTTTTGAACGGGGAGCCGCCTGTATATCCGCCGCTGCCTATTACGGATATGAACCTGTTCAGCCCTATTCCATCCTCGACTATCCCCCCAGGACATCTCCTTTTCGTGTCGCCGATTCTGCTGAAGAACTGTATTTGATGCTGGGAAAAATCCCTGTCCTGCCGGAGATCCTGGTCTGCGCCAACGATTTTCTCGCCATCAATCTGATCAGTTCCCTGCGCCGTATGGGTGTCAGCTGCCCGGAGGATATCCTGGTACTGGGCTTTGACGACTCACCCGAATCGCGCTTCCATTCCCCGTCTCTTTCGACCGTGCACATTCATACGCAGGGCATGGGGCGGATCGCTGCAGAGCTTCTGCTTGGAAGGATCACTGACATAAGCCGCGAGTACCGGATCACCCACATACCGACCGAGCTGATCCTGCGCGAATCTACAGGATCCGGAATCATCTGATACCGGCAGCGGAATCTCTCTTCCGGGATGACTTACACCAAAAAACCCGTATGTATTTTCTGTTCGAAAATACATACGGGTTTTTATCTCAGAAGGAAATCTCCCTGCATTTATTCAAGACTCAAATCACGGCCTGCCTGCGGCTCTTGCACGCCGGATGCGGGCTGTCCCTCAGAGAAGCATCTCCCGCACCGCATCCGTGCAGCATCCTGCAGGCCTGCGGTTTATAGGATCATTTATTCTTTAAACGATCTGCAGCGCGACGCTGACCAGACACAGCAGCCCCCCGCCGATGGCGTAGGCTTTGCCGCTGGGTTCGGCACCCCAGATCTGTCCGGAAATGTAACCTCCCACCGCGGAAGCGGCGGTGATCACAAAGGTACAGATCAGTACTGCCGGAAGGCTGAACCTCAGGAGGGCACAGGCAATCCCGGTGAAAAAAGCATGGATGCACAGGCGCAGAGCCAGGACGATATCCTCCCGGATATCAAGATTCTCCATGCGGTGCTCCAGATAGGTCTTTTTCTGAAAAGCCTTGAGCAGCATGCGGATGCCGATGCCCGCGAAGATCACACCGGCAAGGATATGAATCCAGAAAATGCTTCTCTCTCTCTCCAGTTCAAACCGCAGGATCCAGCTGCCGGTTTCGTATCCGGCAAGCGAAGCACCCAGCTGGACTATACCCCAGATCAGGGACATCACGGCCGTTCGTGCATCGGTCCGGATCAGATTCGCTCCCCGCTGGATCACGACCCCGTAGATGCCGAGCGCAAGCCCTGCAAATATTACTATTAAAAACAACAGATGCGTTTCCATTGCAGTCCTCCGACAGTTCCGGCAGTAATCAGTCCTCGTCCGTCTCGATACTGTCAGTCTTGATAATGAATTTGACGTTATTGTCATCATTGTTGAGAGCGCCGCTGAAGGTCTTGTAGGCCTTGGCCGCCTCTTTGATCTCCATCAGACTGTCATCCAGAGACTTGATGTTTGTCCGGTAGATATCCGCAAGTTTCCGTATCCCGTCTTCGCGGAACTCGATGACGCCGTCGTTGAGTTCGATGCAGCCGTCCAGCATTTCCTGCATGCCGTCCACAAACTCACCCACACCGCTGACCAGTTCGTCCAGGCCGTCATTGAGCTTGCCCGAGTTGCTGCTCAGCTCTTCAGTTCCTTCTGCCAGTTTCCCGGTACCCTCTTCGATTGCCTCTGCACCGGCAAGATACTTCCTAATCCCCTCGGAGAGAGTAGATACACCTGTTTTGGCCGCGGATGCGCCGGCAGAAAGATCCTGCGCACCCTTGTTGAGAGCGGAAGTGCCCTTTGTGTAGGCCTTGATGCCTTCCTGCAGCTTGATCGAACCGGCATTGGCATCCGCAATACCGGAAGCGAGCGCATCGGCACCGTCTTTCAGTGCAGTCATTCCGCTGTTGAGGCTGTCATTTTTGGATGTCAGCTTGGTGAGTCCCGCCGCAAGTCCCTCTTCGCCGAAGAGAGATGCGTACAGAGTCTGAATGCCGCTGTTGACAGAGGCGACACCGGCTTCGACCGCCGCTCCGCCTGCCTTCAGGGTCTTCAGATTTGTCTGCATGCCTTCGGAACTCAGTGTTCCCGAAAGTGTAGCAAGTCCGGTATCGACAGCCGCGGCGCCGGCCTGAAGTTCTTTCATCCTGTCAGCGGCGGTCTTCCCCTCTTCGTCCTCCCCGGACATAGCTGCTCCGATTGCTGCAATCGCCTCCGCATCTGCCTTAATGGTTCCCGCATCCGCTGCGAGCGTCTCTTCGGCATCTTTTTTGAGAGCGGCGGCGTCTGAGCCCAGCGCAGAAGCATCCGAATTCAGTTCGTCCAGCGAAAGCTTTCCTGCCGCACCGGCTGCTGTCTTCAGATTCTCCGCTTTATCGGATGTCTCCTTGGCAGCTGCGGCCACCTTGCCCGCCTCGCCGGCAAGGCTGTCGGCGGCGCTCTTCACGGAGTCCGCTGCATCGGAGACCGATCCGGCAGCAGATTCCGCATCCTGCTCTGCACTGTCCAGACCCTTCCGGGCGCTCTCTATGCTGTCCGCTGCCTTTCCGGCTTTGTCATGAGCCGCCATCAGGGCTTCATTCTTCTTGCCGATCACGGAATTGGCCTCGTCGACCTTGTCGCTGACAGCCTTTTTCGCGGCTTCCTTCGCCGATCCGGCAGCATCATTGACCGCGTCTTCGGCGGCGTCCGCAGCTGCTTTCGCGGCGGCCTTCTTGTCCTCGTCGCTCATGGAGTCAGGAAGCGAATCATATACCTTATCATAGACATCCTGCCGGACATCCCGGCCGTCAATGCTGATGTCTACATCTCCTGCGGAGATCTTGCCGTCATCGGCACCGCTGACCTTGGATGCTTCCATTGCCTCGTCAAGAGGGCTGCCCACTTTGTTGACTGCGTCCTTTGCGTCTCCAATGGCTTTTTCTGCGGAAGAAGCCGCCCGGTCTGCAGCGTCCGCGGCATCCCCGGCCTTTTTCTTCGGTCCGTCCTCTTCGTTTTTCACTGCGCTTTCGGCCTTTTCGGCGACGTCCTTTGCGGTGTCCGCCGAGTCGATCACAGCCTGTGCGTCGCCGGATGCCCCTGCCAGGGTGGTCTTTACGGATTCCGCATCACTGATGAAATCTGACGCATGGGAGGCCGCTGTTCCTGCGTCAGCAGCAGCTGCGCCTGCATGGGAGGCCGCTGTACCGGTATCGGCCGCCGCCTGTCCTGCAGCTTTTGCAGCAGCTTCAATGCTGCCGCCGAGGTGGCTGACAGTGGCGACCAGCTGATCGATACCCGCTCTCACCGCAGAAGCACCCGCGGCAAGTTTTCCGGCAGAAACAGTAATATTCGCATCACCTTCCGCTCCGCCGTTTTGCGGCAGCAGAAGGCTGTCCGCGAGCGCATCGACGCCGCTCACATAGGCGGGAAGTCCTTTTTCTTCATCTGCCAGCTGCGCGGAACCTTGCTTCAGGGCACCCACGCTGTCTTTTGCGCCGTTCAGGCTGCTGCTTGCAGCCTCTACGCCGCCGGTATAGGCACTGATGCCGTCCCCGATCACTTTTAATCCGGACTGCATCCCCTTTATTCCGCTGCCGAGTGTCTTTTCGCCGTCACTGCCGGTACCCGCTACAAGCTGTTCGATTCCCTTGTTCAGTGCGGAGTTGTTGTCTGTCAGGGTCCTGGCGCCGTCAGCCAGAGCCTTTGCGCCGCCGGCAAGCTCTTTTGCGCCGTCGCCCAGACTTTTCATGCCTTTCCGGAGTGTATCATCATTCTCTGTCAGCGTCTGCGCGCCGTCCGCCAGGGTCTGCGCGCCGTCATTGACCTTGTCAACCCCGTCGGTATACTTCCGGACGCCGTCCTTCAGCTCCTTTACGCCGTCATAGAGCTCATCCGTGCCGTCTTTTGCCTCCTTCACCCCGTCGACGAGTTCCTGGGTTCCGTCTGCGAGGTCATCTCCGTCTTTCTCAAGATCGGCGACTTTCTCGTCCATCTCGTCAAAAGCATCCTTGTGATCGGCATCAAAATCCTTCTCGTCCTCTTCATTCATCTCAAAGACGTTGGAAAAAACCATGGTCAGGCAGGTGCTCATCTTGAAGTCTTTGGCATCCATCGTGATCTCGACACTGCCGGGAATATCCAGATCATCGATCCTGTCGAGGGTCTTCTGCTTGTCTTTGTCGTCAAGCTTGTTGACAATGTCCTTGGACTCTGTGCGGACGGTCTTCAGGCTGTCCTCCAGCCCAGGAAATGCCATACCGACGACCATTGTGTTCTTTCCTTCAGAGACGACAGAGCCGTTGTCAACCTTGACATTCGAAGCCGTATCATTTGAAAACGCCATGCCGGTCACTGCCGCGAAGGGAACATAGACGTTTTTGTACTTCATGTTATTGGTGTAGTCGATATGGATCTTCACCTTGCCGCTCTTGCCTGCCAGGTCCTCCGCGGCGATCTCTTTCCCGTCCAGATAATAGGTGATCTTCTCCGACACAGGGGGCTGCCTGGACGTGGTGCCCTGATAGTAGATGTCATTTCCGCCGGCCTTCCAGATCAGCTTGCTGCCGTCCCGGGAAAAAGTCTCGTCTCCCTTGACATTCTCGATCTCCTGCAGTACGGATTCATCCTCGATCGTGTCCTTTTTTTCAGGGTTCTTCAGCCAGTTGGAAACCGTGATGTCGCGCTGTTTTCCGTAGGCGTCCGTAAAAATATAAACAGTCTCTTCCTTGGCAGCGCCGGTGGAAACCTGTCCCACCGCATCCGTAATGGCCTTCTCCAGGGCTGCGTCGCCGGAAGAATCCTCTTCTTCGCCGTTTTCTGCCTGCATGCCTGTGCCTGCCTGCGCATTTTGTGAAACCACCGGCTGTCCCATTGCCGCAGCTGCGCGGGAAGCTGCCAGCGATGTGATCGCTGTCATATTGGAGCCCGCCAGGAGCGTCACCGTCATCATCAGTGCCAGAAACTGTTTTCTCTTCATTATTATGAACCTCTTATTATTATGTTCCTCTTATTATTATGTTATTATTATGATCTTCTGTTTTTTGAAATATCTTCAGTCAAGAACTTCTCCCGGTCCGGGTTCCGGTCTGTTTTTTCATAGGTAAAGGACAGTCTTTTCCGGACCTTCCTCAAACGTCTATAAATATAAAAAAAAGGATCGGATATGAAAATATCCAATCCAAAATTCATGTTGCAAGTCAATATACAAAGCCGCGGATTTGTATACCTCACCGCTCCGATCAGACCGCCAGACCGGTCCGGAATGCCCGGGCACGGCACAGGCTCAGCCAGAGTCAGAATTCATCCAGCATATCCCACATCGACCGGGTGCCGATGTATTCGTAGATGGTCGCCATCTCCTCCGGCGGAACCGTCATTCCGGTACGGATCCATTCCAGTATGATATAGCTCATCGAATTGGCATAGTACTTGGCCAGATTCTCTATGGTCAGCCACTGATGCGAGGAATGGACGGTAGACGTTCCCCGCTCCCGGAACAGGTCCATGACCATGCGGAAGGCGCATTCATTCACGATATCCGCAAAAGAGTTCTGCCCCTCGATCTTAGCGGCGCGCATGTAAAACGCCTTGTCCCGCATCAGATTGGAAAAGATCAGGACCAGGGTCTCCCGGTACATATGGTTGGATACCAGGATCCGGACAGGATCCAGAATCTCACTGCGGACGATCCATGCCAGAAGGTCATATTTATCCTGAAAATGATTATAGAAAGTCACGCGGATGACACCGGCGCCGTCCGCGATCTGCTTAATGGTTATTTTCTCAAAAGGCGCCCTGACGACCAGTTCCTTGAGACTGTGCGCAAGCGCCTCCTCTATATTCCTTTTTCCCTCCAAAAATACAACCTCCAACCCCTCTGACACAGCATTTCAGACTGCCGGGTTCCCGGATATCGACAGCAGGATCCTCTCCCGGGAGAGCAGGGCCCGCCCGGGTTAGTTTTATCTTACTTCAATTCATTTCACTATTATACACTTTTTTTCAAAAATTGCACGCTCCGTGTCATCCTGCGGGCTCAGCATGCTCCCGCGGGTCTGATACCCGCGCGCAGTATGGCCTGGCACCTAAAGGGATGCCCGCGAGGGAATCCTGCTCCGGGCCAAAACTCTTATGTCAGCCATTTTAACAGAAGGCCACGTTTCCAGAGCATCAGTCCGAGCACCAGCCACTGGACCAGGATGACCAGAATGCCTGTCAGAATGCTGCCGCGGATGAGAAAGTTTCCCGCCACGCAGGAGGCAAGGATCTGAAGCCATCCCCCCATAGCTGTTCCGATAAAAAACCGCTCCGGTTTCATGTTCCTTTTGGCCGCAATATAGGGTACGATCCCGTTCGGGACACCGGGCATCATATACACCACAATGACTACCAGCATGGTCGGGGTGCCCTTCAGCATCTCCAGGATCTTTTTCGCTGTGGGTCCCGGATTGATCCTGACAGTTCTCCCCTCCTCCCGCATGTGCCGCGCAAACAGAAAGACAGCCATGTTGCCCAGGATAAATCCCGTGTAGCACAGCAGGAAGGCCTTCCACCAGCTGTAGAGGACACCTGCGGCGACGTGGATGACTATGCCGGGCAGGACGATACTGGCCACCTGCAGTCCGCACAGAAGCATGACACAGATCATGCCCGCGGCAGTATCCTCACCTGACAGATAAGCGACGATCGCCTGTTTGTCCCCTCTGCGCACCATGGGCAATAGGACCTGAAACTGCGGACCGTAAGCAGCCCAGATGAAGAAGAGAGTAAGCACCAGCAGTGCCAGGGCAGGAAGTCTCCTCTTTATTTTCGGCCAGAGCGTATGTAGTAGTGTCATGAGTCTGTTCTCCGACTTTCGAAAACACCTTTAAAAGAAAATGACGGTCAAAAGATACAGGACCGGCTGGTGGATCAGATAGACAGGCAGGGAATGTCTGCCGATCAGGTTCAGGACCGGTGCCTGCAGATGCAAAAAGGCATGGCCGGAGGGCTCTTTTACCCTTCCCGCTTCCTCTGAGTCTCCCCCCTTACCGCCCTGCTCTGCCGGGCCTTTGTCTCTCAGAAGCACCCGGTTCAGGAAAAAGCCTGCCAGGAAGAGGAAGATCCAGGGCATGAAGGAGAAATAATCTGTCGAAAAAAAGCCGGTCATGGTAAATCCCAGTCCCGTGAGCAGGTATCCCGGCAGTTTTCCGCTCCCGAAGGTATAGAGGGCGCAAGGAAGGTCCAGCCGGACAGACGGTCCAAGGCGAAGATATCCCAGATTGATCCAGCGCGTCACATGGAAGAGCAGCAGACACGCAGCCAGGCCTGCGGCCGATTTCCCCCTGCCGTGCCCGGCGTCCTTTCCCCGGGAGGCGGAAGGGGGCAGGTACAGGCCTGCCGCTCCTGTGACCAGCATGGCCGCGCCCAGGAATGTCAGAACTCCGAACACGACCCGCTCCTCATACATGGCCAGGATGGTCACCGCGCTCACGGCCAGTCCCCCCGCGCTGACCTGAAGTCCGCGGCGGATGATATGGCGTGAAAACGGCACGCAGAAACCCGAGAGCAGAATAAAAGTCCGGCAGATACTCTGCTGCCAGAGGTGTCCGCCGGGCCCCTCGTACCAGGTCCGGAGCGCCGTCATCGAAGCCCCCGTCTCTGATAGATACAGAAAATCCCACATTCCGTGGTAAAGGATCATGCTGACCAGGGTGATCCCCCGCACCAGATCCAGCGTCTCCAGTCTTGTTCCCGGGCTCTTCAGGGCTGCTGCCTTTTCAGACGTATCCTGATATTGAAGAATCATAATTGTCTCCTCCCGGAATGGATGGTAAACTATACGCGTAACTGCGGGCGCCGCATCGTATATGCAATATCTGCATACTGCACCCGAAAGCCCGCTCACACTGCGGATGGCCCTGTTCCGGAAAAGGAGGAGATCAGGCACATGGAAATCGAACGTAAATGGATGGTAAAAGGCTGGCCGCAGGAATCTGCGGATCTGCCGCTGGTGCGTGAACAGATGATGCGCCAGGGCTATATCAGTGTATTTCCCACTGTCCGTATCCGCGAAGAAGCGGAGACAGGAGGAAGTACCGAGCATATCCTCTGCTTTAAATCTCCCGGCACCCGCGACGGGCTTGCCCGCGAGGAGATTGAATTTCCCATCAGTCCGGAGCAGTTCATACAGCTGGAAAACCTGATCGGCATTCCCCTCATTCCCAAACTGCGCCGAACCTATCGTCTCCCGGACGGTCTGTTTCTGGAGGTAAATCTGGTCGACGAGGGCATGAAGACGGAATTCATGTATGCGGAGATCGAATACACCTCCGAGGATCAGGCCCGCAGCTGGAATCCCGCAGACTTCGGGCTCTCTGAATACCTGTGTGACGACGTGACCGGCCAGCCCGGACAGACTATGGGAGCCTACTGGACTGCCACCCGTCTCCGCTCATAAGCTGGCGGCAGGCGTGCCGGTCTTCCGGCTATTTACGCGGCTGCCGGTCCGCCCCCGGATCCTTCATAGGGGTCCGTCATCAATGATAGCGGGCCTTTTCCAGGATCAGATGCATGTTGTCAAAGGCCACGGGGATTTTGAGTTCGCTGCTGCTGCCGCCCGAGGTCTCGTTTGTCACTGCGCCATGCAGAATGTAATAGCCTCGCTGAACATCCACTTTACGCAGCTGCGTCACGGAGTAGATGTTGTAGCGGGGTTTGCTCATCACAAGCTTTTCCGCCTTGTGATACACGATTTTCTTTTTATATAGATCGATTGTGCTGTTCTTGTAGAGCCGTGTCCTTCCGGTGGACAGATACCAGGCTGTCGGAAAGGCAAAGATCGAGGGAATGACGTAGACCACGGACAGGAGGGCGATCAGCTTCGGCACGATCGCGGGAACATTCCCTGCCTGTAACACCCCGGTGTTGATCAGGGCGATCATCACTACGCCCAGCAAAAGCCCGGGCAGTGTCCAGTTCATGACTCTTCTGTAGATCCAGCCGTTCCCCTCGTCAAATACACCTCCGTCAAAAGACAATGTCCTCATACATCTCCCCTTTCCGTTTTTTACGAATTTCACATTCAGCCGCGCATGCTGCGGTGCCGTCTTTGAAGGCCGGAGCAGACAGTCTCCGGAATCTTTTCGGGACCTGATGGTAAAAAGCCGGTCGGCAGCGGTGAGATAATATTTTACCACATACGCAGCCTATTATCTATCAATCATATCTTCCCGGCATCCGCAAAGGCCTTACCGGGACGGCCTGCCCGGGGACAGCCTGCTCAGGAGCCCGCCCAGACACTTTCTTCGTACTGCCTTGTGAAAAGCTGATAATAATAGCCTTTCTGCTGCATCAGCTCCCGGTGTGTGCCTTTTTCGAGAATTCTGCCGTCCCGCACCGCCAGGATCACATCCGCGCCCACGATCGTCGAGAGACGATGGGCGATCACGAAGGAGGTTCGGCCGCGGATGACGGCAGCGATGGCATCCTGGATCGCGCGCTCTGTCACCGTGTCCACAGAAGAAGTTGCCTCGTCCAGCACCAGGATACGGGGATCTGCCAGAATCGCCCTCGCAATGGAAAGGAGCTGCTTCTCTCCCGTCGAGAGCATGCTGCCGCCCTCACCCACATCGCTGTCGAGGCCTTTTTCCATCCGTTCGACAACAAAGTCTGCCGAGGCCATATGCAGAGCCTCCCGGATCTGCTCGTCTGTAGCGTCAGGCCTGCCATAGCGCAGATTATCCCGCACGGACCCCGAGAAGAGATAAGGTGTCTGCAGGACATAGCCGATGCTGCTGTGCAGCCAGAGCTGTGAGCGCTCCCGGACATCCCGCCCGTCGATCAGGACCCTCCCCTGCGTCGGTTCATAAAACCGGCAGGCCAGGTTCACCAGTGTGGACTTGCCCGCGCCCGTCTCTCCCACGATCGCGATATTGGTTCCCTGAGGCACCTTCAGACTGAAGTGTTCGAGCACCAGCTCGTTCCCGTCCGGGTACATGAAAGAGACATCTTCAAACTCCACATCCCCCCGCAGCGGTTCCCAGTTCTCTCTCTTCGCGCGAAAATGGTCTCCGTACTTTTCGATGACCTCCGGTGTGTCCTGCACGTCCGACTCCTCTTCGAGGAGCCCTGTAAAGCGCTCGATATTGACCTGGATCGAGATCAGGGCGGACAGCGATGTGATGATCCCCTGGACCGGCTCCAGCATTCCGACCGCGTAGGACATGAAGACCGACAGTGTTCCGATCCTTATGACGCCCTCCATTGTCAGTGCGCCGCCGCGCCACAGCACCAGTGCCAGCGCCATAGAGGACAGAAAAGTGATCATGGACGTCAGGAGGGCGCCGTGCCTGGCTGTCCGCACCGCTGTCCTGTGCATGCCTTCCGTCTCCTCCTCAAATCCCTTCTTCATCACTTCTTCGATCCGCAGAGTCTTGATGCTCCTGATTCCGGTGATCCCTTCGTTGAAATTTCCCGTGATCCGCGAATTGATCTCGCGCACCCTGCGGCTCCCCGCCACGATTTTTTTCTGAAAATACATGATGATCACTGCGGCGGCGGGCACCATTACCAGCACATACAGGGCCAGGCGCACGTTAACGGCCACCATGACCCCTGTCACACAGACAATATAGGACACGTTCCAGACGACATCCATCATGCGCCATGCCATCAGTTCACCGATGCGCTCGGTATCGCTCATGGTCCTGGCATGGATATAGCCCACGCTGTTCTGATTAAAATAAGAAAATGACAGGGTCTGCAGATGGGCGAATGCCGCATTGCGCAGATCTCTGTCGATCTCCACCTCGACTTTTCCGCACTGATAGAGACAGTAATAGTTGTCCGCTTCCTGCAGCACCATCAGCAGGATATAGAGGGACAGAAAGACAGGCAGTCCGTCCAGGGTCCTCTCTGCCACAAAATGATCCAGAGCCCAGCTGTTGAACAGGGGATAGATCGTGTCAGCCAGACTCGAAAGTATTCCCAGAAAGATCATGAACAGCACTCTGAGCACATAGGGACGTATAAAGGGCATGATGAGGGGGATCCCGAAAAACCGCGTCCTGCCCTGCCCCGTTTTCTTTTTCTGTGTTTCCTGCATACTTACCTCTCATGCCGCAGCGTCTTTTCCGCAAAGGCAGCCTGAAGTGTATAATTCCTGTCTGAATACCGGTTATTTCCGGCAGAATATGCTCACTCCCCGGCGCCGGTCTGCAATTCGTAGACACGGCTGTAAATTCCGTCCATAGCCATGAGTTGTTCGTGGTTTCCGTGCTCGGCGATCCTGCCCTTCTCCAGCACAAAGATCTCGTCCGCATGACGCAGGGTGGTGATCCTGTGCGCGATCAGGATGACTGTGGCCCCCGACGTATTTTCCTGCAGAGCCCGGCGGATCCGGGCGTCTGTCTCCGCATCGACTGCCGACAGGGAATCGTCAAAGATCATGACCGGTGTGCGCCGGACCAGCATCTGGGCAATGGCCGCCCGCTGCTTCTGTCCGCCCGAGAGCGTGACACCGCGTTCACCCACAAAGGTATCGTAGCCGTCCGCGAAGCGTTCGACTGCCTCATCCAGGCAGGCGGTCTGCGCAGCCCGGCGGATCTCCCGGTCCCTGTGCACAGCCTCTTCTTCCGCAGCCTCAAAGCCGCTGTTTTCTGGATCCCGGCTATCCGGCATGGCGATCGCAAGATTTTCCTCCAGGGTCCTCGAGAACAGATAGGGCTCCTGCAGGACCATTCCTATGTTCTGACGCAGCCATCCGCGGTCAATATTCCTGATATCCACACCTCCGACACAGATCCTTCCCTGCTCCGGGGCAAGCTCCCACATCCGGTCCAGAAGCAGCATGAGCGTCGACTTTCCGGCACCCGTGGCGCCCAGGATCCCCACTGTAGAACCTGCCCGGATCTTCATGGAAACATCGTGGAGGACCTCCGGTGCGTCCTCCCTGTAGCGGAAGGACACGTGGGAAAACTCGATATCGCGGTCCATGGGGGCAAACCGGATCTCCCGCGGCAGGCTGTCCGGATCCTGCACCGTCCCGGAGAAGGCTCCGGATTCCTCTGCATCCCCTGCCTCAAGCGGACTGCGTGCCTTCCCCTGCTCCGGGGCATCTTCGGGGACCGCGTTCATGATATAGCGCAGGCGTTCCATGGAGACGCCTGTCTTTGACATATCGGCGATCACGCGCCCGATCCGCCGCACCGGCAGAGACATCAATGCATTGTAGGACAAAAAGGCGATCAGTCCTCCGGCTGTGAGTTCATTGTTGACGCACAGCACAGCCCCGTATACTGCAACCGTCATGTTGCGGACAGTCGCAATGACATTTCCGGAGACCCAGAATGCAGCCAGTACACGCATCAGGCGGATCCAGTGATTCGTGTAGAACTCGTTCTGCGCCTCAAACCGCTCCCTCTCGAATTTTTCCCTTCCGAATGTCCGCACTACACGGACTCCGGTCAGATTCTCCTGGGCGATCGCGGACAGATGTCCCTCCTCGCTGTCCACCGTCTCGAACTCATTTCCGATCAGCCCGTAGAAGACCAGCGAGCTGATGATCATGATCGGAATAAAGATTGCCGCGGCCGCTGTCAGTTTGGGCTGGATCGTGATCATAAAGTACAGGGACATGAAGACAAGTATGAAAACATGCAGAAGAGAGGTCAGCTGTTCGGAGACAAAAACCCGGATAGTCTCGACATCCGATGTGCACCGCTGAATGATATCCCCCGTGCTGTTTTCTCCCAGCCAGGAGTAGGGGAGGGACAGGATCTGCCGGAACAGCTGGTTCCTGGTCCTCTGAAGGAAGGTCTCCGAACCCTTCTCGTTGCTCACTCTGAAGCCGTAGCGGCTCAGGGCCCCTGCCAGGGCAGCCGCTGCGACTGCTGCAGCTGCCATCCACAGATGCCGGCGTAAAAATGAGACCCCTCCCAAGTCTCCGATCAGCCCGGCCGCCCATACAGGGACAGAGGACAGATTTCCTCCGATGACTGCATCGACGGTATACTGGATCAGGCGGGGGATGATCAGGTCAAAGAGCGCCACCAGACAGGCACAGACTGCACCCGCGGCAAAATACAGCATACTTCCCTTCAGGAAAAACAATATCAGACTTGTATTGGTAGGAAAGCGGAGCTGCTGTGACCCGCTGTTTTTCTTTTGTTTTCCGGTGCTTTTTTTCATAATAGCGGTACTGCTCGCTTTACAGAAATCACGTCCTGAGCGGACATAAAAAGGTACTTGCTTTATTTTTTCTCAGTTATACACCTGCAGGGCTTTATCCCGTAAGAATGAAAGGAACTTACTTGTTAAGGAAAACCTGTGAAGTGTTAATGAATATGCGTTTTATTTTATCATATTATCATGGTATAGTAATACCGATATCAAAGGAGCTGTCCAAAAGCCCGTCAGCAGGCTGCCTGCAGGGCGGACATCCCCGTTCAGCCCGTCAATCGTCAAAAAGGAGATCAACTATGAAATGCTTAAACTGCGGTAAATCTGTCCCGGATGGAAATCTCTTCTGCCCGAACTGCGGTGCTGCCGTTTCTGCCGACTCACCTTCCCCCTCCTCTTCACGGACAGCCAGTCCCCGGATGGATCCTCCCGGCTCCTACGGCCCTTCCGGATCCGTGCAGCCTCCTCTGCCCGCCGGAGGATATGCAGGAGATGACAGGGCGCCCGCAGGCATAAAAATCCTGCGCATGCTCTCTGCTTCGCCCAAATTCCTAGCAGCCGCGGTCTCCTTTTCATTGTCCATTGTATTCAGTCTGATCGCGTCTTCGAACTCCGCCGCTTCCCTGATCTACCAGCTTAACAGCCTTATGAACCAGGCAGGCATAGGCGACACGGATATTTCCATGATGCAGGAGGAAATGATGGAGTACGCCTCTCAGATCAACAGCTTTTCCTTCCTGTTCGGTCTGCTGGCGAGCATCCCCGCCATTCTCACCGCCCTGGGCCTCTGGCTGATCTTCTTTGCAGGGAAAAATAAACAGAGCAATGAATTCTCGACCTCCGGATTTACTGTAATCCAGGTCATCAACATCATCAGCTTTGTTTTCAGCTGCATTATCTCTGCTCTCGCGGTACTGTTTACCATAGCAATGTTTGCAGAACTCATCGGCTACGCGGATGACAGCGGGGAAGTGATTCCTATCCTGATCATCACTCTGATCGTGCTGGTCATTGCTATTGTGCTGCCCCTGCTCTATCTGTTCAAAATCATCAAGATGGTGGGCGGCGCAAAGAAGATGGCGATCACCGGCATTCCTGTGGAGTGTGCTTCCGTCTTTGTCGGCGTCATCGTCATGCTCAGTGTCCTGCCTTCTGTCTCCTCGCTGATCTTCAGCCCCCTGATGGGAAAGCTGAATGCCCTTTGCTCCATGGTCGCCTCAGTGTGCTTCTCGCTTCTGATCTTCGATTTCAGAAACAAAGTTCAGGAAGCGATCCAATATCCGGAGGATTATGCAGGGCCCGGCAGCTACAATGCCCCCTACAGCAATTATTCACCCAACGAAGCGGGACCTGCTTTCTCGCCTTACAGTGACGTCTCCGCCCCCGCTGCAAATCCAGGTCTGACACCTTACAGTGACGCACCTGCTCCTGCAGCCTCTCCCTACAGCGGTGCTCCCGCTTCCCGCAAAGTTCCTGCAGATTCACCCTACGGCGGTGCTCCTGCCCGCCCTGCAGCTCCCAAAGCCCCCGCGGCTTCCCCCTACAGCGGCGCACCTGCCCGCCCTGCAGCTCCCAAACCCCCTGCGGCAGCTCCCTACAGCGGCACACCTGCCCGCCCTGCAGCTCCCAAAGTCCCTGCGGCGGCTTCCTACAGCGATCTGCCCGTACCGAACCCCGCTTCCATGGAAGCAGATGACAGAACATCCTACGGCAGCCCTGCAGCAGACATGTTCGAAAAGGCAGACAACCGCAATATGGCCATGGATTACTCGGCCATGGGACCTTCTCCGAGACTGAAAGGTTCCCTTCTGAGCCCCGCAAACGGCAAAAATGAAAAGGACGATGCTCCTGTTCCCTCCAGACTCAAGGGATCGCTCATTCAATCCGGGCCCGATGTCAGCGCCTCTGCCGCGGACACTCCCCCGGCTTCTCCCGCACCGGCTTCTTCCGCACCGGCGGCAGCCGGACCTGCTTCCGCAGGTATTGCCCCCCTTGCAGAAAAGGCCGCAGGGAAAGACTCCGCACGTCCCCTTCCGGAGCAGCTTGAGGTCAATGAGAGCATCAACAGTCCCGACAATCCTGCCACGGTCTATGCCAGCCCCTATGAGACAACAACTGTCCTGGATGAGACAACGCTGCGCCAGCCGCCCGCTTATCTTCTGCGCACCAAAGACAACAACGAGGTCAGCATCAATGCCCCTCTGCTCCGCATAGGCAGAAGTTCCTCCCTGTCCGACTATGTGGTCGAAGATAACCCCGCGATCGGCAGACACCACGCGGATATTGTCTGCCACGGCAGCAAATACAGCATCATCGACAAGAGCAGTGTCAACCACGTCTATATCAACGGACGGATCATTCCTCCGGAGAAGGAGATTCCTCTTCCCGACAACGCCGAAATCCGTCTGGCTGACGAAATCTTCCTGTTCAAGGTAGAGCGGTAAAGCAAACGGACCGCCATGACCGGCAAAACTGAAAACCCGCAGCAAAAAGGCCTTTGAAACCCTGTGCATACAGTTTCAAAGGCCTTTTTATTCTGTGCTCAATTATCCTCTTTTTCAGGCATCCCTGCTCAGTAGACGAAGAAATCCTCATGTCTGAGAGTACTTCCGTCCCAGGTCATCTCAAAATCTGTCACGCTGCATTGAAACGCGAGTACCGCATTTCCTTCTTCGTTGATCCTGTCAATGGACCAGGTTCCTGTGTAGGTATATTCATAATCGGAGTCCTCCGGATCATTCTGACTGAACAGAGGGAAAATGCAGTGCAGCCGGAATGTTCCGTCCCGGTTCAGATCCAGTTCCGTCGGGATCGCGCCGTCTCCCTGGGGCTTGACTCCGTCGTAATGGCCATAGGACAGACCGATGCCGTCCATGGTCAGGTTCTGCTCCGGTTCCTCCTGCTCCTCCTCTTCCTGCGGAATCTCCTCCTGCGGTGCCTGCTCCTGTTCCTGCGGCGATTGCGCCTGCAGCAGGGAAGTCAGGAGTCCGATGCAGTCCGTGCGCTCGCGCAGGAAATAGCAATATCCGGAACTCATATCCGGTGCGTAATCGTCTCTCTCGGATATATGTGAAAGACACATCCTGCCTATGCGGATCATTTCTCCGTCAGAAGGCGCATAGCACTCATCCGCCGTCATAGAATAGTCCCGGTTCCGGCGTCTGTGCAGAAGTTCAAGTCCAAGATCCCCGATCCCCCGCGTAAATGCATTGACTGAATTCTCGTTGTTCTCTCCTTCCGGCCGGGTCACAACTCTCCAGCCTCCCTCCTCGGAAGCGAAGCCCGACATATGCATGGCAGCTTCCTCCGAGGCGGGCACAAAATAGATTCCGGCAGAACTCCCGTCAAACCAGTATCCGAAACGTGCGCCCTCATATCCGGAAAAGGCATTTCCGTCATAGGAAAAGGCCAGCACGGAGACATCATCCACATGATCCTGCTGGATCATATAACTCTCTGCATAAATGAATGTTCTGCCGCTGCTGTCCGTGCACCGGAAAAACTCAAAGCTGCACCCCTGAAGAAAGGGGCTGTACCCGTCGGGAACTGCCAGATGGCGGCTGTCCGACAGAAGGCATCCGTCCGCTGCGCTCTCATAAATCTCCACATAGACTCCGGAATGCTGTTCCCCATCGGTGCCGTCTGTACCGGATCCCTCCACAATCGGTTCTCTTCGAATGATCAGCAGTTCCGGAATCCCGTCCCCGTCATAATCATAAATATCCGCTGCAAGAAGGCCCGCATCCCTTGATAAAGACTCACCGGGAATATCCATATAAAGCCCGTTTTCGCGCATTCCGATCTGCACTTCCAGGCCTTCATCTCCAAGTGGAAGGACGCCGTTTGCATCTGCCAGATCCCTGATCACGTGCTCAAACATGGCAGCTGTATCCTGCGAAGTATCCGCCGTCCCGGCGCCGACCCGCTCGCGCAGCTTCTCATCCCTGGGCCGATAGTACCTGTGTCCGACTTGTTCGAGCCAGCCGATCAGCTCGTCGTCTCCTGCACTTTGTCCGTCCAGTGCAGCCAGTCCGTTCTCCAGAGCATCATCCCTGCGGACAACGACGTCGATCACATATTTATCGTCAAATATCTCATCTCCCAGGCTGCTCTGCACCGGTCCTCCGCCTGCCTGCGCCGCCGACACCAGATCCCGGATCTCCTGCTCCGGCGCACCGTCCCCGGGCAGGACGCCTGCAACCGTGATCACTGCCCGGTCATAGTTCTCAACTGCCGGCGTCCACTCTCCCATTCCGGAATAGGCATCGCCCAGACCGGTATAGGCAGCTGTATTTTTTTCGTCGAGTCTGACAACCTTCTCAAAGGAGGTGACCGCCTTTTCATATTCCATCTCGGACAAATATCTTTTACCGAGGCGAAGTTCCCTCTTAATGACCGCAGTTCTTGTCCTCCCGGACACCTGAGGCAGAATAAAACGGCGCACGACCAGAAGCATGGACACGATCATCACCAGGACGGCCAGCACGATTACCAGAATTGTCAGGCCGTCCGTTTTCTTTTTTTTCATCTTTTGAGCACTCTCCTGCAGTCAATCCCATCGATCTGACAGGCACCTCAGACCCCTCCGGAGCATTTGCCGGACAGCCCGGAACCCTGTTTTTCCGGAGCAGGCCTCTAGAGCCAGCCCTTGTCTCTCAGCTGTGTATAGATATCATCCAGGATTCCCATTTCCGGATCCTGGCCGGCTGTTCCCCCCTGTTCGGCGAAAAGATCTCTGGCCTTTGTATAATAGTCGATGTAGTCGCTGTAGTCCCTGACGTCAGCATCCAGGGTCTCCTGATAGGCTTCCTCCAGAAATGCCAGCCGCTTGTAGGTCCGGTAGTCCTCCGGCCACAGTTCCGCCATCCTGTCGGCATATTCCCTTGCTGCCCCCAGATTCCCGATCTTCTGGTGCATGGTAATAATGTTGCTGTAGGTCAGTGCGGATCCCCAGCCGCTGCGGATGATCTGTTCAAAAACAGAAATGCTCTGCTCCGCATAGGATCTGATCTCCGTCAGGTCATACAGATTGATATAGGTCTGCGCCAGCCTCTCCAGGACGGGCAGCTTTTTGTCCTCCGGAAGACGTACCCTGGCATTCTCCAGCATCTGTGCAGCCATCAGCATGTTGTCCGCCGTGATGCCCATTTCCTCATAGACCTGCTCCTCCAGCAGACAGGCCCTGAGCAGGTCCGTGTCATCCTCCGCGTTTTCAATGCAGAAATCAAAGTTGGAAACGGCATCCTTGTATCTTCCCTGTCTGGCGCAGATCTCGCCCCGGACCAGGGCGATCTGGCTCTCCCGCAGGCCGTTCTGTTCCGCCTGGTCCAGGATCCTCCCTGCGCCCTCGATATCGCCGGACTGCGCGAGCGCTATGGCGTAATCCCGATAGAAATCCGGATTGCTGTCCGTATTATCTGCCGCCCTCTTGTAGGACTGGACAGCCCCCTCCAGATCCCCGGTCTCATAGCAGGCATTTCCCAGAAGGTAGCATACCTCTCCGTATGCCTTGGGATCCGAGGGCTTTCCCTCCGGCACTACCAGGTCGCTCCGGATCAGCCTGATGCATGAGTCATACTCCTTTGACAGGTACAGAAAGCGCGCCATCTGGACAAGAGGATCGAGCCTGTCGGGATAAAGATCGGTGCATTCCCCGTACAGTTCCATGGCGCGGTCATATTCTCCCTCAGATTCCTGCCTGCCGCCCGAGGCGCTCTCCGCGATGGATTCCAGCTCCGTCAGCTTTCCCTGATACTCCTTCTCCCTGGCGCTGCGCCGGATCCGGAGAAGGCCTGCCGCGATCACGATACAGGCCAGGACCGCTCCGAGCAATGAGAACAGAAGGATCCGCCGGCGGAGCACCTTCTGCCGGTAGCTCCGCTCCATTTTCCGGTAATTGCGCAGTTCCTCCAGCATCTGTGCCGCGGACCCGTACCTTCGTGCCGGGTCGGCCTGCATGGCGCGGTAAAGGACCGTGATCAGACCGTCGCTGACCTGCATCCTCTCCAGCACTTCCTGCATGCGGTCCCATTCCGGATGCGGCCGATATCCCGTCAGGAGGGTGAAAAGGACCGCTCCCACGCTGTACAGATCCGCCCGTTCGTCAAAAGAGCCCGGGGCCACATGCCCGCCCGTGCGGATCGCATTCTGAACCGCATAGATCTGTTCCGGCGCCGCATAGCCCTGCGTATATCCCTTGACCAGGACACTGTTGTCTGTCAGATAGCCGGAAATATTAAAATCGATCAGGCAGATATTTCCTTCCGGTGTCAGCATGATATTGGCCGGCTTGATATCTCCGTGAAGGACCGGCGGTCTCTGCCCGTGCAGATAGACCAGGGCCTCCAGCAGCTGTCCTCCGTATGTGACAGTCTGCTCCTGGTTAAAACGCCGCCCGCTTTTGATCACCTCCGCAAGGGATTGTCCCTCGATAAAATCCATGACCGTGAACACTTCCCCGTTCACGTCGATAAAATCGATGACGCCCGGCAGGCAGGAGTGCCGCAGCCGCTTGAGGATGTCCGTCTCTCTTCGGTTTTCGGCGATACTGCTCCTGGAGACCTTCATCTTCTTGAGGACAACGTACTTCTGCAGGCGTCTGTGCCAGGCCTTGTAGACGATTCCGCCGCTGCCCGAGCCGATCACCCCCTGTATGACATAGGTGTCGTGGATCACATTCCCGCCCGGCCCGCCGTCCGGCTGCCGCACTGTCGCCGTGCCTGTCAGGCCGTCCTGCCGCCTGTCAAAGTCACTGTAGGGACCTCCCTGCACGCCCGGCCTGTTTACTGCCGGCTGCCCCTTCTGTTGTCTGTAATGGTGATTCTGCATTTCAAATACCCCGCAGGAGTTTCTCTTCCGGATCCGGCTTCAGCATCAATACTCATATCCGCATGCGCTGAGAAAAGCCTCCCATCCCATGGACTCGATCTCATCCACACTATACATGACCAGCTCCCGGAGACCTTTTTCCTCGTAATGATCGGGGAAGAACCCGCTGAAGGTCTCGAACAGGGCATCGTCCTCCGTATACTGCTCATCCGTATATACGGGTTCCGATCCGGAGTAATCCCCGATCGAATCGAGCACGTGTTCATTGTGCAATTCTCCGTTCTCAATTGTGAAATATTCTCCTGTAAAATATCCCATATTTCCGCCCTCGGTAAAGAGACCGGTATAGGCGGAGTCCGGAGCGTACACAAAGCCGAATCCCCGTATTCCCGCATTCCCCAGGAAACGGATTTCTTCATCTGGTGCAGTGTCCTGACAGGTATAAATATAATTGGTCATGGTTGCCATATCCGGGCCGTTGTTGAAAGCGATCAGTTCCGGCACGTCGTTTTGGTCCAGATCGTAAATCGCAAACTTCACCGAGTCGAACCGGTCATCCCCCCAGTACTCCTCACCGGAATTCCAGTAACCTCCATCCAGAATAAAGGAGCTGTAGATGCCGATCCAGTCCCGGGCAGGGGGCCCGGGATCAGGCTCCGTCTCCTCCGGAATTATCTCCTCTGCCGGCGCAGCTTCCTCCTGCAGGGCCTCCGGGTCATGGATCAGTTCATCGATCTCAGGATCTTCCGGTGTGTAATCCGCATGGCCCACTTCATCGAGCCAGCCGCGCATCTGTGCCGCATCAGCTCCGGACGCAGCCATCTCCTGCAGTCCCATCTCCAGGGCACTGTCTCTGCGCACGATTACATCCATGATGAAGGGACCGTCATAGATGACCGCCTCCTCTTCCGACACCGGCTGTGTATCGTCTGCTCCGTCTTCCGCGTACGAATCCTCCGAAACCTGTGCCTGAGAGATCAAAACCCCGATCTCGTCTTCCGTCGCGCTGTCCCGGGGCAGAACGCCGGTGACCGTGATCACCGCCTCATCATAGTTTTGTACCGCCGGTGTCCATTCCAGCAGTCCTGTGTAGGCATCGCCCAGTCCGACATAGGCCTCGGTATTGCGATCGTCGATCCTGACGACACCGGAATACATTGTGACTGCCTTCTCGTATTCCATTTCGGACAGGTATCTGCGGCCCAGTTCCAGCCTGCGGTCAATAACGAAATTCCTGGATACACCCATGATCCTGGGAGCAAGGAAGAGCAGCACAGCTGCGATCACCAGAATCCACACGACCAGCACTGCAGCGACGGCAATGACAACCGGCCTGGTATTTCCCTTTTTTTGAACCATTTGAAAGCCTCCGTTCAGGACTCGCACGCGAACTATGGGCTGCTGTCCGCAAATGCCCGAGCCAGCTCGTCAAATGTCCGCAAATGCCCGAGCAGGCTCGGCATTTGCGGCCGCTTGACTCGCTGTTTTCCACTCTTGCGGCTTCGGGCTGCTGCCCGCAGACATGTATGAATAAACTTCGCGTTCTGTCGCGTTTTCACGCTCTCAGACCGCTCCAAACATTCGGAATCCGCTTGTTTTGCGCCTGAAAGCATGCGCAAAACCGCTTCTTCCTCATGTTTGGACGCTCGTCAAATGTCCGCAAATGCCCGAGCAGGCTCGGCATTTGCGGCCGCTTGACTCGCTGTTTATTCATACATATTATTACAAATCTCTTCTTCTTTTCAAGCAATCGCGGCAATATGGCAGAGTATACAGGTGACCGCAGGCATATGCATGGAAATGCACGTAAATGCGATAGGCAAACAGCAGAACAGCAGGCAGAATATGTTATAATCAAAACCGGGAAGTCAAAACTGTATCTTTTCCGCCAAAACCTGCCGGCGCCTTCCGGAACGCCTGATCTGCAAGAGCAGGGTGGGATTCACATAATCATGGAGGAAGATAAAGATGAAAAAATGTGCGAAATGCGGCACCGACCTCATAGATAACGCAAAATTCTGCTTTAACTGCGGAGCGCCTGTTGCACAGGATGCCGCGGCACAAAGCGAACCCGCGCGGCACTATCAGGGTTACCAGGATCCCTCCTATATCCGGCTCCTTGAGAAAATGGAGAGAGAAAGGGAGAGAGAAAGGGCCGGGCAGAATTCATTGAAGACAGCGCAGGCTGAAGCTGCAGTGCCGGACCCCAACAGGACCGAGATGTTTTACGACGGCCCCGTCTCTTCCCGGACATCCGTCCCGACTCCCGCTGAAAGGGAGGAGTCCAAAGATACATTCTCTGCAGCCGCTTCATTCGTTCCGGAAGCGGGGAAAGAATCCCCGAAGAGGCCCGCCGAAAGCACAAAGATCATTCCGATCCTTCTTGTGACAGCAATCCTCGTTCTGCTTTGTATCCTTGCTGCCAGACTCATGCATGGAGCCGGAGCCCCCGGCACCCCCTCCAGAGACAGTGCAAAGGACATCGCCTGGAGCGATCCGGTCCTGGAACTCAGGATGCGCGAGATCATGGATAATGACAGCGAAGACTTTATGCCCGCAGACGCCTGGGATCTGGAAGAACTGGACCTGGGCCCGTCCTATTCCTACAATGGTTCCAGTCAGTATCCGGGAATCACGGATATCTCCGCCCTTAAGGCTTTCGGAAGTCTGAAAAAGCTGAATCTAAGCGGGAATGAGATCGAGAAGATCGATGCACTGGGCAGCCTGGCCAATCTGACTGAACTGAACCTCTACAACACAAACGTAGTCGACCTCGCTCCTCTCAAAAAACTGAAAAAGCTGGAGACCCTCTCCGTCTCTGTCACGAAAGACGGCCAAAAGCCCGACCTCTCCGTCCTTTCAGAGATTCCATCCCTGAAAAGCCTTTCTCTTTCAGGCATGGAACCTGACATAAATCTGCTCAAAAAGATAAAAAAACTGGACTCCCTCTATCTCTCAAATACCACTGTCACAGAGCTGCAGGCTATTTCTGAAATAAAACAGCTGACATCTTTTGGTCTGAGCAGCGCGGAACTTGATGATGATTCCCCCTTAGCCGGTATGACACAGCTGCGGGAACTGAACCTCTACAATGTCGAAATCGGCGATCTCTCATTCCTGCGCCGGATGAAAGATCTTGAGTCTCTCGGTCTGGGAAGCCTGCCCATTGCGGATTTGTCTTTTCTTTCAGAACTGAAAAAGCTTAAGCAAATGAGTCTGAGCACTCTTCCTGTCTCTGATTTCCATGTAATAGAAAGCCTTCCGTCTCTGGAAACGCTTACTCTCAACAGCCAGGGCATTTCCGACCTCTCTTTCCTCAGCGGAAAAACCTCTCTGAAAGAACTGTCACTATATGGCAATGCGGTCCGTGATCTGTCTGCCCTGTCCGGTCTGAATAATCTGGAAAAGCTCAATCTGGGCTCCAACAATATCACGGATATTTCTCCGCTCTCCGGGATGACAAAGCTTAAAGAGCTCGATCTCGGATACAGCCGGGTCAAAGATATCTCCCCGCTTTCCGGGATGACACAACTGGAAAAGCTGAATTTATGGTACTGCCCCATATCCAATATGGAAATACTCTCCTCACTGAAGAAACTGAAGGACCTCAATCTGGACAGCTGTGAACTCAGCGATGTCAGTCCGGTCTTTACTCTCTCCGGAATTGAAACACTGGATCTGGGAAGCAATTCCATTGAGACCCTGGACGGGATTGACAGCATGACTTCTCTGAAGTACCTGTCGCTTTCTTTTAATGACAAAGAGATCGATGCGGAAAGCCTGCGCGGCCTTACCAGTCTGCGGGGGCTTGATCTGAGCTGGAATAAAAACATATCGCTCCTCCCGCTCACAGACCTGACAGGACTCCGGTCACTTCGTCTCTCGAGCTGTGATATTGAGGATCTGAGACCGATCAGCGATCTGAAAAACCTGCGTACACTTGATCTTGCCTATAACGAAACGATCACTGACCTCTCCCCTCTTTCAACACTGGAAAATCTGACCAGTCTGAATCTGCAGAAGTGCAGTGCATCGGATTTTTCGGTACTGAAGAATATGCCCCTTTTGGCGGAACTTTACATCGGCGATACGGATTTCACAGACTATTCCTGCCTGGAAAACCTCTCTGCCATGAGATCCCTGAATGTAAACAATATGCACACGAAAGTGAAGTCCCTGGCTCCTTTCACTGTTCTGCCGAGACTGGAAACTCTGTATCTTAATCAGAATGCGATCCAAGATCTGTCAGAGCTTAAGGGTCTGACCCGGCTCACGAGTCTGTATCTTGCAGAAAACTCTGTTGAAGATCTGTCTCCCCTGCAGGGCCTGCCGGATCTGCGTACACTCGATATCAGCGGCAACAACATCAGTGACCTGGAGCCCCTGAAAGAATTAAGGAAATTAGGCTATCTTAGTCTGGATGAGAACAATATAACAGATCTTTCTCCTCTCTCGGAGCTGCGGCGCCTGTATACTGTCAGCCTGACCGGAAATCCTGTCAGTGACCTGCAGCCTCTGGAAAGCTGCCGGAAAATAGAGTGGCTGGATCTTGGCGGTACACAGATATTGGATTTTTCCTCTCTGGATCACTTTCCTCTGCTGTATAGTCTGGATCTCGAAAATATGTCCCTGCAGGATGTTTCCTTCCTCAGTACTTTCACACAATTGAATTCTCTAAACCTGTCCGGCAATATGATCAGAGACCTCACACCTCTGCGCGAAATGACTTCCCTCAGCAGCCTTTATTTCAGCAAAAACCAGGTGTCAGACCTGACACCGCTGTATAATCTGGCAGGACTGCGTTACGTCTCCCTGTATAACAATTCCTGCTCCGATGCAGAAGTCGAAGCACTTAAGAAAGCTCTGCCCGACTGTCACATCTATTAAACATCATCCTGCCGGATGCAGGACGGTTCCTGTTCTATAAGCGGCAGCAGGGAAAACCATGTGTCCGACGGACAGGACCCGGCGGCATGCGCCGGACGAAAAGGCAATATAAAACCCGAAGCAGCTTTCTTCCCTGCTCCGGGTTTTTATATCTGCATGTTTATTCTTCATCGCGCAATACCCGTGACTTCAGTCGTGGGATACGCGCGCAAAAAGGAAACTCGCTTCATCGTGGGTACAATCCCGCGATGAAGAATAACGCTCCTACAAACCAAAGGTTTGTTGGATGCGCACGGATGCGATGCGGAAGATGTTGACATGTCTTTGAAAAGCAAGACATGTCAACCCGCATCCGGCGCGCAAGACTCGC
>CAMKEX010000029.1 GCA_946411695.1 uncultured Lachnospiraceae bacterium
ATTGTTTGTTTGCCGACTTATAGTTTACAGGTAAATCCACGAACCTACAAATCGGAGGTCATTTCATATTGTCTCATTGCGTGCAATGAGTCATTCAGAACCGTCCCCCTTGACTCACTGTCTCACTTTCGGGTTATTCCGAGTCGGCATGCACCACACCGTCTTCATCAATGTTTACGTTTACGGAGATGCCCTCCAGGTACTGCAGGATCCGGTTCTTCCACTCCTCTGTGTCCGCCAGTGCCGTATAGGCTCCGGACTGGGTGCCGGGATAGAGCCTGAGTTCGATCTCTGCATCCTTGAGAGGAGCGTCCGCGTCCGTTCTCCTGCCTTTAATATGCAGCTCAGCGACCAGCGTATCGATATCATAATCATCAAACCAGAAGTTGCCCAGGCTGTAGAGGATGGGTTTTCCCTCATAATATTCGATACCCTGCAGGATGTGGGGATGGGCACCGATCACGGCATCCGCGCCGGCATCAATAAGGGCATGAGCACCGTAAATCTGCTCTTCTTCCAGCACTGTACTGTGCTCTACTCCCCAGTGGGGGAGGGCAATGACGTAATCGGCATTTTCCGCCGCTGTCTGGATGGACTCCAGGAAGCGGGTATAGTCATAGCACCAGAGGATTCCCGGTTCCGTATCGGTTGCCTCCGGTGTATAGACCGTATATTCCGCACGGGACGCCGCAACATAGGCGATCCGGAAACCGTTCGTCTCCAGATAGACAGGCGCACCCGCCTGCTCCAGGTTTCGTCCGGCGCCGACATAGGGAATCTCTGCTTTCTCAAGAGTCTCCAGTGTATCCAGGAAGGAGACCTCTCCAAAATCGAAGCTATGGTTGTTGGCAAGTCCGACAATGTCCACCCCAAGATCCTTTAAGTAGGATACATTGTCCGGATCCCCGCAAAAAGTCCACATCTTGGTGGGAAGGGGCTCTCCGCGGCGGCTGTAGACAAATTCATTGTTGATCCACATTTTGTCCATGCCTTTCATGATCTCAATAAAGCGCGGATCAATACCGTCAGAGATATCCTCTGAACCGATGGCCTGCAGGTGCTGCATGGGGATATAATTATCCGCCAGGCAGATGTCCCCGGCGAAGCCCAGAGTAAAGTCGTAGCTGCGTGCCTTCTCCTCTGCCTCTTTGGCAGCATCAGCTTCCTTCAGGATCTGAGAAAATATCTTTTGCAGACCGGAGGCCATTTGCTCCACAGCCTTGCCGGCAGCAGTCTCTGCCGGACCGGGCTCCTCCGCATGCACCTCCTGCTGCATGGTCCCGAACAATACCAGCCCTGCCAGCAGCAGACCTATGAGCCGGAAGCTCTTGTCCCGCCTCTTATTATTGTTCGGGCGTTTCATGCTCCCGAAGTCATCTTCCTGTATCCTCTTTTCTGTCAAGCTCATAAACCTTCCAGTTCCTCCATAAACAATTCATAGTAATCATCCTCTCCGACAAGCAGGGGAGAGTTCTCACCTCCGCCGTTTGTGGACCGCCGCATAGCAGCATAATAGTCCTCTCCTGCAGACAGCAGGTCCATCTCATAGAGCTCTATACCGGCCTGCGTGCTCAGTCTGCAGAAATCTGACAGCGGCGTCCTGCTGTTTCTGGTTTGCAGAAGATGATTTCTCAAAGCGGGATCTCTGACAGCTTTTTCCCGCAGCAGTGTCAGTGCCTCATATACTTCCATTTCATTCCTTTCCTTACGAATCCGGATCCGCATCCGCATCCGTGCCCGTTTCAGCCCCCCTGTTTACAGCCCCTTTCCAAACTGCCCGTATGCGGCCCTTTTCAAACGGCTTGTTTCCGTGCCCGTTTCAGCCTTCCTGCTTTATGGCCTGCACCCGTCACAGCACATCCCGGGCATTTATCGGTTCATCAGCCAGGCAAAAGCCTTTGCAGTCCGGAGATCCGGCTGCTTGAAATGATTTCCCTTGTTCCACTCCAGAATGCATTCTTTTCCTTCTTTTTTCAAGATGGTTTCCGCATCCCGGATGGCATTTCCCACCTGTGACATCAGAGGATTTTTTGTCTTTTCCTCGCGGTCACCGAGGCTCAGATAAACAGCCTCTGTGCAGATTTTGTGATTTCGCATATATTCCAGGAAATCCGGAAACCAGATTGACGGCGATGCAGCGGCAATACCGTCAAAA
The DNA here is from genome assembly GCA_946411695.1 of uncultured Lachnospiraceae bacterium. Classification (GTDB taxonomy): domain Bacteria; phylum Bacillota; class Clostridia; order Lachnospirales; family Lachnospiraceae; genus CAG-791. The sequence goes on from CAMKEX010000029.1 coordinate 2,156, forward strand.
CGATCCGTCTGATATCCTGCCCAGAGGGCAAATAATCCTGCCAGCGAGTAACCGCCGATGTATATTCTTCTATATGCCGCCGCGGAATCCTTGTGCAGATCCGGAAGAATTGTTTCCCGGAGGAACAATAGTGATTGAGCGGCGCCGTCTCCAAAGTCTTCATTTCCGAAAACCGCCGGTGCCGGCCAGGGTGAAAGATCATGATTCCAGCTTTTTACTTTAACAGCTTTCAGACAGAAATTCTGTCCTCCGGATAATTCCCGGATCAAAGCAGCTTCCTTTTCGATCACTTCCAGATCATGATCATCGACCATCTGGATCAGAAGTGTGTCCGCATTTATTTCCCCGTAAGTTCTAACCTCAAATTTCATAATTTCCTTTGTCGTAACTGAGCGAGTATAGTTGCTTTATCCGCCTTTTTTTTGGAGGTTTCCGGCGATGTCATCAACATTGGTGTCTTTCATTACACCCGGATAATCCTCTTACAGGCACTCTCCTCAATTATGAGAAAAGTGCCTGTTTCTCTGTCCCATAGCAGACGTAATCCCGGCATTGATCAATGTGGAGACAGCAGCCCGGCCTCTCCTTGTATCAGTGTTGTCCTGGCTGAGATCCGCTCATGACTGAACGCAGGAAAGCAACGATCATCAATATATAACAGATGGTTTTGGGAAGCATCAGCATGCCCAGCATGGGGACCAGTTCCGCTCCCACTGCAACCGGAATATAAAACAGAAATGACAGGAGGATATAGAGCCAGACGTATCGAAACACTCTGTCCTTTCGTCTCTTCTGATAGTACAGCCGGCAGACTGCGGCACCGATCAGGACGAAGGGAATGTTGCGGATCGTCCCCCATACCATATCAGTGCTGTTTTCCAGCCATCCGTTCTGCGGGAGCAGACAGAGGATAACCCGTATGATCAGCAATGCCCGAAGGATGCTTGTAAAGCTCTGATTTTCCCGCATCCGGTAATGGCCCAGCCAGATCTTATACAATAATAAATAAAAAACTGTCATGCTGATGGACGTGATCAGCTTGCCGATTCCCAGCGCGGCCGTAAAATCCGCGTCCGAAAAATAGTTCATGACGCGGGGAATGAGGTGAAAAGCATCTCCGCAGCCCAGGATCAGAGCCGCAAGCCCCATGAACTTTTCGGTTTTGTCTCCTGCCCTTCGCAGTATCATGCGGCCGCCGGTGATTGCAAATAGCAGATATAGAATATCAAAAGCAGATTCTCCGTATTTCATAAAAACCTCTCATGCCGGAGCTGCCTTCACAAAGACAGCACATTCTCTGCATGCGTCCAATGGTAAAGGATTGATTCTATAGGGCAGGCTGCTTCGATAGAACTAATGAAGGTGCGACTGCCCTGTTTCTGAACCTGAACATCCGGTTTCCGGGATCTCAGCATTTCTGCGGCATTGCCTCGGGACGGTCAAATGTCGTGTTCACCTGAACGAAGCGGTTTTCCCTGGCAGAGATCAGGATGGCTTCACTGACCTCGAGCATATGCAGGGCCATGGCTCCGCTGGCCCGGCAGGGGCGTCCCTCCTCGATCGCGTGCGCGATGTCGATCAGGCCGATCCCGCGGTCATTGGTCACGAAGCTGGTGGCGCCGAAGTCATGTTTTACCTCCGCGATCTCCCAGGGGATATCCTCGTCGCCCTCATGGCGCGGCATGTTTTTCCAGCGATAAGTCTCCGCGTTCTTTACCAGGGTATCTCCGCCGAAGATATTGGGGCCCTGGTTGGGATCCTCATCCGCCATGACCAGTGTGGATCTTGTTCCATAGAGCTCCAGGCGGGGCATGACAGAATCCCATGCATCCCAGATCATGTTATAGCTGATGACAGCGCCGCACCTGAATTTCAGAACTGCGGACAGGGAGGTCATGATATCCGGATCCACCTGCAGCATCTGTCCCTTCATGGGCTCGGAATAGATCATGCGCTCCTTCTGCGGCTGAACGCCCATGGCGCAGACAGACTCAACGGGTCCGAGCAGGGACAGAAGGGCCGTCATATAATAGGGGCCGATATCCAGAACGGGACCGGCGCCCTTCTGGTAAAAGAAAGCCGGATTGGGGTGGTACCACTCCCAGCCGTGCGAAACGCAGTTGGCTGTTCCCGCGACGATCTGACCGGTGACGCCTTCGTCCATGAGCCTGCGGAAAGTCTGCAGGCGGGCACCCATAAAGGTGTCAGGCGCACACCCAACGTAAAGTCCTTTCTCCTCCGCCAGCTTCATGATCTCCTGACCTTCCGCAAACGTCGAAGCGAGTGGCTTTTCGGAATAGACATGCTTTCCGGCGCGCAGGGCGGCGATATTATAGGCATAATGTGCTGCAGGCGTCGTGAGGTTCAGCACCAGATCCACCTCAGGGTCCTGAAGGAGTTCATCTCCGGTCGCATAGGCCCTGCGAAAACCGTACTGCTCCTTTTTAGCCTCTGCTTTTGCCGGTGTGCGGCAGGCGCATGCGTAGAGCTCTGCGGCCTCCGGATACTTCTGCAGATTTGACAGATAAGCGTGGCAGATATCTCCCAGTCCGATCACTCCGATTCGTAATGCTCTCATCTTTGCTGTTTCCTTTCTTTCGTCAATGCGCGGTGAATCCTGCTGCCGTCAATGCGAGGTTAATATTACTGCTGTCAATGCACGGTGAATCTCCTTACTGCGTTTCCAGTGCAGATTCCACTACAATATCTGTTTCCGGTATTCCGGTCTGAACACAGCAAGCACTGCAGACACTACCTCTTATAATCTGCTGAAACATCCATAAATGAACGTTTCCCTGAAATATAATCTTCAAAGGCGTGCTCCGCATCGCGGCCGCGGAATACCTTGCACAGTCCGCACATATCGCAGTCCGCGATACAGGGATATTTCTTTTTTATGTACTCTCTTCTCTCCTCTGCAGTCGAATCTGTAATCTCAGGCGCAATAACCACTGCTCTTCCTCCCGAACCTTGTCATAAACCTGTTTTCACTGTTTTTCAACCCTTACTCAATCGTATCAGAGTTCCACTATGTAGTATACATGATTATTTCCATGCCCGCAAAAAAGACAATTCGTACTATACGTATGTCAAATGGGCCGGGACTCCCCCACAAGCAAGTATCAATCGCAGCCGGAGAAGACTTTTTTCATTCTCCGGGTTCCATTTTCTTGTTTCAGGTCTATGGCGGCGCGATATTTTATGTTATAAAAATAAGTGAGTGAGCTTATAAATCATGCAGATATGAGTAAAAAGGAGGGTTTCCTTTGAATTATGTATTTATCTCACCGGCATACCCCGTCACCTGCACACAGTTCTGCGACCGGCTGAACAGGTATGGTGTGAATGTTCTCGGCATCGGGGATGTGCCCTACGACACACTGAACGACCAGCTGAAACAAGCCCTGACGGAATACTATTTCGTGGATTCCCTCGAGGACTATGACCAGGTATACCGCGCGGTCGCTTTTTTCATTCACAAATACGGCAGGATCGACTGGCTGGAATCTCTGAACGAATACTGGCTTCCGGTGGATGCAAGGCTACGCACGGACTTTAACATCGCGGTCGGCACAAGAGAGGACAGAATCGGCAGCCTGGTCAGGAAGTCCCTCATGAAACGCCTCTTTGTTGAGGCCAAAATCCCGACCGCACGCCAGCACATCGTTTCGGACCTGAAAGCCGCAAAGGCCTTCGTGAAAAAGGTCGGATATCCTGTGATCGTAAAACCGGATATCGGTGTCGGAGCAAACGGCACGATGAAGATCAACGGGGAAGACGAGCTTCTGGCCTTTTACAGCGATCTTCCGCAGGTCCCCTATGTCATGGAAGAGTTTCTGTGCGGTGATATCTGCACTTACGACGCGATCCTGGACGCTGACTGTGAGCCGCTGTTTGAATCCATGTGCACCTATCCGCCTGTAATCGATGCCGTGCAGAATGACGACAGCATCCGTTTCTACACCATGCCCGATGTCCCCGGACAGCTGCGTGATTTTGGCAGGAAGGCCGCTAAGGCATTCGATGCAGACCGGCGCTTTGTTCATTTTGAGTTCATCAACATCACAAAGGACTACAAGGGCATAGGAAAAGCCGGCGGCTACGCGATCATGGAAGTGAATATGCGGCCGGCCGGCGGGCATGATCCCGATATGATGAATTACGCTCAGTCTGTCGACGTCTTCGACATCTATGCGCAGATGGTCACCACAGGCAGCGCATCCATTCCCGAAGCCGCGGAGCACTATGTGTGTGCATATGCAGCCCGCAAAGATGGCTGCGTCTACGCGCACAGCCCCGAAGAGATCATGGAACGCTACGGCAGCGCCATCGTCATGCAGGAAGAAATGCCGCCCATCGACTGGCCGTCAATGGGCCGATATGTCTACATGGCTAAGTTTAAAGACAAAGAGGAAATGGAAGAATACTTCCGCTTCGTCCTCGAAACCATGGCCGAATCATAAGTATACGAATAAATGAAGCTGTAAAAAATCCGGGCCGATGGATCTCCTCCACCGGCCCGGATTTATTAAATTCCTGATAATCCCTGATGAAACCTGCTGCACACATCTTATCGCCGCAGGATCCCGATCTCCATTATCAAAGACTGTAATCCCGGATGCATTTCTCCAGTCCATCAATGGTATTGCAAAAATGAATCCCTTGTTTTTTGATCTTCGAGCAGTCCATCCAGAGGTGATGGCGGGGCCCGGCATCCTGTATTTTTACAGGAAGATCCAATCTATCCCTGAGCCACTTCGCAGTCTCTAACATAGTGAGGGTATTCTCGCTCCCGTAATTGTATGCGCCTCCGGGAAGCAGGGCGGCCTGTCGGATCAGACCGGACACCTCCCGCACATAGGTGACGGCTCGATGCTGTGTGGATGAAAAGGAAATATCAGCCTGACGCAGCATATTGACCAGGAAGTTCCCCCTGTTGGGAACGCCGTATCTGGGCATGTCATACATCCAGGTCGCGCGCAGATGAACTGTATCCGGGTTGATGTCCAGTGTCCGCTGCTCCATCTCCAGTTTGTGGCGGGAATAGAGATTGGAAGGAGCTGTCTCCTCTTCTGAATAAGGTCCCTCCCCGTCACATCCGCTGTAGACCTGGTCAGTGCTGAACATGACGCACTTGACACCTGTACGGGCAAGCCAGACAGGGATCTCCACATTGGCACGCCGGGATTCCCCGGGATCCTTTTCGCATGTGGAAATGTCTGAAACAGCCGCTGTGTGGATGATCAGATCAGGCTGCGCGTCATCCACAATCCGGCGGATTCCCTCCTCGTCGACAGTCCGGAGAGAAGGTGCGGGGATCGCATCCCGGCCCAGTTCATCCATGATCCGCGCCCCGACAAAGCCCCGGGGGCCTGTTACAAATACTCTCACTTTTTCCTCCTGTTTTACTTCTAAACCTGTTTTATCCGGATCTATGCGTATACAGAGGATCGATTTGTCCCTTAAATGTTTTGAAGTAATTGCAGTCCCCCATACATGCTCTCATAACATCGTTTTCTGCTCAGGTCTGCAGTCTGCTTACATATTTTCATGAGTTTTCATGAGGGGTCGAGCTTCCATGAGGGATCGAGACCTCTCCGCACAGATTCAGCTGGAAATATTCCCTTATTTCCAGAGGATCTTCCGTCTGGCCAAGCACCCACATCAGCTTGGTCACAGCCGCCTCGGCAGTCATATCATAGGCCTGAAGGGCTCCTGCCTCGAGCGCCAGCCGGCCGGTTTCGTAGACTTCGAGGCTGCTCCCCTCGAACCGGCACTGGGTACCGACGAGTACGGTGCATCCCTGCTCCGTCAGCCTGCTGATCCCGCTGATAAAATCATGCCGCAGAAAGGGCATGCCCCCCAGCCCGAATGCCTCAATGAAAAAAGCTCTGTAGCCATTTTCATCATACATGCTGAGCACTTCCCTGTGAATGCCCGGAAACAGCTTGATCACAGCCACATCCGGACAGTAACGGTCCTGCAAGCGGAAAATGCCGTTTTTCTTTGGCAGCATATGGGAATTGATCTTCATCCCGATGGAACTGATCTCCGCCACATTATCGCAGTTAATGCTGTCAAAAGCATCAAAACTCAGGGAACGCACTTTGGATGCCCTGCATCCCAGCATCACCTTTCTGTTAAAGGCGACAAAGACTCCGGGGCACCCGCTCTGTGCCATGTAGATGGCGCACCGCAGATTCTCCATGGCATCCGCCACCGGATTGGAAATCGACAGCTGACTGCCGGTAATCACGATCGGAATGTGGATATTCTGGAGCATAAAAGACAGCATGGAGGAAGTATATGCCAGGGTGTCTGTACCGTGGATCACAACCATCCCGTCATAGTTATCCCGCTGCTGACTGATCACCTGTGCGAGCCGCACCCAGTCCTCGGGGAAAATATTGGCGCTGTCCAGGGAGGAAAACTCCTGTGTAATCAGTTCCGCTTCTCCTGCTACCACATGGAGCTCACGGAGCATGGAGTCCGTCGTAAGCCCCGGAGTCAGACCATGTTCCTTTGCGACCGAAGACAGCGTTCCTCCCGTATTGATAATCAACACTTTTTTGTTCATGACAAAGAAAACTCTCTTTCTTCCTGACCGCACACGGGTGCAGGGACGGTCCTTTTGTTTCCGTCCCCATGCTTCCCTTCAAATACAAGGGTCAAATGCAAGGGGACGGAAACAAAAGGACCGTCCCCTGTTTTACGGATGCCCGTAAGGGCCCTGGCGGCCGTCTACAGCGGGATAAGTCTGATGGGGGAGATGCTTCAGGTGGCGCTCGGCGATCGCGAACCGCGTTTTCCTCACAATATCCACTGTCCTGCATACCATCTCTTCAGCGGGGCCGAAGGGCTTTTCCAGCTCAAACCACTCCGTCTCAGTGAACTCTCCCTGCACCATTCCCTTTACGTGATGAGCAGTGACTCGGAGCTGCCAGCACAGAAGGCCGTCCTCTCTGAGGGATACTTCCCCCTTTTCAACCTCCACCGTCAGCTGCGCGGACCAGTAATAAGAAAAAAGAACGATCTCTTCCCCATCCTGCAGCGAGCGCCGGGTGATTTCCGCGCCGGTCTGTCCGTCACCTTTTAACTCTTTTAAAATGAACTCATAGGTTTCATTTTGATATAGCACTGTATGATCCATCTCAATTTCCTTCCAATATGTCTGTGCAGTCATAAGCACCGGCCGTTTCCGGCCAGTGCTTATAAATCATTTGATCAGATGCCAGGGGAGCTTTATACACTCTTTTTCAGGCTCTTACTTTAAGTCAACCGAAGTGATCTCGATCTGCTCATCTTCGACCAATGTACTTGCGTCTTTGATGCTTAATTTGAAAGATGCTTCGCTCTTCTCAGCAATGTCCTCTTTGCTTGTCAGGAAAAACCGCCCGTATGTGCAGGACTGCGAATAAAAGCTGTTATTATTCCCCTCCTCCGTTACTCCGTCAAAGGACACTTCCTGAGGCGTAATGGATATATTGGATTCAGAATCATTAAAAAGCATGAAATTGGCACGGGTCTTGTAGTCATCGGTTTCATCCCCTTCTTCTATAAGACCTGTATAGTATATCTGCATTGTGTCTGATTCATAAACCAGATCCCAATCATCGATCGGCAGTGACAGATCAAACTCAGTTCCGAGATTTGTGATCATTTCCTCTGAAATACAATCATCTATCGTTTCAGAAGTGGCCTGATCAGTGCACTTGGAAATCAGCTGTACAATATGAATATCTGTTATCCCATACCTTTCGAGGGCTTCTTTCAGCGGATATTTTACTTTGACTGTCTTTCCGGCCTCTATATCATCCGCAGCTGCACATGCGGTAGTAATGTCGTTAACAATGATATTATCTACACTCCAGGTGATATTTTTCTCACTGCTATTGGTCACTGTGACTTCAATATATTTTCCATTTTCATCACTGGAAATACCATTCACTACCGCGCTGATCCCATTGGCATCGTAAATGGTCGTCTCACTCAATGTTTCTACAGGTTTTTCCTCATCTGCCTTCTTCTCATCTTTGTTTTTCTCATCAGTGCCCTTCTCTTCCTGATCCTGCTTTTCGCCTTTCTCTTCAGAAACACTTTCCGCACTGACATCCTTCGTAAGGGGTGTAGAAGCACAGCCCGCAGAGATCATAACTGAAATCAATATCGCAGACAGAACAGCCAAACTTCTTCTGATCATATTCATCTTCCTCCATCTTTCTTTACATACCTGGTTTATATTATTGCGGGTCATTGCAGCCACAAACAGAGCTGCTGCATGACCAAAAAAGCCAAACGGCTGATCTATGGTAAGCCGGGTACTTTTCTATAAGGTATGACGCTTTTTTCACGCTTTATGTTACTATTACTCTCCCGGTTTCTCAACTCAAAAGCAGCTAATGAGGTAAAAACTTGAGAGAAAAAATACTCATGGAGTATTTCCTCCACGAGTATTCCGATTAAATATTCCATTCTCCGGCAAGAGTATCATTCCTGTTTTGCCGAAAGTTCAATGGGCATAAAGAGGGTTGGTTTCTCTGTTCTGATCCCCATAGATTTTCTTTAGTTCAGAAAAGGCATTTTCCACTTCCCCGGGAATATCCACGTGTGCGATAAAACCCTTGCCTGCGGGGCCGTATCCATTCTCATCATCCCTCAGCCGCTGAATTTCTCCCATCAGAAGGTTTAAATACCTGTCAATCTCCCACATGCCATGGATCTTCTCAGATATGCAAATTCCATCCGCCTCATCCCTCACTGTCGCAGAATACGAGGCATAGTTGATGACGGATATGCCCTCCGGCCTGTATTTTCGAAAACCGGCTTCCATCCGCCTCTGCATGGTCGCGTCCTGACATAAAATGATGCTTTTGCAGGTGATCCGGTTTTCCTCCATGAGATCCAGAAGGTATGTGATATTATTCCCGCAGTTGGTGGATGCGGTTTCCAGATAATCCGCTTCGCACCCGCAGATCTCCTGCAGATATTTCTGGAAGATCTCAGCTTCTGTCAGACCGGCCGTCCTGATCGACGGATATTCTGCATGCACGGTCTTGCGAAGAGTCTCTGTCGTATGGCCGGCGCCGCCGACAATGATATAGGTTGACGCAATCCTGTTGCTGATCGCATCTGCCAGCACGTCTCCGCCCGCAAGGATACTGCCCCCGAAGAGGACCATCACGTCTGCACGCTCGATTCCGTATCCCTGGTACAGGCTCCTGCAGTCAAGCGATTTCACATCCCTTTTTCCGCAGAATCTCCCGAGTGTATTAATGTATTCCGCTGTCCTTCCATTCATTGGTTTTCTCCCTGTAAAGTGGATCATGCAAAAACTTCCCATATCTGAGCGATATGGGAAGCTATTGACACGATATTATTTTTTGGTAATGATCGCTCTCTTATGGGTTCCTTTTCCGATCGCTCCCTTCTCATCAGCGGCCGCTACATTGAAGAGGACTTTCTTGCCATCGATCTCAGCGATCTCCACTTCACAGGTGACCTTTCCTCCTTCAGGTGTCGCGGCGAAATGCTTGACTTCCACAGCCATGCCGACAGAGCCCTTCCCTTCCTCCAGATTCCTGGCCAGGAGATCCGCACAGGTAAGCTCCATCAGATTGATCATGCTGGGGGTGGAGAAGACATGAGGCAGGTCAACTTGCGGAAGCTGGCTATCAAGATGATCCGCACACATCTCAGCAGTGACTTGAATAGTAACCGTGTTCTTCATCCCGACTTTTAATTCCATAATAGTTTTCCTTTCTTTATCGTTATTTCTTTATCATTATCGCACCTGGTGTGTGTCTGCTTCTGATCGATCCCATAAGCAGTCTGTTCATATTATAACAGCATTCTCCCAAATGCGGAATTGTCCGATGATTTTTTCCTGCGCATGTTTTCCCTGCGCATGTTTCTGCGTATGTTTCTGCGCATGTTTTCCTGAAGGCATCTGACGGTATTTTTTCACTTTTCGCAGATTGTTGTGTTTAGAATGGATAATTTGGTATAATAGGCACACTGACACGATCGGCAATGTCGGAATTTTTATTAAACTCAATTTATAAGCCGAAATCCATTCGTCTCAGTACCAAAGGCAACAGAGACGTATTCCGCCCCTGACGGGGCTGCACACTTATAATACGGGAGGAAAAAAGATGAAAGGTTGTGCGAAATTTCTTAATTTTATTGCATTTCTTGTGTTTCTGGTCCTTTTAATCGGTTTCCTCGGCGCCTGCGCGGCAGCCGGGATCGTCGGCATTAAGCCGGACCTCATTCCTGAGAGTCTGCTTGAATCTCTCACAACACTTACGATCAATGGACAGCCGGTCACGATGGAGATGCTGACAGAGTTCAGGGTTCCGGTCCTCATCGTACTCGGATCAGTTATTGTGTTCCTGCTGATCGGCCTTTTTACCGTCGGAAATATCCGCGCCGCTTTAACAGAAGTCGGACGAGGAGAACCCTTCTCAGAACGCTGCAGCAAGGCGCTTAATACAGCTGCGATCCTGGAGGTCATCAGCGGACTTGCCGGTATCGGCCTGAGCATCTATTGTGCCTTTATCTTCGGCGGACTGTCTACAGATGGGGGAACTGCGATTAACTTTACAGCCAATCTTTCCTTTATCCTGACCGCCATTTTCCTAAAGATGCTGGCGGGAGTCTCCGAATTTGGCCGCAGGTGATGAAAAATGGGGACGGTCCTTTTGTTTCTGTCCCCCTGCTCATTTGAGGGGGGTGGAAACAAAAGGACCGTCCCCTTGCTCATTTGAAACAAAAGGACCGTCCCTCTGCTCCCTCCATGAAATCAACCGGCCACCGGTCTCCTTCGTCTATTCCGTTTGCATACAGCCAGTCGTCCTCAACCCGCAGCAGTCTTTCCTGGCCATTCCCGTCAGTGAGCGTCACAAGCACGGTCACTTTCCTGTTATCAGGGCGCTCCTCACAGCCATAATCATCTTCCTGTATCCTTTTTACTATCCAATCCATGATCGTTTCCGGCCCCCTCATAATAATGAATTTGTCGTCTTCCTGCTGTTGCTGTCAGTATTGTACTACAGATAATATGCCGGGGCATTCGGATATTGATAAAACCATTGTACTTATTCCACTCCATCCCGGTACCCCTAGCCAAAGAAACCGTAACATGAAAAAGTACTGATTTTCTCCTCAAAAATAGCAGGATATTGTTATTTTCAGGCTGTTATGCTACCATTTTAGAGCAATATTTTATCATCTCTTCCCAAATTGGATGGCTGGAGACTCGGATTATTTTAGTTGGTAGATTAGAAAAAGGGAGGGGTTTATGAAAAAAACCGGCTTTTTTTCGTCTCTCGGAAAAAGAAAACTGGGTGTTGTACTGAATCTTTTCTATGCTTACATGTCTCTGGGGCTGGTCCTGATCATGCTGGGATCGATCCTGCCTGAAATGAAGGCGGATTACGAACTCTCCTATCAGGTCGGCGGAGCCCTGCTGTCGGTCCAGTCTGTAGGCTATGTGCTGGCAGGACTGCTGGCAGGCTATCTTCCCTTTCTGCTCGGAATCAAGATTTCCTTTATCCTGATCCAGTTGTCCGTGACTCTGGGCTTCATCATGCTTCTGGTCAGCGGAAATCCTGTCTGGCTTCTGATTGCCATGTTCCTGATCGGTATCGGAAAGGGCGGCATCACCAATTATAACAATCTTCTGATGAACATTTACAGTGAGGGAAATGCCGGCCCTTTGAACATCCTCCACGCCTGTTTCGCCGCAGGTGCCGTTATTGCGCCGCTGATCGCCATGGTGGTCGCCGGCTGGCGGCCGGCAGTCATCATCGGATGTGTCTGCTGCGCGGCCTCCCTCGCTTTCCTGCTGCCGGCAGGTTTTTCGGACAAGGATCTGGAAACCACTGATACACCGGATGCCGCAGACACAGGAAACAGCGGGAAAAAGAAAGTTGACTATGGCTTTGTCAAAGAGAAACTGTTCTGGGTCACCGTCATCATCTGTTTCTTCTATCAGGCGGTAGAGGCTTCCTTTATGGGCTGGATGACCAGCTTTCTGATCGATACCGGAGTCATGGCGGAATCCCTTGCCCAGTTCACCACATCTGTCCTCTGGATGGCCCTGATGGCAGGCAGGCTCCTTTGTTCCGCCGCAGCCACGAAATTCACTCCCAGGTCCATGATCCTGGCACTGACCCTGATCACAACAGGCTTTATGGCTGTTCTCCTGCAGACAAAATCACCTGCAGGACTGATCATAGCCACTGCAGGTATCGGACTGGGTATGTCGGGCATGTTTGGTACCTCCGTCTCCAATGCGGGAGATATCTTCTCAAAATACCCGGTCTGTATGGGTTTCTTCGTATTCCTGACTAGCATGGGCGCCATTGTGGCTCCCGCGATCATCGGCAGCGTTGCCAATACACATGGGATGCATATGGGCATGTCCACTCTCCTGGTCTTTGCAGCCTGCATGGTGGCGGCAGCGATCATCAATATATGGCTGTCCCGGGATAGGTTTTATCGCCATTCGAGCAGATGAGTATATCCGACACTGTCACATAAAAAACTCACATCACTGCTTACTTTGACCGGCTCGCCGCCATCCGTTGAAACGGTAAACACATATGCCGCATTATCTGAATCGCGAGCCAGTGTGCGAAGAGAAGAAAGAAACGCCGCCTGAGATCCATCCGGTGAGACAACCGGATTGAAATTCCAGCGTGAACTGATATCCGGTATGATCTCCGTGCTGGAACCGTCCGGATTTATTTTCTTAATCGTATAGATATGGTACCCGGTTTCTATCGTTTTGATATAAGATCCATCTCCAATCCAGGCAGAATCCTCTACTAAGTTTTTATCCAGTTCCTGATCCAGGGATTCGTCCAGATAAAATGTGCTTCCGTAGTACCCCGGCCCCGGACAATGGAACACCGAACCGTCGGGATAGATCCTCATATAACTGTCAGCGGCTTCCACCGCTTCCGGCACAAGATTATCCATAGGGACTCTGTATGGAATATGGTCTCCTTCAAAAAAATAGAAGTAATTATCCGGACCAAATCCCCCGTCGCATTGCGAGGTCGGAGCGGAAAAATCTCCTTTTTCAGGAGTAATAAGTGCAGTTACATCAGTATAATTTCCATACTGATCGATCCAGCCCACATGCCTTTCTCCATTGTCCAGGAAGGTATCAAAGGCCAGGCGCTCATAGTTCTCATCAAAGCCAGCCCTGATCAATAGCTGAGGAGGTGTTCCGTTCAACGTATTATCGTAGGGCTCGATGGGAAAGGACCTGACCAGGGAAGATTCTCCTGTTTCAGGATCCAGGCTATAAATCTCTGCATCCCCCTCATAAATAATGTCATCTGCCACAGGACCGCCATCGAGATTCCCATAGTAGAAAGGCCGTGTCAGATAAAGAATTCCTTCAAGGGGTGTATTCTGTGTAGTATCGTCTGCATACTCATAATCCTCTTCGTAGTACGAATCCGCTTCTTCCGGCCAATCCTCATATGATTCCGCTTCTGTTTCATCATATGCCACTTCCTCATCATAAGCTGCTTCCCCGGTCTCTTCTTCTGCTGCTGCAGCCGGTTCTGAAGAGTTTCCAGCACAGCCGCTCAGACCGATACACAAAATCAGGGCTGCAGCGCCAAAAACCTGTAATCTTCTTTTTAACATTTTCTTTTTTCCTCCTTTCACAGTCATTTTCGCCCGCCTATAACGTAGATCAGCCCGCTTGACTGAAGTTTTATACTTCATCGAGCAAGACCCGCAGGCGGAACTTGAATGAATAACACAACCGGCGCATTCCCGTGACTTCATTCAGTCACGAGTCAGCCGGTTTTTCTTTTCCCTATAGGGGAGGGAGTAAACAGCAGTGATCTATATTTGTTTACAAAACCATAATAAATAACAGGCACGCTGCTCCTGTAGCGCCGACTTTAAAGTCAGACTGCCATGGCAGCCTCCCCGGAGTGGGCTCTCAGCCCACCAATTAGATCCCGAATGTCTATATTATGTTCATACAGGATCTATTTTCATCATTCATCATGGGAGGAAAACAATTTATGAAAAAAAGAATATGCATATCCCTGTGTATCATGCTGACAGCTGCTGCGATTTTAACCGGCTGCGGAAAAGGCGGAAATTACAAGAAAGCCATGTCCATGTATGAGAACGGGCAGTTCGAAGAGGCAGCAGAGAAGTTCACTGAGCTGGGTGATTACGAAAACAGTCAGGACATGGTCATGGTCTGCAGGTATGAGGCAGCAAAGTCTTTGTTTGATGCCGGTAATTACGAGGAGGCCAAAAAAGCTTTTACAGAACTGGGAGATTATGAAAACAGCGCCGATTATGTAACAGATTGTGATTATCATTCGGCATCCGCCCTGTTTGACGCGGGCGATTATGAGGGTGCGATCGCTGTTTTTGAGACCATCCCGGATTTTAAAGATTCTCAGGACAAGATCCGCTCCGCCAATAAGGAGCTGATGATCCAGAAATACGGCCCTGTGCTGCAGGCACTGGAGGGTAAGACATGGCTTTTCAATGGAGGTTCCGATACGATCCTGAACAAAATCAGCTTTACAGACGGAGAGGCTGAAATAGCCCAGGTTTCTTATGACGGAAACGGAAAGCATGACAACGGAAGCAGCACCTACGCCTTCACAGTCGATGACAGCAAAATCCTCATCACCATGGCCGACGGCTCTGAGATGGAGATTCCCTACACACTGAAGGGGGAAGCAATCAGCCTTGAAAAAGACAAGTATTTTACCATGGAAGAAATTGATGAAGGGATTCAGGGTTACTGGAATGTTCGATCAACATTCAGGGACTTGTTGGGGAAGAATTCGTCCAGTGAGCACAACATCTACTTCAACGACGGAAAAGTGATATCCGAAAGTGCTACTGAAGCCACAGGAGGAGCCCCCGGCGAGTATTATTACTATGGTCCCGAGACAGGAAGTTATACGCTTAACTTCGGCGGCATTGACACAGAAATGCGACACGGCAGCAATTGGTTTTACAACATAATCGACGGAAAAGTGACGATTCTGCACTATGACAATGTCTGCAAGCCCTATGATCACTTGCCCGGAGAAAACGGATACAATTTCTAAGAAAGTGTTTTAGAAAGGGCTTATTATAAAGGCTTATTATAAGGGCTTATGAAAAAGGGCTTATGAAAAAGGCTTATTAAAAGGACTTACTGAAGGGCTTATTAAAGGGCTTATTGGAAAGGCTCATCAAAAAAGTCAGGAGAAAAGGAAGATGACCAAGATGAAAAGAAAGGCATTCCAGCTATTATCCATTTGTGCTGTACTCATGTTCCTCCTGTCGGCATGCGGAAACAATACTGCGGATAAAAACACAGCTTCCTCCGGCAGGCCCACTGCAGATTCACCAAACAGTGAAGCAGAAGGCATTGGCGATAACACATCATTTTCAGAGAATTCGCAGGATGCGCAGGCAGAACCGGCTGATCAGGTAAACGCTGAAGGATATGACCTTCTGGGCGGGCAGCTGTGGGAAGTCAGCGGGGTGCTCGTCAGAAACAAAGTTGTTGACATTCATGACAACAAAGATCTCGAAAGCCTCTACCGGGCCAACTATCTGAACTTCGACTCTGACGGACGTTTTATCTATCTGGACATATTTCCCAAAGGCGGCACCTATGAACCTTATGAAACAGACGGCAAATACGACTGTTTTCTCCTGAAAACAGACAAGACCTATCAATATGATGCCGATAAAAATGAGCTCGTTGAAAGTGAATCCGGAACGAAAAAGCCCTACATTATTTACATCCTGGACGATAATACCTTTGAATTCGTTGAATTTGACTCTATAACCGGAAAAGCAAAAGCAAATGAGATTCCTTTATTTTTTGTGAAATCGCATGAAGAAAGCCCCTACATCCAGGATCACAAAACAGAGATTGCAAATAACAGCAGCAACGGTGCGAACAGCCCTGTAAGCAGTGCAAACAGCGCAGGCAGCAGCGGAAATGGTGCGAACAGCACTGGCAGCAGTGCAAACAGCGCAGGCAGCAGCAACTCCTACCAGTCTATCCTTGATACCTATACCGAAAAAATGGAAAATGCCGTGCCGGGTCTGCTAAGCGAATACTACTCCGAGGCATCCGGTGTTTCCGATATCGAAAAACTTGCAGAAATATCCAACGCTAAAGTCGGAAAACTTGCGGAAATATGCAACGAGGGTGTCGGAAAAATGGCAGAACTCATGAACTCCAGAGGAGACTCCTACAGCACATATGAAGACTGGGCCGGCAAGCTCATGGACAATTACTCCGAGATCTCCCAGGAAATCCTGGATGCCTATCTTGACTCCGCCATGAGCTCCTGACACTAATCCTCTCCTTCATCTGTTATGGTCTGCAGGTACTGATCAAGGTACTCTAAGTCAAAACCGCCCAGGGCCGGGTGGTTGGTCAGGGTTTTAATGATATTCCACCCGGCTCTGTTCTGCTCTGCATTTTCCTTCATCGGGACAAATCCCAGATCCAGGTATAATTTGCATGCAAGCCAGGTATTTGTCTGCGTCGGAATAACGGCTTTTTTATATCCAAGTTTCTTCATGCAGGCAAGCACATGCGTGATCAAGGGCTTGGACAGACCCAGGCCCTGTGCGTCACTGTGAACGGCAACCCAGTGGAGCCATCCTGTCTCTCCGTCATCTCCGGTATAAATATCATAATATGCCGAAGCTGTCGCAAGTTTCCGGCCAAAAGAATCTGCCACAAAAAACATCCTGCTTTCCAGCTCTTTTTCATGACCGGCAAAATACTTTAACCATGCGGCTTCTCCTTCTTCCCGGCCCGCAAATTCCTTTGCGCTTCTCTCTATCGTGATCCAGACTTCCCGGTCACCGGGTTTATAATTCTCATAGTGATATTCCGGGGGAAGATCCATTTCTTTAATATCATCCAGATTCTGTTCCAGCATCAGCTTATAATATGGGATACGACGGTCATTATTCCCGAAGTGCTCCAGGCTGCGTGCGGTCGTCCATTCCATTCTCGTCATCAGACTCACATGCCCCGTCCGCTTTTCGTGCATGAGCGGAACATCTACATTCTCTGACCTGTACTGATACCTGAAACCGCATTTCTCCTGGACTCGCTTTGATCTTGTGTTGCCCTCATAATACCCAATCCATACTTTGCTCATCTCTAGGTCTTCGAATGCGTGACGGAGCATTTCCTTCACAGCCTCCGGCATGATCCCCTGTCCCCAGAATGGCTTTCCAAGCCAGAAACCCATCTCACACTCATCATCCCGGTCCGTCAGATCGGTATGACCGTTCAGCTTCAGCTCGATAGCACCGATTGCCCTGCCGTCTTCCTTCAGACAGATGGCATACGCCTCTTTTCCGTTCAAGACATTCCTGATCACATCACGGCTTTCATCAATGCTCTGATGCGCCGGCCATCCTGCAATCGGCCCCACATCCGGATCACAGGCATATTTGTAAAGATTCTCCGCATCATTTTCATTCCACCGGCGCAGAAGCAGGCGTTCCGTTTCAATAAAAGTTCCCATAATTATTCTCCATACAAGGGCCATGCAAGGGGACGGTCCTTTTGTTTCCTTTTGCTTCCGAGACAAGGGGACGGAAACAAAAGGACCGTCCCCTTGTCTCAAAGAATTTTTACAAACCTCGCCGTGATTTCCTGGGGCCTGGTAATTGCACCGCCGACCACCGCGCTGAATGCGCCGCACTCGAATACCTTCTTCAAGTCTTGCGGGTAATGAATCTTTCCCTCCGCGATCACCGGAACCCGGAGCTGTTCCGCACATCTGCGGATCAGGTCGAAGTCCGGACCTTCCAGGTGAGGAGAATAGTCTGTATAGCCGCTCATCGTTGTGGAGACGATATCAAATCCTGTCTCCTGTGCAGCCAGGCATTCCTCAAAAGTCGAGCAGTCAGCCATAGCAAGCCGCCCCGCTTCATGGACCCGGTCGACCAGGTCCCCGGTGAGAATGCCGCCCGGCCTCTTTCTGCATGTCGCATCCATCGCGATAATCTCTGCTCTGGTCGTCAGGAGTTCATCGACTTCCTTCATTGCAGGCGTGATGTAGATCTTGCTGTCGTCATAACTGCGCTTCACGATTCCGATGATCGGCAGATGGCAGACCTCTGCGATCGCATTTATATCCTGAACCGACTGCGCGCGTATACCGGCAGCCCCGCCTTCCATTGCAGCCACTGCCATCCTGGACATGATATAGCTTGAATGCAGCGGCTCATGCGGCAGCGCCTGGCACGATACGATGAGTTTTCCTTTGATTTGTTCTAATACCATATCTTCGTTTTTCATTCTCCATGTCGAAGGTCCATGTCGAAGGGACGGTCCTTTTGTTCCCGTCCCCGCTTCTGCTGTATTGCCGGTCTGCGAATTTACTTATTATCTGTCTGTTATTTCACTTCCGGAGTATCATATTTAAGTCCGACTATAGTCGTATCCATCTGATCAAAACGATCGGGGAATACAACTGTCTGCTGTCTTACTCTGCAGCCAAAATGCTCGTAACACATAGGATGTATTACACATTTCGTGTCTTTCTTCATTTCCAGGTGTCCTTTTACCTGGTATTCATAGCTGGCAGAAACTGCCCGATAGGAATTTCGAACGGACTTTCCTTCCCCATTGTTCTGATCCTTGATCCGGACGATCGATGAGTCAACCATCTGGCCGACAAGCCCGCTCTCCAGCAAAATTCTCTGAATATCCTTCTTATCATATTTTTCGGTGATCCGGTAATCTGCCTCGATCTGAGCCTCGGCAGTCTTCAATCTGTTATCAAAATCTTTCCCAAAGCAAATCGCATTCATGCCCTGTAAAACTGTATAGCAAATACCGTTGATATGAGGGTATGTTGTTTCATACATGCTCAATGCCGAACCAATAAGATCCTCCTGTGTTGAATGAATATAATCCTTAATAATACCCGGATTATCGATAAAATATTCCGTTCCTTTTCTCTGATCAATAATAGCCGATAAAAAATGATTAAAAATAGTTAATATTTCACGAGGCTTTTTTAAGGTATGGCGAATGCAATAATGGATTGTAGGACAAAGCAATTGTGATAAAGGGTCATTCTGATCGCTGCCGATCCACAGACTGGTAGGACATTTTTCCGGAAGAATCTCATAGATTAATTTCAGTGCATTATTATAGGAATTTCGATTGATTTCGTAAAAGTCCTTATAATCATATTCCCCTTTAAAAGCAATGTGCCCCTGATCACGGACTTCCAGCAGCTTCATGGCAATCATTTTTATCAGATCTTTATTGGACCATTGAATGATAACTGTATTATATCGCTGTTTTCCGGGCAGACTGTCAACAAGCATGGTATATATTTCTGAAGGAAGCGACGCTTTCAGCCAGATCCTGTCCCTGGTTGCATTGTTGTAAAAATCGAAACACGCGGCAATCAGGGCTTTGGTACATTTGAGAATACTATTGCTTCTCAGGTTATATTCATCTAAAGTATCCACGAGGACAAGAGCATTTTTCCCCTTCAGGAAATTGTACATTTCTGTAAGCGCGTCATTGTATCCGGAATCCAATAAGCTGTTGATAATATCTGCTATAACGATCAATCCCAGTTTGCCGGACTCCTGTGCAGTATTTTTTGCGGTTTTAAACAAAAGGCGGATCCCGTTCGCTACAGGATGATCATCTTTATAGAGTTCCTTGCTTTCCAGGTATGAGCGTATTTTGATCAAACCGGAAGTGTTATCCTCTGATTTCAGAATTTCGATCATCATCATGATATGAACCCACATCTTTATGATATCCGGAAGTTCATAAATAATAGTGGGACCAGAGAAATCAATTTCCTCCCTTGCTAAAAACTGCAGGATATCTTTAAAATGGATAACAAATGAAATATCATAATTATCAACGCCTCTTAGTCTGTCTGTCCCCGCACTCTTACCCTCTTTTCGGCGTTTTTCAATCTCCGCATGCATGCACCTGATGATCGATGTTTTCCCTGTTCCGGTTCTTCCAATTAAAATCAGGGAGGAGTAATCAGCAAATTTACTGAATGTCTCGGTAAACAGAAAACTTTTTTCCGCCATATTCGGGTCAGTATTCCATTCATTCTCAGCATCTATCCTCATATAGGTGATCGGATTGATTACAAACCCATCAACAGATTTCATCTCAATATAAGGGTCATTAAATGAGCCGTCATCATTTCCAAATAACAAGAAATCTTCGTTTTCGGCAGGCATCCTTTTTCTGCTCATAATTACTCCTTTCTGTTATGAGTATCGTCAAACCTTATATAACCAGCTGTACCTGTCCCTGTCGTTGCCGTCACGTTTCGACAGGGAATTCATCCCTGCCGGGATCCTAAAGTGTCCTTGACAATAGGCAAAGTTCACTCTTATCATTAATACATAATCTCAAATTCCATATCAAATGACGGCAAAATAACGAAAGGAGATTCCAACAAGATGAAAAAATCGAAAAAATCCCGATCACTATGGATTTCCATGTTTCTGATACTATTATTTGCCGCAAGCCTATGCACTTCTGTCTACGCTGATGCTGACATAAGCCTTGCCCTGAAAAAAGTCGGGGAAATCCAGGAAGCAAAACTTGATTATGAAAGCATCGATGTCTATCCTTCCGGTTTAATCACAAAAGATGCCGAAGGCAATTACTATGTGCTCGACGAGATGGGAAAGAATAATCTGGGCCGAAGCTATGGAAAAGCCGAATGCTTCTCGATGGAACTGTTCCTGGTATACGACGCTGAAACCTGGCCGAATTCCTGCGGCCTTGTAAAGGCAGACGGCACAGTGGTGCTTCCCTGCGAAGCGGCCATCATCAATCCAGTAAAAGGAACTGACCGCTATCTGAAGGTTTCTGTCGCAACAGAACCCACTGATAAGGAAAACGCATTTCTCTATACGTATTCCGGCTGGGTCGCCTGGCCGGAAGAACAGTCAGAATACTATGACGGATATGATCATTATTATGATCTGAAAGAGGGAAAATACTTCGAAAACCTGGACGAAGCAGATCTCTCTGAGATACAAGGCGTCTATAAGGCAGAAAGGATCGACGACGACAAATATGCCATTACTGCTGCAGACGGGACAGTGATCACAGAAGTAGATTTCTATCCGTCTGCGATCTACGGCGAAGGAGAACTTTTTTCCATACGCCAGGATGACGGTAATATAGTCGTTAACCGAAAAGGCGATCCCGTCACCGATATAAAGTTCAAAACCTCTCCCACCGAAACGAACGGGTATCTTTGGGCGGTGAACGTAAAGGATGAGACGGAATATACAGTCATGGATTTTAACGGAAAAATCTATGCAGATGCCGCAGATAAAATCTCGAATGTCGTAGGAAAAGCCTTCGGGTTTACTCTTCTCCACAATAAAGATGACAACAGTCTGCTCCTTTATCCTGATGGAACTTCCGCCATGCTCGGCAAGTACGATAACGGCGGAGACCTGCCTTTTTACAGACGGAACAAAGATGGAAAACCCGACAGTATTTTTGTGCTGAACAAGGAGAAATACCAGGAGATCAAGGAGAGGATCGTTAATACCCTGGACAGCAGCCTGATGCTTCTTGCCGCCAAAGACGATGAGCCCGAATACTCAATATACAACACCATAGACGGCTCAATCCTGCTGAAAAAAGGCGGCACCAGGATTTTCGGTTCCGACTACTGGGTATATGCTTTGAAGAACGGTGTCTGGGACGTCTATAAAGTGATCGTGAACAATTGAGAACAAGGGAACAAGGGGACGGTCCTTTTTTAAGGCAAAATACCAGACAGTATTTCCACTGTTATCTGATAGGCCTCCGGACACTCGCTTGCTCTGGGACCTCCAACGCAGAGATCCAGATCGTCCGGCAGTGTCTCCAGCCATGCCATAATCCCGGGAATGTCTTCCGGTCCCCGGGCAGTAAACATAGGTTTCTGAAGGAGAATCCCTTCTTCCAAACCGACCTGCGTCCCTTTTGACTCTCCGGAGCTTTCCGGCATTATCGTCAGAATAGCATCGGTATCTCGCATATTCCATCTGGTTCTCTGAGATGTCCCGGCGGAAGGCGTTTCCTTAAGTTCGGGATAGACTGCAAGGAGCCCCGGAGGGGAAGGAAAGTCCTCTGCCCAGCCTCCCCTGGGACACCAGCCGCAGATTTCGATATGGTATTTTGCAGCAACATCCAGAGCAGCCCTGTCAACACCGGTCTGCCCGCCGCTGCGGATGCGTTTGATTTTGTTTATCTTCTTATCCGGCATAATACAGTCATCAAACCTTATAAGGAATCAGGAATCATTGAGAAGGGCTTTTCATTATAGTTTAAGCCGCTTAAGAACATAAATCCTCCAAGACTCCCTATTAACTGATCGTCCCCAAGCCCATATCAGTGATTCCGGACAGTCAGTTCATACACACGCCTGTCCATGTAAATAAACCACCTTAATTATATTTCACATAAATCTGTTTGAAAATAGGGGACGGTCCTTTTGTTTCCGTCCCCATGCTCATTCGAAGAGAGGGCAGAAGCAAAAGGACCGTCCCCTTGTTTGAGGCCTTCACACTAGGGTCTGTACATCCATCCGTGATCATCATTGTAGATCATTAATTTCGTCATGCCGCCGTCAACGCAAATATTCTCTCCGGTAATGAAACCGGCTTTTTCAGAACAGAGAAACAGAGCCATATCAGCAATGTCTTCCAGCCTGCCCACGCGCCCGGCAGGGTGCTGGTCCGCATCCGGTCCGGTGTAGACAGTTCCCTGCGTTTCGATCCACCCGGGCGAGATACTGTTGACTCTCACTCTCCCGGAAAGGCTCACTGCCAGCGCATGCGTCAGAGCCGCGATTCCTCCCTTTGCGGCGGTATAGCTCTCCGACTGCGGCTGGCTCATCCGGTCTCGGGAAGAAGAAATATTCACGATCGCCGCGCCTTCCGAAAAATGTTCCATAAAAAGCTTCGTGAGAAAAAACGGCGCCGTCACACCGACACGCAGGGCATGGTTAAACTCATCATACGAACAATCCTGAACGCCCTTAAACAGCGGAGGCGCATTATTGATCAGAAAATCAATACGGCCATATTTCCGTATGACTGTTTCCGCAAAAATCCGCAGGGTTTCCTCCTGTGAAATATCTCCCTGATAATAAAAATCCGCAAATGCGGACGCTTCTTCCGGCGGCAGCTCCTCCAGATCAATGACACAGACCGCTGCTCCCTGACCGCGGAACATTTCAGCGATACATCTTCCGATCCCCCGGGCTCCGCCGGTGATGACAGCAACCTTTCCTTCAAAATCAGACATCTGATCAATCCCCTTTCTCATACACACGGTTTTGTCCAATCTGTCATTGGCGCACCATCTCTTCGCTGAGTTCAAACAGCCTTTTTGCCAGTCTCCTGTCTCTTGAGCGATTTGACGATTTTCAGGCTTACTGTACTCAGGTATCAGATTGATAATATTCAGATATACTTTACAACTGTTCCATATGCAAAAATCTCTATAACCTGCTTTTTTCCATCGAGGGCATTGCGATATTGGAACTGGCAAAAGATAACAGCATCACCGCCTAATGCCCTGCACTGATCTCTCAGGATTGATTTAACCCTATCAAACGCCTTTGACGGAGCCACGCCATGCAATAAACCGGCTGTATCTGAATCAATCGCAAAAACAGTATCCACCACACAATACGGTCTTCCAATATCACCTGTTGAAGTCGGAATGTAGTTTCCCTGTGAACCCAAGTTTTTTCCAAACAGTGCCATATAAACCTCCTTATCTGCCCCGTATTCTTTCTTCACACCTTATTCGTTCTTCACACCTTATTCAGAGCTATTACTTCATCTCGTAATCTCGACAGTAATATTATCAAAGTAATAATTCTCTTCTAATGTGTTTGCATCACTGATGTCTACTTTAAAAGATGCTTCACTTTTTTCTGCAATAGCCTCTTCGCATGTCAAAAAAAGCTCCCCATACGAGCCAAGCCCCATATTAAAACTATAATAGTTAATCCTTTTTTCAGTTTGACTCTAATATATGATTCCCTCGATCCACAGACACTTTGTTAACTGAGCAGGTAATCATTGTACCATTTTTTGATTTTTTATTCTATTCTTATCGCATTTACGTTAACCACGCGTAAACTACGATTGTCCATTTAAATCTGAGCCATTTGATCACTTCATTCTGAGCCACAAATGGTCGCTTGATTTTGAGCCACTCCGCTCACCTGAAAGTGAGCCATCTACATCAAAAAAAGCAAGCCCTCCACAACGAAGGTGAAGGGCTTGTTCTACCATACAGACTATTCTGAGCAAATTATTGGGGTACAGCAAATCTTCAGCAAGTCTTTTTCTGTCAATCCAGGAATTGTCTTCCCCTCTTTAAAACGGTGCTCCGCAATGAGTACAAAATGACGCACTTTTATAGACAAGACATCCACAATACGCACATCTCTTTTGAGGCATATCATAGGAATATGGCCTCTGCTGTCCATAATTCGGATTCCCGTTGCCCTGCCATTGATATCCATATCCCCTAGACTCATTATTGATGTTCACATTAACATTAATCGGCTGCATTGGCTGTTGATAGTTGGGATGTACATAATATTCGTAGCCAGAATGTGAACGATTGTTATTTTTGTAATTTTCAAGTTCCGGAATCACAACATGCGGACTGTCTTTAAACACATGGAATGAAACGACAACATGAGCCTCCCTGGCAAACCTGTCTCCTTTTTTAAAATTGTCGTTGCCATTGATCGAAACCGACTCTACCTGTCCATATATGTTATTTGTAAAAAAGCCTCGCTTATGCCGCCGGAGTTCAATTGCATTTACATTTGTGAAGCCCATCCCAAGCATGGCATGAATCACTTCCATGTATTGTTTCTGATAAAAGTTACTCGCGCTGCAATTAACACACTGAAACCTAAAATTATACGTTAATAGAAACTCGGCTAAATTGATGCTTCCTCAATATAAAAGTCACAACC
>CAMKEX010000030.1 GCA_946411695.1 uncultured Lachnospiraceae bacterium
GCAAGACATGTCAACCCGCATCCGGCGCGCAAGACTCGCGAGCGAGTCTTGAATTGACATGGAGGTAAGTATGAGCAACACAGAGCGCAGAGTCGGTACAGTATCCAGAGGCATCCGCTGCCCCATTATCCGTCAGGGGGATGATCTCTCTGAAATCGTGACAAACAGCGTACTGGAAGCAGCGGAATATGAAGGTTTTTCCATTCGCGACAGAGATGTCATCGCAGTGACGGAATCGATCGTCGCCCGTTCCCAGGGCAACTACTGCAGTGTTGATGATATCGCCGCTGATGTGAAGGCCAAGCTTGGCGGAGAGACCGTCGGCGTGATCTTCCCCATCCTCTCCCGCAACCGCTTTGCAATCTGCCTGCGAGGCATCGCTAAGGGCGCAAAGAAGATCGTTCTGATGCTGAGCTATCCCTCCGATGAAGTCGGCAATGAGCTGGTCAGCCTTGACAAGATCGACGCGGCCGGCGTCAATCCCTACAGCGATGTCCTTACCCTTGAAAAATACAGGGAGCTCTTCGGTGTGAACCGCCACGAGTTTACCGGCGTTGACTATGTCGAATATTACGGTGACCTGATCCGTTCCTGCGGAGCCGAGGCGGAGATTATTTTTGCAAATAATCCCAGGGCCATCCTTCCCTATGCAGATCATATTCTCAACTGCGATATCCATACCCGCAGACGCACAAAGAGGATCCTCCTGGATGCCGGCGCAAAGGCTGTCTGCAGTCTGGACGAGATCATGAACGCTCCCGTCAACGGCAGCGGCTGCAATGAAATGTACGGCCTGCTCGGTTCCAACAAGTCCACGGAAGATATGGTCAAGCTCTTCCCCCGCGACAGCAGAGCGCTCGTACTGGATATCCAGAAGAAGATCCTGGACAGGACCGGAAAGTGCGTCGAAGTCATGGTCTACGGCGACGGTGCTTTCAAGGATCCCCAGGGCAAGATCTGGGAGCTGGCGGATCCGGTCGTATCCCCCTTCTACACGGACGGCCTGGTCGGTACTCCCAATGAGCTCAAGCTCAAATATCTGGCGGACAATGATTTCAAGGATCTGTCCGGTGAGGCGCTGCGCGAAGCCATCTCCGAGAGCATCCGCAAAAAAGACGATGACCTTAAGGGAAATATGGCTTCCCAGGGCACAACTCCCCGTCAGCTGACCGACCTGATCGGTTCTCTCTGTGACCTCACCAGCGGTTCCGGTGACAAGGGAACCCCGGTTGTCCTGGTGCAGGGATATTTTGACAACTACACAAATGACTGATCCGGATACAGCTGCAGCATACAGGATCAGCAGATTTGAAAAGTGACAGCAAAAAAGGAGGCGGAAAAACCGTCTCCTTTTTTATGCTTATAACAGATTTTTATACTTACAACAGATATGGAAGTAGATCTGTTTCCAAGGCTTTTGCGGCCATCCTCAGAGGATTCAGAGGAGAAAGCCGATCAGCCGGACGATGAGGGCGGCAGCCCAGGCTATGGCACACTGCCACAGTACCAGGGAAACGGCCCATTTCATGCCCAGTTCCCTGCGCACGGCGGCAACAGCTGCAACACAGGGGGTGTACAGAAGGGAAAAGACGAGGAGTCCTGCTGCCATGTGAGGGGTCATGACTGAATTCACGCCGCCCACATAGAGGATCTCAAGTGTGGAAACAACACTCTCTTTTGCCAGAAAACCGCTGATGAGGGAGGTGCAGATGCGCCAGTCTCCCAGACCGATGGGTCTGAAGATCGGGACCAGCAATCCGGAAATCATGGCCAGGATACTCTTTGAGGAATCCTCCACCATATTGAGATGCACGTTGAAATTCTGCAAAAACCAGATCAGGATGGTCGCGATCAGGATCACGGAGAAGGCACGCTGCAGGAAATCCCTGGCTTTTTCCCACAAGAGCTGCAGGGTGTTGCGCAGACCGGGGAGCCTGTAATTGGGCAGTTCCATGACAAAGGGAACGGCCTCGCCGCGGAACATGGTCCCCTTGTACAAAAACGCCGCCAGGATGCCGGTGAGTATACCCAGTACATAGAGGCCGATCATGATCAGGCCGCCGTGTCCCGGGAAGAAGGCGTTGACAAAAAAGGCATAGATCGGGATCTTGGCGGTGCAGCTCATAAAGGGAGTCAGAAGAATCGTCATGCGGCGGTCCCGCTCACTGGGAAGAGTCCTGGTCGCCATGACAGCCGGTACGCTGCAGCCGAAGCCGATCAGCATGGGGACGATACTGCGTCCTGACAGACCGATCCGGCGCAGAAAATGATCCATGACGAAGGCTACGCGCGCGATATAGCCGCTGTCCTCCAGAAGGGAGAGGAAGAGGAACATGACGACGATGATCGGGACGAAGCTCAGTACACTGCCCACGCCTGCAAAGATACCCTTCACGATGAGACTGTGAATGGCGGGATTGACGCCGCCTGCGGTCAGCAGATTGTCCACCAGAACAGTCAGAGACTCGATCCAGCCCTCCAGGATCCCCTGCAGCCATGCGCCTATGACATTAAAGGTCAGGAAGAAGACAAGACCCATGATCAGGATGAAAACAGGAATTGCTGTATATTTTCCTGTCAGGATCTTATCGATTTTCCGGCTTCGAACATGCTCGCGGCTCTCGCGGGCCCGCCGGACTGTCTGTCCGCAGATCTTGAAAATAAAGGCATAGCGCATATCCGCAATGGCCGCGCTCTTGTCCATGCCGCGCTCATTCTCCATCTGCACGATGATATGCCTAAGGAGTGCCTTTTCATTCTGGTCCAGGTCCAGCATGGCCAGAAGCCGGTCATCCCCTTCGATGATCTTGGAGGCGGTAAAGCGCACGGGAAGATCGGCCCGGCGCGCGTGGTCCTCAATCAGATGGCTGACCGCGTGCAGACACCTGTGTACTGCGCCGCCGTGGTCGTTCTCGTCGCAGAAGTCCTGCCTGAGGGGCCTCTCCTGGTAGTGGGCAACGTGGATGGCGTGTTCTACAAGTTCCTCGATACCTTCGCCTCTGGAGGCAGAGATGGGAATGACCGGTACGCCGAGAAGGGATTCGAGGAGGTTGATGTCAATGGAGCCCCCGTTTCCGCGCACTTCGTCCATCATGTTCAGGGCTACGACCATGGGGATATTCATCTCCAGGAGCTGGACGGTCAGATAGAGATTGCGCTCGATATTGGTGGCGTCAACGATATTGATGATGGCCTTGGGCTTGCTCTCCAGCACATGCCGGCGGGAGATCAGCTCCTCACTGCTGTAGGGGGACATGGAGTAAATGCCGGGAAGATCAGTGACCAGCGTGTTGGGATGGTGACGGATCGCGCCGTCCTTGCGGCTCACCGTGACTCCGGGGAAGTTGCCGACATGCTGGTTTGCGCCTGTAAGCTGGTTGAAGAGGGTGGTCTTGCCGCAGTTCTGGTTGCCGACGAGGGCAAATGTGAGCAGAGTATCATCGGGAAGAGGATCCCCGTCTCCGGGCTGATGAAAGCGCCCCGCCTCACCCAGACCGGGGTGTTCGCTTCTGCGTCTGGAAGAGCTGTCACTGCTGTCTTCGGGTTTGCTGGCGTGGGAAGCATTTTCATAGGCGATCGAGGCGGTAGAGAGAGGATGCATATGGTCTTTAATGGAAAGACCGCTGCTGTCTGTGTCAGAGCCGGGAGCAGCAGTACTGAGATGTGAGCGGTCAACCGGAACGACCTGGATCTTCTCGGCATCGGCGACACGGATCGTGAGCTCATAACCGTGAATGCGCAGTTCCATGGGATCGCCCAGGGGGGCGAGCTGCACGACCGTCACCTCGGAGCCGGGGATGACGCCCATGTCAAGAAAGTGCTGACGCAGCGCGCCCTCACCTCCGACTTTTGTGATGATCGCGGAAGTCCCGACTGGGATCCGGTGCAGATTGACTGCCTCGTCACCGGCCTGCCGGGGTTGACCTGTCTGATTTTCCTGTTTTACAGCTTTTTTGTCTTTGAAAGCCAATGTAGGGATCTCCTTGATTATTCCTCATCGCACAATACCCGTCATTTCAGTCCCGGGCATTCTCGTGAGCGAGTTTTGAAATTATATAGTAGAAGTTACTTTCAGTGAAAGATAGTTAGCATGGGCTAATAATATAACGTCTCCTGCAAATATGCAAGCACTTTTATTTTTCCTTTCGTCATCAGAGGCAGAAAAGTCTTTTTTTACATTGCGCCATACACATGCTATAATAAGTCTGGTTTTTTCCGCGGGGATCCCATGTCCGCACTCTGAGCGCCGCCATGGTCCTGTCCCCGCACCGCAGAAACCGCTTTCGTGGATTTTTCTTCGCGCCGGCCTTCTTTGCGGACGGCGTGAGCGGACGTGTACAGAGTTGTTAACAGTAAAGGAATCGTTTATGGAAACAGGTAAGGAAACAAAGAAAAGCAAAAGCATTATTCTATGGCTTCTGATCATACTGGCGCCGGTCATTGCGGGCTGGCTGATCGGACTGATTTCGGGTACCAATCCGCTGCATCTGGATGCATGGAATACGACATGGAATGACGAGAACGGTTATTACAGAGTGGTCCGCACCATGCGCTATTACGGCGTGCCGCAGGGCATGACAGGGTTTAACGAGATCACTTCCGGCAATGTGCCGCTTGGTCCCTACAATGTTTTTACTTATATTCCCTATTATCTGCTTTCTTTTGCCACGGGATGTACATCCCACAATTATATTTACTACTGCAATATTGCCATGGCTGTCGCGGCGAATATTCTGTTTGTCGCCCTGGTCCGTCCGGAAAGGAAACAGGCCTTTCTCACCGCGCTCTTTTTCCTCACGCAGCTGATCGCCGCCAGGTACACCTGGTCCGGCATGGCGGAGGCAAGCTATCACTTCTACATCGTTGTGTTCATGGGCCTTGTCATCTGGTATCTGCGCGCGCCTGACGCATCCGGATTCAAAAAGGCACTTGCCCTTTTCGCCATGGTGGCGCTTACTTTTGCGTTCGGTGTCATGCGGCCCTATTTTGCGGCGCTCTTTCTGATCCCACTCTATCTGCTGATCTTCCGCAATCCCCGGATCGGAGAGATTTCGCGTTTTCTGGGTTCTCTGCTGATCCTGGCAGTTATGTTCGGAACTGTGGTCCTGATGTACTATTTCATGGGCTTCATTGCCGAATATTTTGAGGTCGCGCCTGCCATGAAGCTGGCGCAGATCGTGCGCAGCGGCCAGATCGGCGACATCATCGGCAGCCTGGTCCAGGCAAACAGGGACAGTGTCTATTCCGCGATCGGACTGGTCAAAGAGTACCGCTGGGCAGGGGGAGTTGCCTTCCTGTTCTACTTCGAATGGATCCTTCTTTTCCTGGAATATATCTATTCCCTGTTCAGCAGGAAAAAGGACGGTTCTGCAGCCGTTCTCTTCCTTCTGCTGCTGTCCGGAGCCATGATCTATGAGGCCACGATCATGCTCTACAAGGCATATCAGCTTCACAGGATGCTGCTCGCGATCACGATCGCCTATTCACTCTTTTTGATCGAATTCGGATCAGTGCTTTCGTGGATCAATTCGGCAGCCGTCATTGCCTGTGTTGTTTTCTATATTGTCATGAAGCCCGCTGCCTTTGCCCTGCCCCAGGTCAATGAGGCCAGCATCAGTGCAAAGCAGCTCGAAAAATACAAGTCGGAACTGATCTCTGCCATGCCGGTCAGTGAGGTCCCCGAAAACGGTCTTCTTGATGCGCCGGCTTCTCTGGATCCCTACTGGGAGAACACGATCGCCAAGATCACGGAGGACGAGAAGATCCAGCTTTCCTATGTGATCCCGGATTATCTGTCTCTGAATTTCTGCTCGGACAAATATATGAAGCAGTGCATCAAGAACAAGGGGTTCAGCAGCAGGTATATCATGGTGAAATCGGGGACGGAACTGGACGAACTGTGCAGGAATAAATATAAGCTGCTCTGGGAGGGAATCGATCACTCGATCTATGACTCCCGCGTGGAGACGGCAGAATAAAAGATTCAGTATTGACATAGATGGGGCAGTCTTTTGCGAAACTATCATTTTACCGGTAAAGAGGACCCTTCCGAAAAGGAGACGGTCCGGGTGCCGTCCATGGATCAGGAATTCATGGGCGGGGCTGAAACAGAATATATGACAACTGATCATGAGCTTTCCGGGAGACGTCTGCACGGATCCGGCGGATGCAGGATCGCAGCGGCAGGACTTGCCGGGGCGATTCTTGCGGCCAACGCAGTCGTCCCCGTCCGCGCGGCGGGGAAAGCGGAAACTGCAGATCTCAGACCCTCACAGGAGGAAATTTCCGTACTGTCCGGAGAAAGTATCTGGTGGGGATCAAAGGATAAGGATTCAGAGGATGACGGGGACAAGGCCCCGGATCCTTTTCTGAATGAATCTGCTTCCTGGTGGGACGAGGATCAGATCCTGGAACGCTGGGATCTGGATCCCGATGATTTCCCGTCTGTACCGGAGGAGCGCATACCTTATATTGAGGATGATCTCATTCCCTATTTTCAGGAGGCGGCAGGCCAGGCAGTTACCTGGTATTCCGGCGGGACAATACCGCAGGCAGACCTCTCCAGATATACCGTCCGCGCTGATGCGATCCGCAGGGAGGTCCGGGAACTGATCCGGCAGACTGCAGAGGAGAGAAAGGAACAGATCTTCGGCGCGGCCCGTTACCTTGCGGATTCCGCAGTCGGGGAAATGGGAGACAGGGTGGTCCGTGAGCTTCAGGGCGGTGTTTTCTGCAGGTATGGTTCTCACACCGGACAGATGACCGGCACCGGCCTGGCAGGAGAAGACACAGCGCTGACGGGACCTCTGGTCCTTCCGGGGGCAAAAAAACAGTCCGGAAAGCCGCATTCTCTGGATCTGCTTCTGGGAGACAGGCGCAAGAAGGTCTCCGGGGAGGACGCCGGCCTTCAGGAAAGCGGAGGCAGCGAGAACTCCGAAACAGCAGATGCCGGCAATTCCGTGCAGAAAGAAAGCGCAGACAGCGGAAGAGGCCGTTACGGCGTCATAGAAGTCTATGTGCCTGAAAAGGAGCCGATTTCCTCTCCCTTTGCTGATGTCTCTGCATCCGCAGACAATTCACTCCGGGGCGGCAGGCAGATGCCGGTCCCTATCGGAATCTATCCTTATTCCGATTCTTACTATGCCTATGTGCAGGCACTGCAGTATCAGCGGGCACAGGAAGAGGAATCCGCTGAAGAGGAGTCTGTCCGGGAGGATGCTTACGCTGAAGAGTCAGAATCCGATGAATATTCCAATGGATCTGAAACAGGGGAAAAGACAGAGACGATCGACGTTGGAGATGTACAGATCCCCCTCAGATATGAGCACCGGGATCCGGAGGATCCCTATGTGTACCCCGAGCACCGCAGGATCCTCTTTATAGGCGATTCCAGGACTGTGGGCATGGAGATGTTCTGCGGCGGAATGGAGGATGAATACTGGTCTGCCAGAAACAGTATGGGCTACAGCTGGATGGTCAGTACGGGTATTCCCAATGTCGAGCATCTGATCGATCAGAACACGGACATTGTCATCCTGATGGGTGTCAATGACCTGGGCAACGTATACAACTATGTCGATTACATCAACAGCAAGGCCGCGGAATGGAAGGAACTGGGCGCAAGGACCTATTTTGTCTCAGTCACGCCGGTTGACGACAGCCGAAGTCCCAATGCCAAGAACAGCAGGATCGAGAACTTCAATGCCTATGCACAGGAAAACCTGCAGGATGTGAATTACATTGACGCCTACAGCAGAATCCGCTATTCTTTCGGCTCACCGGACGGGATCCACTTCGACGGTTCGACTTACCGGGAGATTTACCGCATCATCAAGTTCAATCTCTACCGGGGATGGTACGAGCAGGACGGCCTTTGGTTCTATTTCGATAACGGAAAGCCGGTCACCGGCTGGCAGTATCTGGACGGACAGTGGCAGTATATGGACGGTTATGGGGTCCGCTGGGTCAGGGACGGACGTGTCGGCAATCTGAATTATGTGCCCCTTCCGGACTTTTATCTCAAGGGAACAGACACGGTAGGCCCGTCGTTCTGACGGGATACATATACAGGAAAAACATCATGACACAGGGCATCCGTACCGGTGCCGCACATTTTTACAGGAGGTGGATCGATGCTGCGAGATGGGAAAATCTGGGTGGCGAACAATGAAGCGGGAGATCATATTTATCTCTTGCCGCGTATGGCTAACCGGCATGGACTGATTGCCGGTGCGACCGGAACGGGCAAGACCGTCACGGCACGTGTTCTTGCGGAAGCCTTCAGTGATATGGGCGTTCCGGTATTTATGGCGGATGTCAAGGGAGACATTGCCGGCATGGCCGCTCCGGGGGAGGACTCGGCCAACATGCGTGAGAGGATCAGCCGGTTCGGCCTTGCGGAAGCGGGCTTCTCTTATCAGGGGTATCCCGTTACTCTGTGGGATATCTACGGTCAGAACGGAATTCCCTTACGCACAACCGTCACGGAGATGGGTCCTGTCCTTATGTCAAGGATCCTGCAGCTCAACGACCTGCAGACGGATATCCTGAGCATTATTTTCAGGATCGCTGATGACGAGGGACTTCTGCTGGTTGACATCAAAGACCTCAAGTCCATGCTGAACTATGTGCAGAGCCATGCCAAAGACTATACGGAAAAGTACGGCCGCATGAGCAGCGCTTCGATCGGCGCGATCCTGCGCGCCCTTGTGGCACTCGAGGGAGAGGGCGGAGAGGCCTTTTTCGGCGAGACAGCTCTCAATATCGGCGACTGGATGCAGGCGGGCCCGGGCGGAAAAGGAATGATCAATATCCTGGATTCCCAGAGCCTGTTCCACAACGGACGTCTCTACGCCACTTTCCTTCTGTGGCTTTTGTCCGAACTCTTCGAGATGATGCCCGAGGTGGGCGATCTGGACAAGCCCAAGCTCGTCTTCTTCTTTGACGAGGCACATCTTCTGTTCAAGGATGCTTCCAAGGTACTTCTTGAAAAGATCGAGCAGGTCGTCAAACTCATCCGCTCCAAGGGCGTGGGTGTCTACTTCTGCACGCAGATTCCCGGAGATATCCCGGACGGAGTCCTGGCCCAGCTGGGCAACCGCGTCCAGCATGCGCTGCGCGCCTACACACCCAAGGATCAGAAGGCCGTGCGCGCGGCAGCCCAGTCCTTCCGTGAAAATCCTGCCTTTGACACCGTTGACACTCTCCAGGCACTGGGCACCGGCGAGGCCCTGATCTCCTTCCTGGACGAGGACGGTATTCCTGCTGTTGTAGAAAAAGCTTATGTCCTTCCTCCGCAGAGCCGCATGGGCGCCATCACACCCGGCGAGAGGGAGCAGAGCATCAAGGGCAGTATGCTCTATACCAGGTACGCCAGAGCCTATGACCCCGATTCCGCCTATGAATTTCTTGAGAGACGCGGCCTTGAGGAGGCGCAGGCGGCAGAGCAGGCAAAGGCCGATGCTCTTGCAGCAAAGGAGCAGGCCAAAGAGCAGGCCAGGGCAGAGGCAGCTGCGGCAAGAGAGGCGCAGAAGGCTGAAACTGCCAAAAAACGCGCCGCCAAGCAGGTCGGCAGCACTGTGGCAGGCACTGTGGGCCGTGAGGCAGGCAAGGCTCTGGGAGGAACATTCGGCTCGTTCGGCAAGACCCTGGGCGGAAACCTCGGCGCCAGCCTGGGCCGCGGTCTGATCGGCACACTGTTCAGACACTGATCATCCTTTGAATAAAAAGAAACATCGTGTGATTCTTTACAGCGCTGATTCCTCGAATTCAACCGCGGGATCAGCGCGCGGGACCCGGCAGGCAGGTCCTGAAGATACATGACCGATTATTCTCATATAAGAATCCCGGCATAATAAAACATAAGAAGGAGAAAAGACATGACATTTCAGGAAATTCTCACGAATGCACGCACATGTATAGGCCCTCACTGTAAGGCATGTCCCGTCTGCAACGGAAAGGCCTGCGGCGCTACCATGCCCGGCCCCGGAGCCAAGGGGATCGGCGACACCGCCATCCGCAACTATGATGCCTGGAGGAGAATCCGCATCAACATGGACACGATCAGTGAGAATGTCACTCCGGATACCAGCCTTGATTTCTTCGGTCACACCATGAAATATCCTTTCTTCGCGGGACCTGTCGGGGCTGTCAAACTCCACTACGGAGACAAACTCGATGATGTGGCCTACAATGATATTCTGGTTTCCGCCTGCGCGGACGCAGGCATTGCCGCTTTCACAGGTGACGGCACCAATCCCGCTGTCATGGAGGCCGCGTGCGCTGCCATCAGGGCCAAGGACGGCTTTGGCATTCCCACAGTCAAGCCCTGGGATGTAAATACCCTCAAGGAGAAATTCGCCCTTGTCCAGTCCTCCGGATGCTTCGCGGTAGCCATGGATATCGACGCGGCAGGTCTTCCTTTCCTGCAGAACCTCCAGCCGCCTGCGGGCAGCAAGACTGTCGAGGAACTGGCGCAGGTGATCAGCGACGCCGGAAAACCCTTCATCGTCAAGGGTGTCATGACAGTAGAGGCAGCAAAGAAGGCCCTGAAGGCAGGCGCCTCCGGCATCGTGGTCTCCAACCACGGCGGACGTGTTCTGGACCAGTGCCCCGCTACGGCAGAGGTCCTCTATGAGATCGCACAGGCTGTCGGCGGACAGATGAAGATCTTCGTGGACGGCGGCATCCGCACAGGCGCCGATGTTTTCAAGGCACTGTGCCTGGGCGCGGACGGTGTCCTGATCGCCCGTCCCTATGTGACGGCTGTTTACGGCGGCGGCGAAGAGGGCGTAAGAGTCTACACCGGCAAGATCGGAGCCGAGCTCGTCGACACCATGAAGATGTGCGGCGCGCAGAAACTCTCTGACCTGTCCGAAAAATTCCTCTTCAAACCCTCCAATCCTTTCCTCGCCTGAGGGATCTGATACTTGCATCTGTGCGGGAATGAGCACATGTCAGGTACCGGACTTTTCAAAAGTCCGGTACCTTTTTTGTACAAAAACAGGAAATCGGCCATAGAAACATGCAAATATACATGACAAGTGCTTTGAATTGTGATACAGTATTTGATACTGTGCCTTTTTATTTATCAAATTATGTTTACTATCGGCACACGGAAAGGGGGATCTCTTTATTATGGACACCAACGAAACGCAGCGGAAAGGATTTTCCGGTAAGATCGGTTATGTGCTGTCGGCAGCAGGTGCCTCCGTAGGCCTGGGCAATATCTGGCGTTTCCCTTATCTGGCAGCCAAATACGGCGGCGGAATCTTCCTGCTGGTCTACATCCTGCTGGCTCTGACATTCGGCTACACGATGATCATGGCAGAGACGGCGATCGGACGCGCAACGGGCAAGAGTCCTGTCGGCGCCTTCAAGGCGTACGGGAAAGCACCCGCCTCGAACTTCGGCGGATGGATCAATGCGGTCATTCCCATGCTGATCTGCCCCTATTACTCTGTCATCGGAGGCTGGGTGTGCAAATATCTGTTTGAATATCTGCGGGGAAATGTGCAGGAAGTTGCGGACAGCGGATATTTTGGCGGCTTTATCAGCAGCGGCTATTCCGCTGAGTTCTGGTTTATCGTTTTTACAGCGATGATCCTGATCGTTATTCTGCTGGGCGTGGAAAACGGTATTGAGCGCGTCTCCCGCATTATGATGCCGATCCTGATCGTTCTGGCCGTCATCATCAGTATCTATTCCATCACCCGCCCCGGCGCGATGGAGGGTGTGAAGTATTTCCTGATCCCCAATATCAGGCATTTCTCATGGATGACAGTCATCTCCGCCATGGGCCAGATGTTCTATTCCCTGTCCATCGCCATGGGTATCCTGATCACTTTCGGTTCCTATATGAAAAAGGATGTCAGTATCGAGGAGTCCACCGTTCAGGTCGAGATCTTTGACACCGGCATCGCCATGCTGGCGGGCCTGATGATCATCCCGGCTGTCTTTGCTTTCTCGGGCGGCGATCCCGAGGCGCTGGGCGCCGGCCCCTCCCTGATGTTTATCACCATGCCCAAAATATTCGCAAGTATGGGATTCGGCACCATCATCGGCATAGCTTTCTTTGCCCTGGTCCTTTTTGCCGCGCTCACCAGTGCCATCGCCCTGACGGAGAGCGCTGTGGCGACTTTTGCAGACGAGTTCCACTGGAACCGCACCGTGTGCACATGCATGATCGGCGCAGAGATGATCGTTCTGGGAACCCTGTCCTGTCTGGGATACGGTCCGCTGGCTAATGTCACGATCATCGGCATGCAGTTCCTGGATTTCTTCGATTTCCTGACCAACTCGATCATGATGCCCATAGCGGCCCTGTGCATCTGCCTGTTTGTCACCCGCCGTATGACGATCGCCGCCGCGGTGGAGGAAGTGCAGCAGGACGGTCATGTCTTTGCCAGAAGAGGGGTCTTCGAGTTCATGATCAAATATATCTGCCCTGTGTTCGTCATCATCATCCTGGCCAGTTCGGTCGCCAATGTGTTCGGACTGATCTCGATGTAAAAAGGGTTCAGTGAATTCCGGGCAATTGAT
This sequence comes from uncultured Lachnospiraceae bacterium, assembly GCA_946411695.1. Classification (GTDB taxonomy): domain Bacteria; phylum Bacillota; class Clostridia; order Lachnospirales; family Lachnospiraceae; genus CAG-791. The sequence continues at coordinate 12,541 of CAMKEX010000030.1, forward strand.
TTCAACGAAAAAAAGCGTTCAATCAATGATGTACAATGTTCGGTTTGTCAGAATTGTTCAACAATGTGCGGCAGCATGGACCTGCGCAATGGGTAAATATTTACGAAAGCACTTGTAATGCCATAGTATATCTAGTAAAATGGACAAGGACTTTTTTTGAAAGGCTTATTTTTAGTGCGCTTTTCATAAAAATAAAAGTAAGAAATAATATGTAGTGGAGGTCAGCAATGAAAGTTTACACAACTGATAAAATCAGAAATGTCGTTCTGCTCGGTCACGGCGGAGCAGGTAAGACAACTCTGGCAGAGGCTATGTGCCATCTGACAGGCGTAACATCCAGAATGGGAAAGGTCGAGGATGGAAACTCCATCTCCGATTACACGAAGGAGGAGCAGAAGAGAGGTTTCTCGATCAAGACATCTTTGATCCCTGTAGAATGGAAGAATTGCAAGATCAACATTCTGGACACACCCGGATATTTCGATTTTGTCGGTGAAGTGGAAGAGGCTATCAGCGTTGCGGATGCAGCCATCATCGTTGTTTCCGGCAAGGCCGGCGTCGAAGTTGGTGCCGAGCGCGCATGGGATCTCTGCGACAAATATAATCTGCCCAGAATGATCTATGTCTCCGACATGGACCTGAACGACACCAACTATGGCCGCACCATCGAAGCTCTGACCGAGCTGTACGGACCCAAGATCGTTCCTTTCCATTTCGCGATCCACGAAGGCGACAAGACCACAGGCTGTGTCAGCGTGATCGAGCAGAAGGGCTACAAGTGGGACGGCAAGAAATCCACTCCCTGTGATGTTCCCGCGGACTGCCAGGATGACCTTGAGCAGTACCACGAGACTCTGATGGAGACCGTGGCAGAGACAAACGAAGAGTTTATGGAGCGCTATTTCGGCGGCGATACCTTCACAGTAGAGGAAGTCGGCGAGGCAGTCAGAGCCAACATCCTTGACGGCTCCGTGATCCCTGTAGAGTGCGGTATTTCCACACAGTGCAGCGGCATTGAGAATGTTCTCGATGATATCGTGCGCTATATGCCCAACCCCGCAGGCCGCACCATGACCGGCAAAGATATGAAGACCGGTGAGGAATTCGTGGCGAAGTTTGACGACGCACAGCCCAAGTCCGCATTTATCTTCAAGACCATCGTGGATCCTTTCATCGGCCGTTACAGCCTGATCAAGGTCTGCTCCGGTTCCTTCAAGACAGATGAGACCGTCTATGATTCCGGTATGGAGTCCGAACTCAGGATCGGCAAGCTCTATATCATGATGGGCAACAAGACCAGCGAGATCGGCGAGATCCACGCAGGCGATATCTGCGCCCTTGCAAAACTCGGCGACGCAAAGACCGGCGACACTCTGTCCACAAAGGCTCAGCAGATCGTCTATCCTCAGATGGATATTTCCACTCCTTATACTTATGTCCGCTACAATGCGAAGAATAAGAACGACATCGACAAGATCGCTCAGGCCATGACAAAGATCTCCTCCGAGGACCTCACTTTCAAGATGGTCAACGATTCCGAGAACCGTCAGACTCTGATCTACGGTGTCGGCGACATGCAGCTTGAAGTTGTCAAGAGCATGCTCAAGAACGAGTACAAGGTCGAGATCGAGACCGTCCAGCCCAAGGTCGCTTACCGCGAGACCATCCGCAAGACAGCTGATATCGACTCCAAGTACAAGAAGCAGTCCGGCGGACACGGCCAGTACGGTCATGTCAAGATCAAATTTGCTCCCTCCGGAAATCTTGAGGAAGCTTATGAGTTCGACGAAGAAGTCGTCGGCGGCAGCGTACCGAAGAACTACTTCCCCGCTGTTGAAAAGGGTATTGCCGAGACCGTCCTCAAGGGACCTCTTGCCGCATATCCTGTTGTCGGCCTGAAGGCTACACTGTACGACGGATCCTACCACCCGGTAGACTCCTCCGAAATGGCATTCAAGACCGCTGCCAGCCAGGCAGTCAAGAAGGGCATCATGGACGCTACACCCGTCCTGCTCGAGCCCATCGTCTCTCTCAAGGTCACTATCCCGGATTCCTACACCGGTGATGTCATGGGCGATCTGAACAAGCGCCGCGGCAGAGTTCTGGGCATGAACCCCATCGCCGGCGGCAAGCAGGTTGTCGAAGCCGAAGTTCCCATGTCCGAGCTGTTCGACTACTGCACAGTCCTCCGCTCCATGACCGGCGGACGCGGCGACTACATGTATGAGTTCGCACGCTACGAGCAGGCTCCCGCTGATGTCCAGGCCAAGGAAGTTGCAGCACGCGCAGCAGCTCTTGAGGAAGGCAGCGACGACTGATCATAGAGCCTCTGTTCCTGAGGGAACAGAATTACAGCTGATAATAAGAGAGCGCACCGGATTTTCCGGTGCGCTCTTTCTGCGCGAAGCAATGAGTCCATGCAGGCATAAAGGCATGAAGCGGAGAATGCCTGCATTCATCCGCAGAAATGCCTTTATGCCTATACGGCGAATGCCGCGACAGTTCGCGGACGCGATGCGTACGCGAACCTGTCGGCATGGCGAATTGCGGAACAAAGTCCATGCAGGCATAAAGGCATGATGCGGGGAATGCCTGCATTCATCCGCAGAAATGCCTTTATGCCTATACGGCGAATGCCTGTATTCATCCGCAGACAGATCATTTTTTGTTTACGTTCAGCCCGTTGATGCCGTTGAAGGTCAGGATGCTGAGATTGCGGGATAATTCTTCGATATTCTGCTTGCGCCCTGTATTGAACCATCTCTGGTAGACGGCGATCATACCGGAAACAGCATATTCGAGCAGAAATTCAAAACCCTCTGCCTCCGGACCGATCTGGTCAGCAAAGCTTTCCCAAAGCTGCTGCTTTAAGGGGGCGACGATCTTCCGGAGCAGAGAGGTCTGTCCCTCCGCGGCAAAGACACTGGCATAAAATTCCAGGTCTTTTTCAATCAGTCTGGCCAGGCGGAGAAAGATATACGAGGGATCTTGGCTGATCTCCAGAAAATCGATGTTATTGATCGCCGAGGCAAAGTCCTCGGCAATTTCGTCTTCGATCTCGTCTACGACCATGGAGATATCCCCGTAATAATTGTAAAAAGTCTTGCGGTTGATATCCGCCGCTTTAGAGAGCTCTGTCACTGTGATCTCCCCCAGCGGTTTGGATGCAAGGAGCCTGGTCAGAGCCATGCGGATGCTCCGCCTGGTGCGGATGACGCGCCTGTCTGAAGACACAGACTTTTGAACGGTTTTTTCTACTGCTTTTTCCTCTTTATTCTGCATTGCGCCTTCCTTTTTTTCAGAGTGTCCGCCGGATTCGGCGGCGGGCCCGGAGGTGAGTCCGGAAGCTTATATAATGGACATTTTTTTCATGAACTGTGTATTTTTCTACACAATTGTGTAAAAACGTGAAGTAAACCACATTTTCGATAAACCTTGGTGTTGTATTGAATATACATTCGTATAATAATACACATGTGTTACATTTTCAAGATATCTGTACATCATGTTTCATGAGAACAATGTCTTTCATAAGAAAGGAAGAAAGAAGTTGGAAAACCGGAAAACCTATGAAATCTATGTTGATGCCTCTGTCGACATCGAAAACAGATATATCGAAGAAAACAATATCCATTTTATTCCCATGAAATATATGATCGACGACAGGGAATATGTAATGGACCGTCAGCAGACGGAGGAAGAGCTGGAACATTTTTATCAGTGCATGAAAGACGGCGCGGTCACCGGTACAAGCCAGATCACTCCCTATACCTATGATCAGGTCTTCCGGGCGGAAGCGGAAAAGGGGCATGATGTTCTGTATCTGTGTCTTTCGAGCGGACTGAGCAGCACCTATTCTTCCTCTCTCAATGCGGCGCAGGCTGTTATGGAGGATTATCCGGATATAAAGATCGAGAGTGTGGACACTCTGGGCGCCACCGGCGGTGTGGGACTCCTTCTGATGCAGGCGATCAAAGGCCGCGTGGAGGGGAAGACCATCGAGGAAAACGCCGCTTATCTCAGGAAGATCGTTCCTGACATTGGATTCTGGTTCATGGTCGAAGACCTTGAATATCTTAAGCGCGGCGGCCGGGTATCTGCGACGGCGGCCTTTGCCGGCAATGTCCTCAATCTTAAGCCCGTGCTCAAGATCAACGACGAGGGAAAGCTGATCAATATATCCAAACAGCGCGGAGTCGCCCGGGCGGTCAAATATCTGATCGAGTGCTATGAGGGCGCTCATGACGACATGATCAGCAGCGACGTGATCGTTGCCCATGCTGTCTGTAAGCAGCGCGCGGAGAAAATGCGCGATGAGATCCTGCGGATCAATCCGAAGGCAAAGGTCCAGATCTGTCCCATGGGTCCCGTGATCGGATCCCATACAGGTCCCGGCTTTGCCGCGATCATCCATTTCGGAAACAGAAATTTCCGCTGATACGGGGAAGGATGCCCCTGTGCCGGTCTTTTTGCTGCCGGCGCAGGGGCTTTTTTCATTTTTTAAAATGTTCCGATGCAGAAGCTTCCTGAAAAACCGGATACAGAAAGTGCCGGAAAACCGGATACAGAAGCCTGCGGAATAGACTGATCCCGCGGCTCCTGAAGCAAAAATAGGATTCCATGAGTACGGAAACTGTCTGAGTGCTTGCACAGGAACTGTACAGAGAGTAAACTCATCAGTGGACATGATACTTTTACCTGTATGACAAGAAAGAAGAGGCGGGCATGCGCGGAATTTGTTTTCAGATCAAAGATATACTTGTGGAGACGACACTTCAGAAATGTCTGGAGGATATGGGAGAGGTGCCGTACGCGATCGTGCTGTCCCCGTCTACATGGATGAGATACAGAGATTCTTTTGATATGGGATTTGATATAGACCCGAATCCGGAGAATATTTACAATACCAAAGCGGAAGTGAACTACGATTCGATCACGGGGACATTCTCCATTCCCAACAGAGATGATCTGGGAGGGGATGACGCCGTCTTCTCTTTTGCCCTGGATGAAAAGGGTGTCGTTTTTATAGACCGGAGCGGAATGGCAGAGAAACTGATCAAAAAAATTGCCAGGACCAGAAAATGGCGGTTTCCCTCCCTGGAGCGCTTTCTGTACGATTTTCTGGAGGCCATTATCGCGGACGACCGGGTCCTGCTCAACGGCTATGAAAGTGAACTCAATCGGATCGAGGCGGAGATCCTGCAGGGACACGAGGAGCTCAGCACGGCCAGGACCAATGAGATCCGGGGAGATCTTCTGGAACTGCGCGGCCATTACGAACAGCTTCTGGATGTAGCCCAGGTGTTTGAAGACAATGAAAACAGGTTTTTTACGGAGGATAACATTCGTTTCTTCCGCCTGTTTTCCGGCAGAATGGAGCGCCGGCAGGGCATGGTGGCCTCCCTGCGGGACTACACGGTACAGGTGCGCGACCTCTACCAGGCGCGTCTGGACGTCAAGCAGAACCGGATCATGACGATCCTGACGATCGTGACGACGGTCTTTATGCCCCTGACCCTGATCGTCGGCTGGTACGGCATGAACTTCCGCTATATGCCGGAGCTGGATTCCCCCTATGCCTATCCCATCGTGATCATCGTCAGCCTGGCGATCGTGATCCTGAGCCTTTTGTATTTTCACAAAAAGAAATGGCTGTAAAAAGAGACAAAGACCCCGGATTTCGCGGCGGCCCGGACCGGCCTGGACCCTCCCTGCGCTTGACGAATATACCCCGTGTGGATTATTATATTGAAAGTTTGTTTTTGCTGAAAATCCGGCGGATGATCCTGTCCGCGGCGGGCAAAGGCGAATATAGATGGTAAACTGTACAAAGGAGCATTAGCATGAGATACGATTTTAAAAAGATTGAGCCGAAGTGGCAGAAGAAATGGGATGATGCCGGTATTTTCAAGGCAGTGGATTTCAGTGACAAGCCCAAATTCTACGGCCTGGTTGAGTTTCCCTATCCCAGCGGCGCAGGCATGCATGTCGGCCACATCAAGGCATATTCCAGCATTGAAGTGATTTCCAGAAAGCGCAGAATGCAGGGTTACAACGTACTGTTTCCCATCGGTTTCGACGCCTTCGGCCTTCCCACCGAGAACTATGCGATCAAGACCAATACGCATCCCCGCATTATTACGGATAAAAATATTGAGAAGTTCTCCAATCAGCTCAAGAGCGTCGGTTTCTCTTTTGACTGGGACCGCGTGATCGACACCTCCAGAGAGGATTACTACAAGTGGACACAGTGGATCTTCCGCAAGCTCTTTGACCACGGCCTCGTCTTCCGTGACAAGACCCTGGTCAACTATTGCCCTTCCTGTAAGGTCGTCCTCTCCAACGAGGACAGCCAGGGCGGCAAGTGCGACATCTGCCACAGCGATGTCATCCAGCTCCCCAAGGATGTCTGGTATCTGAAGATCACCGAGTACGCCGACAAGCTCCTGACAGGTCTGGATACCGTCGATTATCCCGAGAATATCCGTCAGCAGGAAGTTAACTGGATCGGCAAGTCCACCGGTGCTTTTGTCAACTTTACACTCAAGGATATCGATGAGAAGCTCGAGATCTACACCACCCGTGCGGATACCCTTTTCGGTGTCACCTTTATGGTCATGGCACCCGAGCATCCTCTGATCGACAAATATGCGGACCGCATCTCCAACATGGACGCGATCGAGGCCTACCGCGCAGAGTGCGCCAAGAAGACCGAGTTTGAGCGCACACAGCTGGTCAAGGACAAGACCGGTCTCAAGATCGAAGGCATGTCCGCGATCAATCCCGTAAACGGCGAGGAAATCCCCATCTTTATCGCTGACTATGTCATGATGGGATACGGCACCGGCGCCATCATGGCAGTGCCTGCCCACGACCAGCGTGACTGGGAGTTCGCGACCAAGTTCGGCGTTCCGATCATTGAGGTCATCAAGGGCGGCGACATCACCAAAGAAGCCTACACAGGCGACGGCGAGATGGTCAACTCCGGCTTCCTCAACGGCCTGACCAACAAGAAGGACTCCATCGCGAAGATGATCGAGTTCCTTCTTGACAAGGGAATTGGTCATGCAGGCGTACAGTTCAAGATGAAAGACTGGGCCTTCAACCGCCAGCGTTACTGGGGCGAGCCCATCCCGCTCATCCACTGCCCCAAGTGCGGTGTTGTCGGAGTTCCCTATGAGGAGCTTCCTCTGCGTCTGCCCGATGTCGAGGACTTCGAGCCCGGTGAAGACGGTCAGTCCCCTCTTGCCAGGATCGACTCCTTCGTCAACTGCACCTGCCCCAAGTGCGGCGGCGCAGCAAAACGTGAGACCGATACCATGCCCCAGTGGGCAGGTTCCTCCTGGTATTTCCTTCGCTACTGCGATGCCAACAATGACAAGGTCTTTGCGGACCGCAAAAAGATCGATTACTGGATGCCCGTTGACTGGTACAACGGCGGCATGGAGCACGTGACCAGACACCTGATCTACTCCAGATTCTGGCACCACTTCCTCTATGACATCGGCGAAGTCAATACCTCCGAGCCCTACATGAAGCGTTCCGCCCAGGGTCTGATCCTGGGACCGGACGGCGACAAGATGAGTAAATCCAAGGGCAACGTCGTGGATCCTCTGGATATCGTCGAGCAGTACGGCGCGGACACCCTCCGTGTCTATGTCCTGTTCATGGGTGATTACAGCAGCGCGGCTCCCTGGAGCGACAGTTCTGTCAAGGGCTGCCGCAGGTTCCTCGAGCGTGTCGCCGGCCTGACGGAGATCATGACCGACGGCGCTTCTCCCGCCAGCCTTGAGACCTGCATGCACAAGACCATCAAGAAGGTCTCCGAGGATATCGAGGCCCAGAAGTTCAACACTGCCATTGCGGCACTGATGACTCTGGTCAACGACATCTATAAGGCCGGCAGCATCTCAAAGGATGACCTGATCACCTTCCTCAAGCTCCTTTCTCCCTTTGCTCCTCACCTGACTGAGGAGATCTACGCGAATATTGCAGGAGAGGGTGCAGGCTTCCTCACTGTCTCCGCATGGCCGGAATACGATCCCGCCAAGACGATCGATGACATGATCGAAGTCGGTGTCCAGGTCAACGGCAAGGTCCGCGCAGCGGTCCAGATCGCCCGTGACGCGGACAAGGAGACTGCCCTTGCAACAGCCAAGGCCAACGAGCGCGTCGCCTCCTTCATGGAAGGCAAGAAGCTGATCAAGGAGATCTACGTCCCCGGCAAGATCATCAACTTTGTCGTCAAATAATGTATCGAAACGCAAGGAAGTTCGAATTGCATTGAACAATTGTATTGAATAATTGCATTGAAAAAATGCACTGCACCCCTGTGAATATCAAATTGCATTGAATGAAAATTCTCTGATCCGGAAAAATCCGACTGATCACAGTGCGCAGCCATCCCCGCAGAAAGGCAAAGCGGGCCGGAAGGCCTTCTTTCCCCGCTGCGGGGATTTTTTATTCTTTCCGATCATGCCGCCCGTAAGAGCAGCAAGGCGAGGAGAAAACGCTCCCCCGGCAGCTTGCCTGATGCAGGGGAAAATGCCCTTGTCTGCCTTCCTGTCCATAAACAACTTGACTTTATTGTATTAGTTGTATACAATAATACATACGTCTGTTAGCAATGTTTCAACCCGCACATGACGTGATAGATTTACAGATTTGAACTACAAAAAGACGCGTCAATATGAAAAGTATTCAGCCATATTCTGCATCTGTTCAGATGCTTTAGAGGGGGAATTATATGGATGAGTTTGATTTGAAACGTGAAGTGACGGATAAATATTCTCTGCGGGGACGGGTTTTCACCAAGATCCGGGAGGATATACTAAGCGGCAGGTATAAGGAGCATGAGGAGCTCAAGGAGATCAAGATCGGAAAAGAGCTCGGTGTCTCCAGGACGCCTGTGCGCGAAGCGCTGCGCCAGCTGGAATTGGAAGGCCTGGTACAGATCATCCCCAACCGCGGCGCTTTTGTAACCGGTATTTCGGCAAAGGATGTCAAGGACATCTACATGATCCGTGCACGTCTGGAAGCGCTGTGCGCGCGCTGGGCGACAGAGAAGATCACTAAGGAACAGATGGAGGCGATGGAAGAGAATGTCTATCTCGCGGAATATCACGCAGGCAAAGGACATCTCGAACAGATGGTGGATCTGGACAGCCAGTTTCACCATATCCTTTACAGCGCATGCCATTCCAAAATGCTGGAGCATCTGCTGATCGACTACCATCAGTATGTTCACAGGGTACGCAAGAAAACACTTTCCAATGTGGGCCGCGGGACTGCTTCCAACAAGGAGCACAGAGCGATCATGGAGGCAATAAGGGCCGGCAAGGCGGATCTTGCTGAGCGGCTTGCCTGCGAGCATATGCACAACGCATACGACAACATGGTAAAGAACGGCCTCTATGAGATTTACAAGGATGAAGAGTAAAGAATATCGTCAATACGATATTTTTCACTCCGGAGTTTTTTGCCGCGAGGCGGCGCAAACATCCTGTGATCGCATCGGAGAAAACGCCTTCGCGTATATCTCCCCGCACTGCCGCTTTGGCGGGCGGCATGGTCGGGAAGAGTGAGAAAACGGAGATTCAGACATGACATTTCGAAATGTCCGTAAGGTGCCCACGATATTGCGCAATCCTGCCGAAAGGAATGCAGCAGAAGGAGGAGCAAAAATGAGCAAGATTATGATGAAGACACCTCTTGTGGAGATGGACGGGGATGAAATGACCCGTATCATCTGGAAGATGATCAAGGACGAACTGCTTCTTCCCTTTATCAATCTCAAGACAGAGTATTATGATCTGGGACTTGTGAAAAGGGACGAAACCGATGACAGGATCACAATGGACGCCGCCGAAGCTACTAAAAAATACGGCGTTGCAGTAAAATGTGCCACGATCACTCCCAATGCCGCCCGTGTCAAGGAGTATAATCTGAAGGCTATGTACAAGAGCCCCAACGGCACCATCCGCGCAGCTCTGGACGGAACCGTGTTCCGCGCCCCCATCCTGGTAAAGGGCATCGACCCCTATGTCCGTACCTGGAAAAAACCCATTATCATGGCCCGTCATGCCTACGGCGATGTCTACAAAAACGTGGAATACCGTGTGCCGGGTGCCGGCACTGCGGAGCTGGTCTTCAAAAATGCCGACGGCAGTGAGAGTCGTCAGGTCATCCATGAATTTAAGGGGCCCGGTGTCATCCAGGGCATGCACAACCTGGACGCTTCAATTGAAGGCTTCGCCCGTTCCTGCTTTGCCTACTCGCTGGATCAGAAGATGGATCTGTGGTTCTCCACAAAGGATACCATTTCCAAAATCTACGACGGTCATTTCAGAGAAATCTTTGAGAAGATTTACGAGAATGAATACAAGGAGAAATTTGAGGCGGCAGGCCTTGAGTTCTTCTACACTCTGATCGATGACGCTGTCGCCCGTGTCATGCGCTCCGAAGGTGGTTTCCTGTGGGCTCTCAAAAATTATGACGGCGATGTCATGAGCGACATGATGGCCACCAGCTTCGGTTCCCTGGCTATGATGACCTCTGTTCTGGTCAGCCCTACCGGCATTTACGAGTATGAAGCTGCTCACGGCACCGTACAGCGCCACTACTACAAGCACCTGAATGGCGAGACCACCTCCACCAATTCCGTGGCTACCATCTTTGCCTGGACCGGGGCTCTGCGCAAGCGCGGAGAACTCGATGAGATCCCCGAGCTCATGGCTTTTGCCGACAAGCTTGAAGAAGCTACCCTCGAGACCATCGAGAGCGGCAAAATGACAGGAGATCTGGCTCTGATCACCAGCATCCAAAATGTCGAGAAACTTGACACCGAGGCATTCATCCTCGCCATCCGTGAGACCTTGGAAAAAAAACTCGGCGCATAAGTATGTGATCTGAGCTGAATTCAGATCCCGCCCGCGCTTCCTGCGCGCGGATCCATTGCGATGAAGACGAAATAAATAAGGCCCGACCGGGTTCGCCCTTCATAAAGGGGACGAAAAGCCGGTCGGGCTTTTTTATCTTTTTTATCTTATGTACGGGTCCTTCACCGCACGTTGCCTGTGACCTGGGCTGCGGGATGAGCGCGCAGGACTTTCAGGCGGGTCCTGCGAAGTAGAAACAGCTTTTATTCGTCTGCCAGTTCACTCAGTGTTTCCCACTGCTCATAGAGCGCAGACAGTTTTTCGTCGATCGCTTCGCGTTTTGCGGTGAGTTCGCGCAGTCTTTCGGGATCTGTGCTGTTCTCAGGAAGAGAGATCTCCTCGTCGAGGGCTTCCCCGTCGGACTCCAGGCGGGCGATCTCATTCTCGCACTTTTTGAGGTCATTGGCGATCTTGCGGCGCCTGGCCTGTTCTTCCTTGCGGGTCTTCCAGTCCTCTACACCGCCCCCGCTGCCGGCTGTGCCTGCTGCGGCCGAAGCAGCCGAAGAGGAGGACCCTGCGGAACCTGCAGAAGTGTCTGCAGCGGAAGAGGAGCCTTTTCCTGCAGCCGATACTGCAGCGGAGCCGCTGCGGGCGGAGGAAACCTGTCCGGCGGTTTCCCGGGATTCGGCACTGTGCAGGTCCGCGATCAGTTTTTCACCCACCTGCGCGGACTTTTCCACATAGAAGTCGTAATTGCCGATAAAGCGGTCCGGTACAGTCTCCGAGTTGTTGCCGGGATAATTGACCAGGACCTTCTGTGTGAGCTCCAGAATACGGCTGGCTGTGCGGTTGATGAAATAGCGGTCGTGGGAGACATACAGGACGGTTCCGTCATAGGAGTTGAGGGCATTTTCCAATACTTCCCTGGAGACGATATCCAGATGGTTGGTCGGCTCGTCGAGGATGAGAAGATTGGCCTCGGAGAGCATGAGCTTTGCCAGAGAGACGCGGCCCTTTTCTCCGCCCGAAAGCTCGCCGATCAGCTTGAAGACGTCGTCGCCGGTAAAAAGGAAAGAGGCCAGAAGGTTTCTCACCTCTGTGTTGGTCATGGAGGGATAGGCGTAGGCGATCTCTTCAAAGACTGTATTGCGGTCGTCGAGGACATGATGTTCCTGGTCATAGTAGCCTATGTGGACATTGGTTCCAAGACGGATGTGGCCTTGGTCCTGCCCCAGAAGACCGTTCAGGATCCTGAGGATCGTGGTCTTGCCGGTGCCGTTGTCTCCGATCATGGCCACATGCTCTCCCCGGCGGATGTGAAAACTCAGTCCGGAGAAAAGAGAGTGCCCGTCGAAGGACTTGGCCAGATTTTCCACTGTCAGCACCTCCCGTCCGCTGCGGATACAGGGGGTGAGTTTGAGATGCATGTCATCGCGCAGAGTGAAGGGCTTGTCGACCACTTCCATTTTGCCCAGCATTTTCTCACGGCTCTCGGCGCGCTTGATGGACTTTTCACGGTTGAACTGTCTGAGCTTGGCAATGACCTCCTCCTGATGCCGGATCTGGGCCTGGTTGTTGAGCCAGGCTCGCCGCTGCTGATCGCGCAGGGCCTTCTTTTTTTCGGCGTAGACGGTGTAATTGCCTGTGAAGAAGGTGGCGGAGGCGTTTTCGATCTCAATGACCTTTGTGACTGTGCGGTCGAGAAAATACCGGTCATGGGAGACAATGATAACGGTTCCGCGGTAGTTGGTCAGATAGTTTTCCAGCCATCGGATACTGCCCAGATCCAGGTGGTTGGTGGGCTCGTCGAGCATGATCACATCCGGGCTCTGCAGAAGCAGGCGTGCCAGGGCGACACGGGTCTTCTGGCCGCCGGAGAGCGTCGAGATCTGCTTGTCGAACTCATCGTCCTCGAATCCGAGTCCGCGCAGAACACCGGTGATCTCACCCTTGTAGGCATAGCCGTTCATCATCTCAAAGCGGTGCAGGAGATTGGTGTAGGACTCGATCAGCTCATTGAGGGCATTGCCCTTGACTGCTTCCATTTCCCGCTCGTACTGTGAGAGCTGCTGCTCCATTTCGATGATCTCCCGCTTTGCTTCAAGAGCCTCTTCATAAATCGTGCTGCAGGCATCCAGGCCCTGGTCCTGTGCCAGATAGCCCAGACGGGCGCCTCCGGAGAGGGTCACTGTGCCCTGGTCGGCTTCCATTTCGCCGGCCATGATGCGCAGAAGGGTGGTCTTGCCGGCACCGTTTATGCCTACGATCGCTGCCCGGTCTCCTTTTTCCAGATGGAAAGTGATGTCGGAGAGGATGGTCTTATCTACAAATTCTTTTGAAATATGATGACATGCTATGATCATGTATGGTCTTTCCTGTGAGTGGTTTTTGACGATTCCTGTTACAATGTGCCTGCAGCTTTCCTTATGATTCCCGGCATTTCCCTGCACTGTTGTCAGGAAGGTCTTTGCAGGCAAAGGCCGCAGACGGGCACCAAATCAGTTTAATCGGAATCAGGGTAGCTGTCAATTCTGTCAGCAGCGGGAGAATTCACGCGAGAATTCACGCGGAGAATTTACGCGGAGACCTGCGAGGAGAATTCAGGCATAACGCAGATGGATACGGGACGGAAATATACAGAGAAGGGGCAGAAGAAGAGTCGGCACCCTCCCCTGTATCCCAGCCGGAACAGTCCGGTGTATACAAAACAACTTTGCATATTTGACATGAATATAAACTGACTTTATAATGACCTTGGGGTTGTTACAGAAGACCGGAAGCTGAAATTATACGTCAGGTATCGGGCATATACCTGCGGCGACGCTTCCACTTTATCGTAATAAGGGGTGCTTATTTGGAAGAAAAGGAAATTTCTCAGGCGGTTATAGGGAGACTGCCAAGATATTATCGTTATCTGAAGGAATTGAAGGATTCCGGGAAAAACAGGATCTCCTCTCAGGAGCTGAGCCGGATCATGAAAGTGACAGCTTCGCAGATCCGCCAGGATTTCAATAATTTCGGGGGATTCGGCCAGCAGGGATATGGATACAACACCAACTATCTGTACGAAGAGATCGGTAAGATTCTGGGACTTGATCATCAGCACAACATGGTCCTGGTAGGGGCCGGCAATCTGGGCCAGGCACTTGTCCGTTATCTGAAATTCAAACAGAGCGGATTCAATTTTATCTGTGCTTTCGATGTGAACCCGCAGCTTTTCGGACAGACGGTCGGAGGGATACCGATCCGCCCGCTCAGTGAGCTGCAGGAATATGTTGATGCAAACGATGTGGACATTGTGGTCCTCACGATCCCCAAATCGGAGGCCAGGGAAGTGGCGCACTCTCTCACGAAGACCAACATCAAGGCCATCTGGAACTTCGCCCACATCGATCTGGAACTTCCTCCGACCATACAGGTGGAGAGCGTTCATCTGCAGGACAGCCTGATGAAACTGTCCTACAACATTCACAGAAATTCGATGACTTCGGAAAAAGAATGATCTGCCCATGATCTGACGGAGCAGCTTTCGGTCTAAGTTATGAAGATGGAACATGTACTGACGGGCGCAGAGATGGCATCCTGTGATGCCGCTACGTCCCAAGTGATCGGGATCCCTTCGCTGGTCCTGATGGAACGTGCAGCGCTGTCCGTTGCGGACGGCGTTGACGTTTTTTTGCGCA
>CAMKEX010000031.1 GCA_946411695.1 uncultured Lachnospiraceae bacterium
TTTGCGCGCGTATCCCACGACTGAAGTCACGGGTATTGCGCGATGAAGAATAAACCGGCTCAACAGGCGCCTATGATTACAAATATGGAAAAAAGATGGAAAACCAACCGCGAGAAGCCGGAGCTTCTGATCCCCGCAAAAGATCTGGAAGTCCTGCGCACAGCAGTAAATTTCGGCGCTGACGCGGTGTATATAGGAGGGGAGGCCTTCAGCCTGCGGGCAAAGGCCAGAAATTTCAGCCCCGAAGATATGAGGGCGGGCATAGCCTATGCACATTCCCACGGTGTGCATGTACATGTAGCCGCCAATATTTTTGCACACAATCAGGATCTGGACCGCGCGGCTGCCTACTTCGGGGAACTGGCGCAGATGAAGCCCGATGCTGTCCTGGTGGCAGATCCGGGTATGTTTTCGCTGGCCAGGCAGTTCTGTCCGGAGATTCCCGTACATATTTCCACCCAGGCCAACAATACCAACTACGGCACTTTCCGCTTCTGGCACGACATGGGTGCGGCCCGCGTCGTCTGTGCCAGGGAACTCTCTCTGAATGAGATCGCGCAGATCAGGGAGAAGACACCGGCGGACCTTGAGATCGAGGCTTTTATCCACGGCGCCATGTGCATTTCCTATTCGGGAAGGTGCCTGCTCTCCGCCTGGTTTACCGGGCGGGACGCCAACCGGGGCGCCTGCACACATCCCTGCAGATGGAAGTACGCCGTGGCGGAGGAGAGCCGGCCGGGCGAATATTTCCCCATCGAGGAAAACGAGCGGGGAACCTATATTTTCAATTCCCGCGACCTGTGTATGATCGAGCATCTGCCGGAGCTGGCAAAAGCCGGCATTGACAGTCTCAAGATCGAGGGACGCATGAAGACGGCTCTCTATGTCGCATCGATCACCCGCGCCTACCGCCGCGCAATCGACGATTATCTGGAGAGCGATGAGAAATATGCCGCCGGTATGAACTGGTACAGGCAGGAGATCCGCAAGTGCACCTACCGCGACTTCACGACAGGTTTCTATTTCGGAAGACCGGACACCCAGTCCATGGTCTATACGGATAACACCTATGCCAGTGACGCGGTCTTTCTGGGTATCGTTGAAGAGGCAGCGGAGTCCGAAAGCCCGAACGGACAGAGCAGTGTGCAGGGCAGAGCTGCGGACGGACCCCATGTGTGCGGCAGACCGGGAGATCTGCCCGGCATTGTGACGATTCATCAGAAAAATAAATTTTCCGTCGGAGAGACGATTGAGATCATGTGTCCCGACGGCAGGGACCTGCAGACACGCGTCCTGGGAATGTGGAATGCGGAATGGGAGCCGGTGCAGAGCGCTCCGCACCCGGGAGAACTGATCCGGCTTCAGCTGGATGAGCAGGCGTCGCCCGGCGATATTCTGCGGGTCAGCAGATAGAGTGAAAAATGTCGGTACAGTTTTTTACTCAGGATGTTTGTGTCGGAACGCAGACATCCAGTGACCGCATCGGAGAAACCTGTTCCGGGATTTCTCCTGGCGGCTGCCGCTCCGGAGAGCGGCAGGGTCGGAAAGAAGTGATTGCTGCACATGGGTGCAGTATGGAGGAACAACTATGAAAATCATTGTGGTCGGCTGCGGCAAAGTGGGATCTGCGCTAGCCAGACAGCTCAGCGAAGAGGGACATGACGTAAGCGTTGTGGACAAAAACCAGCAGGTGGTCAATGAGGTATCCAGCAGCTGTGACGTTCTCGGCATTGTCGGCAACGGCGGAAGCTATTCCGTGCAGAAGGATCTGGGCGTCGAGGACGCCGACCTGATGATCGCGGCCTCGGATTCGGATGAACTGAATCTCCTGTGCTGCCTGATCGCCAAAAAGGCAGGTGACTGCAATACCATTGCCCGTGTACGAAATCCCATTTACAACAGTGAAGTCGGCTTTATCCGCGAGGAACTGGGTCTGTCCCTGACAGTCAATCCCGAGTATGCGGCAGCCATGGAGGCCTCCCGTCTGCTCAAGTTCCCCTCGGCGATCAAGATCGAGACCTTTGCCCGCGGCCACGTGGAGCTTCTCAAGTTCTCTGTCCAGGCGGGATCTCCGCTCGACGGCAGGACTCTCGCCGAGATTTCCAGGAATGTCAAGGGCGACGTCCTCGTCTGCGCGGTAGAGCGCGGTGCCAATCACGATGTCACGATCCCGGACGGCAACTTCCGCCTTCAGGCAGATGATACGATCAGTATTGTGGCAGGTGCCAAGAGCGCGCGTGCCTTTGTGGAAAAAGTAGGCCTCAAGACCCGCAGTGTCTCCAACTGCATGATCATCGGCGGAGGAACCATCGCCTACTATCTTGCAAAGAATCTGCTCGACAGCCGCATTGCGGTCACGATCATCGACAAGGATCCCAGCCGCTGCGCAATGCTGAGCGAAGAGATTCCCGGGGCCAATATCATCTGCGGCGACGCCGCCAACCAGAATGTTCTGCTGGAAGAGGGCATTGGACAGATTGAATCTTTCGTCAGTCTGACCGGCATGGACGAGGAAAATATCTTCCTGTCCCTGTACGCCCGAAAGGCAGCCGTAAAAGATGTCAAGCTGATCACCAAAGTCAACCGCATCAACTACGATGACATCATCAGTGATATGAATCTGGGCAGTATCCTCAATCCCCAGCATATCGCGGCGGAATACATTGTCCGCTACGTCCGTGCCATGGAGAACTCCATCGGCTCCAACGTGGAGACCCTCTACAA
The DNA here is from genome assembly GCA_946411695.1 of uncultured Lachnospiraceae bacterium. GTDB lineage: Bacteria > Bacillota > Clostridia > Lachnospirales > Lachnospiraceae > CAG-791. The sequence goes on from CAMKEX010000031.1 coordinate 2,725, forward strand.
TATTATTGAAAACAAGGCCGAGGCACTGGAATTCCTGATTCAGATGGGCTCGCCCGTAATCGGCATCCCCCTCATCGATCTTCCGATCAAAAAAGATGTCCTGATCGCCTGTATCTATCGAAACAGACAGGTCATCATCCCCAACGGACAGACCATGATCGAAGTGAATGACCGCGTGATCGTAGTTACCACACGTATAGGATTCCAGGACATCCGCGACATCCTCGAAGATGAAAACGGGCCTGTAATTATGACATGATAATGCCTGCGCACTGAAGTGCTCCGGCATGGTCGAAAGAGTGAAAAAAACGCTCGACAGCGTTTTTTCATTCCGGGAACCTGCGAAGGCAGTATATGTTTCGCAAAAACGCTTCGGCATTGAGGTTAGTATGAATTACTCTATTATCCGCCGCACAACGGGACTGGTGCTCAAATTTGAAGCAATCTTTCTCCTCCTGCCCGCACTGACCGGGTTTTTCTACAGGGAGAGAGAAGGGCTCATTTACCTGGCCCTGGCAGCGGCATATTACGCAATCGGATTTCTGATTAACCTGAAAGGTGATGCGGGAACAGAATTTTATACAAAGGAAGGCTTTATCAGTGTCGCTCTTGTCTGGCTGGTGATCAGTATCTGCGGCGCGCTTCCCTTTGTGCTCTGCGGCGATATCCCGAATTATTCGGATGCGCTGTTTGAGACGGTCTCCGGTTTTACGACGACCGGATCGAGCATTCTGACTGATGTGGAGGCACTCAGTCACGCCAGCCTGTTCTGGAGAAGCTTTACCCACTGGGTCGGCGGCATGGGCGTCATCGTTTTTGTGCTGGCCATTATGCCCATGCGCAAGCGCAGAATGGGCAGCCAGATGCACATGATGCGCGCGGAGAGCCCCGGTCCCGTCGTGGGAAAACTTGTTCCCAAGATCCGCGATACCGCCAAGATTCTCTACTTGATCTATTTCGGCATGACCGTCACTGAGATCGTGCTGCTGCTCATCGCCCGCATGCCCCTTTTTGACAGTCTCTGCCTCAGCTTCGGCACTGCCGGTACCGGAGGTTTCGGCGTCCTGGGGGACAGTATTGCCAGTTATCCCATCCCGCAGCAGACGATCATTACCATTTTCATGATCCTTTTCGGCGTCAACTTCAATGCCTATTTCTTCCTTTTTCTCGGAAAGGACAAAAAAGAGGCCTTCCGCCTCAGTGAGGTCCGCTGGTATTTTGCGATCATTGCTTTCAGCATTCTGACGATCACAATCAATATCCGTGGCATGTTTGACAATATCTATCTGGCTTTCCACCATGCGGCATTCCAGGTGGGTTCCATTATCACGACAACCGGCTACGCAACCGCGGATTTTGATCTGTGGCCCCAGTATTCCAGATGTCTGCTTGTGATGATCATGTTCTGCGGCGCCTGCGCCGGTTCCACCGGCGGCGGTATCAAGGTCTCCCGTATTGTCATCCTTGTCAAGGCGGGGCTGCAGGAGATCCACCACTATGTCCATCCCCGCAGCATCACCGCAGTGCGCATGGATAATAAGCCGGTCGAGCGCGACACTGTCCGTTCCGTCGTCATGTATGTCGGAGTTTACGTTGTCATTTTCTTTGCCTCTGTCCTTCTCGTCACGATTTTTGACGGAGACCAGAGTCTGGAGACGATCTTCACCTCCGTGGCAGCAACTTTCAATAACATCGGCCCCGGCCTTTCCGCCGTAGGCCCCACTGCCAACTTCGCGCATTTTTCCCTGGCATCCAAATATATCCTTATGTTTGACATGCTCGCGGGCAGACTTGAGCTCTATCCCATGCTGCTCCTGTTCTATCCCTATACATGGAGAAAGTGATCCGGTGAACAAGTTTCCCGGCCGGGTTTTGATCCAAATGCCGGTGAAGCTGAAAATATGATTGGAAATAAAAAATGAGAACTATTCAGCTTTCCCCGGCTCGCAATGCACGGCATTGCTCGCTGTGGAAAGTCCGGGGGGCTCCGCCCCCAGGCCTTCACCGGCATCTGTCTCAAACCTGTCCGGTGAACAAGTTCCCCGCCAGGTTTTGATCCAAATGCCGGTGAAGCTGAATAGTTACAAAAAAATAAAAAAAGTGCTTGCATTTTTAAATGTTATGCATTATAATTTCAATTCGTAGCCGAGAGATAAACATCCGGTTATGAGTTTTGGGCTATAGCCAAACGGTAAGGCAGCGGACTCTGACTCCGTCATTTTGTAGGTTCGAATCCTACTAGCCCAGCTGATTAGAAAAGTCCCTGATAACAAATTATCAGGGACTTTTTTTGAGGAAAAAATAGACCCGCAATTGGCTTCCTGCATATATTATGTAGCAAATATTAAGGGATTTTTAAGACTATTACAGGTAGACATGTGGTATCTTCAAGTATATAATAAACTAACGCCTGTTTATTTCTTTTTTAAGATTGTCTATTAATGCATAACAGTTTCGTGATATGGCTTTCCTGGAGAATGAGCCGATTTGAATCACGAAATGTTATGCTTTATTTGGCGAACTTAAAAAAGACTCTGCCTGTGCACCGGTGTGCTCAGGTTTCTTTGAAGAGGAGTTTTATGAAAGCCTGGGACGGAATATTCGGAAGCATTTAAAGGGATGATCATAGAGAGGTGTGGTATTTGGTTTGGAAACAGTAACGAAAACTCTTAAGAAGTTCATGCAGATTGCAGCAGCTGCAGCAGTCCTCGGGTTTATTATTTCCCAGCCTGCGCAGATCTCTGTATCTGCAGCACTGACAGGACGTGAGGACACTGCCGCTGCAGAGGAAGGTGAGAAAGGTCTCCCCTTTGACGAGGCGGTTGAAAGCTTCTACCGGGATTCGGACAGCATCACAGATGAACAGATCCTTGCGTCTGCGCGCAGTATTCTTTCGGATGGGAACGTACTGTATTCTGAACTGAATGAGGGGGAGAGCAGGAATGTGCTGAATGCTCTGTCTGCTTATGAAGAAGCTAAGGCGGAATACCTGACGTCTGCAATTAACGAGAGGAAATTGACAGGCAATGCGGTAAAAGATCTACCGGCTGCTTCTTCCGGCGCAGCGGACACATCCCTTACAGCTGTATCCTCTGCAAAGAATCAGGACGCTGTGCGCTCCGAGTGGGAGCGGCAGGGCGATTATGCACTGATGATGATTGCAGAGAATGCGGTGATTCGTGAGATGATCCCGCGTTACCAGATCGTATCCTGCACAAGGAAAGACGACAAGATTGAACTGGTTGTTGATGAGTGGATGACACAGGGCTACAGTGCATCCGGTCAGTCAGAAACCGTCAATGCGTCGGCCTACAGCTATACTTTCGACCTCACTCTTGAATGCAGTGATCGCGATACCTGGACGCCTTCTGAGATTAACGGGACGGAAATCAATTTTGCATGGCTCAGCGAGGGGGAGGACCCGGTGACAGAATCCGATGAAGCCCCCGAGACGCTGTATGAAGTCAGATCGGATGTGACAGACGCGCCCGCCGCCTATGCACAGCTTGGAACGACGGGTGGAAAAACTCTCCGCTACATCATTGACGGAGGTGCTGCAGTCCCTTCAGAGGGAGTGCTGCAGGCTGAGGATGCGGCAGATCTCACTGCCGACACCATGTATGCGCAGGGTGCGGAAGTGGTTGACGCGGCGACCGCAGTCTACACATATTCTCCGGCAAAGGCCGTTGCCTATGCCGACAAATACTGGAAAAAATACAACCGCAGCTACAAGGAGTACAGGGGAGTCGATTGCGCCAACTTTGTCTCCCAGTGCCTTTATGCCGGCGGGATGCCCAAAACGGATGACTGGTATCCTCAATCTGTGAACTGGATCAACGTTATGGGACATATTCGTCACTTTAAGTCATATGGAACATTTCTGACTGCTTCCAATGCCAATGTCAGAGTCGGAAATCCTGTTTATTATGACTGGAACGGAAACAGCACTTATGACCACGTCGGGATCTGTGTCGGAGTTAATTCCTCCGGTATGCCGGTGGTAGATGCGCATACCAACAACGTATATCATGTGCCGTGGAGTATGGGAAGCCGGGGTAAACGCGGAACTATTGTTCTGCGCAGGACATCCGCATCAGGCCAGAACAACAATTCCTCCTCGGCAAAGTCCAATGCCAAAAACGTGTGGCAGACGGTTGGAGACAAGGCCTACTACATCGGCTCCGACGGCAGGTATGTCAAAAACAGATTCCTCACGATCGGAGGAGACAGGTATTATTTTAACTCCAAAGGCGAGCGTGTCACCGGGTTCTTCAAGGTCGGCACAAAGTGGTATTACGCATCGGTCAAAAACGGAAAGCTCCTGAAGGGCTTTCAGAACATCGGCGGTAAGATTTATTATTTTTACCGCACGGATTACTCCCGTATAACGGGGGGGATGCACAAAATCGGGAATGCGACCTATTATTTCAACAGCAAGGGAGTACGGCAGACCAGCTTTATTCAGGTCGGAAACAAATGGTATTACGCTGACAAGAAGACAGGGAAGCTTGTCAAGGGCTGGAAGAAGATCAGCGGCAAGTGGTACTATTTTGACAAGAAAACAATGGTCAAGGCAGTAGGCTGGAAGACTATTAACGGCAGAAAATGCTATTTTGATTCGAAGGGCGTCCTGAGAAAAGGAAAGCATGGATGATTCCCATCATTATTTTGCAGACGGAAAAACCTGTACGGACAAAACGGTTGCAATATTAACGGAGGATTGGATGTACGCTTTTACCAGCAAGATCCGCTACAGCGAAACAGACGCTTTCGGACGTCTGACACCGGAAAAACTGATAGACTATTTTCAGGATTGCTCTACATTTCAGTCAGAGGACAACGGAATCGGCGTCAAGAAGCTGCAGGCGCGGAGCCTTGCCTGGGTCATTGTATACTGGCGGGTGGAAATATACAGAATGCCTGTTCTGGGTGAGCAGGTTGTGATCGGAACACTTCCCTATGAGTTGAAGGGAGGGATCGGCCTTCGTAATTTCCTGATGGAAACACAGGACGGTGAGAGGCTGGCTGCTGCAAATTCTGTATGGACGCTGGTTGACACGGCGAGGATGCATCCGGTCCGTATTCCTGCAGATATCATTGACAAATATTCTCTGGAAGAAAAGCTGGATATGCGGTATGATTCCCGCAAAATCCGTCTCCCGGATATTCCCGGCGAGACAAGACCGGCTATTACTGTGCAGGAATACCATCTCGATACGAACCGGCATATGAATAACGGACAATATGTCCGGATCGCAGCAGGTCTTCTTCCGGCTGACAGGGAGGCTTCAGTTCTCCGGATTGAATACAGGCAGCAGGCTGTTCTGGGAGACCGGATCACACCTGTTCTGTATGCAGACGATCCCTCCCGTATCTGCGTTTCACTCAATGCAGATGACGGAAGCCCTTATGCGATTATGGAAATGCATTTTTCAAAGAGCGAGAAATATAACAGTTGAAAAATTTCTTTCCGGAATGCCGAATACGTATAGATCGGAAAGGATCAAAATGCTTAAAATCGGTGAAAAACAGATACTGCGGATAGATAAACAGGTTCCCTTTGGGGTTTATCTGACCGGGGATGTGGCCAACGAACGAGTCCTGCTGCCCCGCTCACAGGTTCCCGAAGGTGCCGCGATCGGTGATGAGCTTGAGGTCTTCCTTTACAAAGATTCAGAGGACCGTCTGATTGCCACCCGTAAAGAACCTAAACTTACATTACATCAGGTGGGTTATCTCACCGTTATCCAGGTCAGCCGTATCGGAGCCTTCCTGGATTGGGGTCTCGACAAAGACCTCCTGCTTCCTTATCATGAACAGCCCAGAGAGCGTGTTCAGGAAGGACAGACGGTTCTTGTGGCTGTCTACCTGGACAAGAGCGAACGCCTCTGCGCTACCATGAATGTATATCCCTGGCTGCGCACTGACAGCCCTTATCACACGGGCGATCAGGTAACCGGCATTGTCTATGAGACAAGCCGCAACTTCGGCGCGTTTGTTGCTGTTGACAGCATCTATTCGGCACTGATTCCCCGCCGCGAACTGGTCCGCGAGCTCAAGGCAGGCGATGTCGTGCAGGCGCGCGTGACCGGTGTCAAACCTGACGGAAAACTCGATTTGAGCATTCGGGAGAAGAGTTATCTTCAGATTGAATCCGATGTGGAAACTGTTCTTAAAATGCTCGGCGAAGGAGGCGGCATGATTCCCTTTACGGACAAGGCTTCGCCGGAACTGATCCGTGAAAAGGCACATATGAGTAAAAATGAATTCAAGAGGGCAGTCGGACACCTCCTCAAGGAAAACAGGATTTCGATTGAAGAAAATCGGATCGTACTATTGTAGAACCTGAAAAAACACAGCGTGAGCTGTGTTTTTTTCTTGCCGCCGGGAACAGGTAAGGGCAGTGTTCGCGCAGCTTTTAGATATCAGTCTCTTTGCGCACACCTCTTTGTGCATAAATACAGGGGATTTTGGTTGAAAAAGCGAATGGTTTGTGGATTTCATACAAAATTTCTTTCAAAATTTGTGGAAAATTATCTTATTTTACATTAGAATAATAGGCAGGGTATAATTCAGATGATTTCATGCAGAGGAACAGGCTGCAGGAAAGTGTGGGAAATATGGTTTCTAATCAGGTTTTACAGAACACGATCGACGGAATCAGGGATATTACAAGGCTTGAAATCTGCATCATGGATGCAGACGGAAGAGAAGTGGTTTCCACAGCCCCGGTCTTTGAAGAAGCCTCCAGGGCAATCCCTGATTTTGCAGTGTCACCTGCGGACTCTCAGTCGGCAGGTCCTTTCCAGTTTTTCAAGGTCCTCGAGGATCAGCAGCTGGAATATGTGCTTGTTGTTTATGGAGATACAGACAACACCCTTCTGGTGGGACGCATGGCAGCCTTCCAGCTGCGCGGCCTGATGGCAGCCTTCAAGGAACGGTATGATAAGGACAGTTTCATGAAGAACCTCCTCCTTGACAATCTGCTCCTTGTGGATATATACAGCCGTGCCAAAAAGCTCCGCATTATGCCGGATGTCCGGCGCGTCGTTCTGATCGTCGAGAACGGGTCGGAGAAGGACCGCAATGTCCTTGAGCTGCTTCAGGAATATATCGGTGTTTCGAGTGCCGATTTCGTCACTGCTGTAGACGAGACCAATGTTGTCATTGTCAAGGATCTTTCCGATGCAAGCAAAGAACGTGAAATCGAGAAGACTGCTGTCAATATAGAACAGCAGCTCCATCGCCTCGGCATCATGGACATCCGTGTCTCCTACGGCACTGTCGTGGATGAGATCAAGGAAGTCAGCCGCTCCTTCAAGGAAGCCAAGATGGCCCTCGATGTCAGCAAGATCTTCTTTGAAGACCGCACAGTCATTGCCTATAATGAACTCGGAATCGGCCGCCTGATCTATCAGCTTCCGATCCCTCTGTGCAAGATGTTTATCCGTGAGATCTTTAAGGGCAAAAATCCTGATGACTTCGATCAGGAGACACTTTCGACCATCAATAAATTCTTTGAAAACAGCCTGAATGTCTCCGAGACATCCCGGCAGCTCTTCATCCACAGAAATACGCTTGTATATCGTCTTGATAAGCTGCAGAAGAGCACGGGTCTGGACCTGCGCGTTTTTGAGGACGCGATCACGTTCAAGATTGCTCTGATGGTAGTCAAATACATGAAATATATGGAGCAATATGACTTCTGATTGGTTTAGATTCTGTGTATTTACGGTGAAGAATCATCTGAAGACGGTGACAAAGGGGCGGGGATTCATTTAGAATAATCATTGACAGGCTTGCAGTTGAACAGCCCGGATTCAGATACACAGCATTCAGCAGATAATGAAGGAATACACAGAAAGATGAACGAGAGAGATTTCAACAGTACCGAAACAATGCCGACAGAACAGCCCGTGCAGGACATGCGGCCTCGCAGGCGCAGAAGAGGAGGGTTTGCCTCACAGGCCGGTATTTTCGCACTGGGAATGGCAGTCGGGATTGTTTTCCTCGCAGTCGCGGTACACCTTTTCCCGGTCAGGACAGTCGCGGAGCAGACGATCGACTCGAACCGGAATCCGGAATCGACGACAGACTCCGCCGTCAACAAGGAATCAATTGAAAAGCTGCAGCTTCTCGAGGACTGCATCCGGGAATATTACTATGAACCGGAAGACGCCACTGTCGAGACCCTTGAAACCGGACTCTACAGGGGCCTGATGGAATCTCTGGGAGATCCCTATACCGTTTACTATACACCGGAAGAGTATAACTCGATGACGGAAGAGACCAGCGGGATTTATAAGGGGATCGGCGCTTACATCGGTCTTGACACAGCATCAGGAGCTCCGGTCTTCACCGGAATTATGCCCGGAACACCTGCCGAGAAGGCCGGACTCAAGGTCGGAGACATCATCTGCGAGGTGGACGGCGTAGACACGCTCTCGATGGATACAGCCGAGGTGGCGAATCTTGTAAAGGGAGAAGAGGGCACGACCGTCAGCATCAAGGTCAACAGAGGCGGAAAATATGTCACAGTAACTCCTACCCGCGAGACCATCAATGTTCCGACGGTCACCTCCGAGATGCTGGACAAGGGAGTAGGCTATCTCAAGATCAGCCAGTTTGATGACGTCACGCCCGGACAGTTCGACGAGAACCTGGCTGAACTCAAGGCAAACGGGATGAAGTACATGATTCTTGATCTCCGTGATAACCCCGGAGGTACCGTTTCTGCGGTCACCCAGATCGCATCCGAGCTTCTTCCCGGCGGCCTGATCTTCTATATGGAGGACAAAAACGGAGAGCGCGAAGAGTATAAGTGCCCCGGCGCAGATTTCGATATTCCCCTCGTTGTCCTTGTGAACGGATACTCTGCCAGTGCTTCCGAGATCCTCGCCGGCGCGATCCAGGACGCAGGCATCGGGAAACTGATTGGAACCCAGACCTACGGAAAGGGCATTGTCCAGAATCTTTACCCTCTGGGCGACGGTTCTGCCTTTAAGATCACGATTGCCGACTATTACACCCGCAACGGCCGCAATATCCACAAAGTGGGGATCGAGCCCGATGAGATCCTGGAATTCGACGCGGAACAGTATGAAAAAGACGAGACTGACAACCAGCTCGAGAGGGCTAAGGACATTCTCCTCGGAAAGTGATCCGGACCGGGGAAAACCGGAGGGATCGGAAAAATATGCAGATGGAATGTGACAGCTGCGCGCTCTGCGCGTATGACGATGATTACGGCGATTATGTCTGCGAGGCGGATATGGATGAGGACGACTATGTGCGGTTTGTGACAGACAGGCATTCCGCCTGCCCCTATTATCAGGGCGGGGACGAATACACAGTCGTGCGCCATCAGATGTAGTCTGCTCTGCAATACACAGGACCCGCAGGCGGTCCTGGATCAGGATTCATTATCTGTGGACATGCGGTCATGGGCACAGAGATGATTGAAGACGGAAACCGGAATCTTAAAAAAGTTATTGTACAATAAAAATGGAGGTTACACGATGGGACTTATTTTAGCAGCAGGCGCTTCACTCAGTTCTGTTCTCGGAGATCAGTGGAAAGATTATTTTTACTGCTCTGAAATGCCGACGGATGTTCTTGTGCGCAAGGGCGAGCATCATACCGGCAAGTCAGGCCTCCTGAACAAGGGCGGAAGCGAAAACGTGATTACAAACGGTTCCACGATCGTTGTCAACGAAGGTCAGTGCATGATCATCGTCGACCAGGGCGCGATTGTGGATATCTGCGCGGAACCCGGCGCCTACACCTATGACACATCCTCGGAGCCCAGCATCTTCTCCGGCAGCCTCGGAAACAGCATTAAAGAGAGCTTCAAACAGTTCGCGGCGCGTGTCGCCTACGGCGGTGTCACAGCCAAGGATCAGCGTGTCTATTATTTCAATACCAAGAACATTATCGGCAACAAGTACGGTACCGCAAGCCCGGTTCCCTTCCGTGTTGTCGACAAAAACATCGGTCTCGATCTGGACATCTCTGTCAGGTGTTTCGGTGAGTATACCTACAAGATGACAGACCCGATCCTGTTCTACAAGAATATCTGCGGCAATGTCAACAGGGATTATACACGCGACCAGATCGATGACCAGCTGCGCTCCGAGCTTCTGACAGCTCTGCAGCCTGCTTTCGCCAGAATCTCCGATCAGGGAATCCGCTACAGCTCTCTGCCCGGCCACACGAAAGAACTCTCCGAGGCGCTCAATACGGAACTGTCCTCCACATGGGGAAAGGTCTACGGCATTGAGATCGTCACCTGCGGCGTCAGCAGCGTCAAGGCCTCCGAAGAGGACGAGCAGGCGATCAAGAACCTTCAGCTCGGACTTGCTGCAGGCGGAAATGCGGCGATCGCAGCCGGAATGACCGTCCAGGCCAACGCGCAGGCCATGAAAGATGCGGCCAAGAATCCCAACGGCGCCATGATGGGCTTTGCCGGCATGGGAATGGCCCAGCAGGCAGGCGGCGTCAATGTCGGTCAGCTTATGCAGCAGGCAGCAGCCCAGCAGCAGGCGGCTCCTCAGATGCAGGCACCCGGTGCAGCAGCGGGCTGGACCTGCCCTTCCTGCGGCCAGGCCGGCAACAAGGGCAAGTTCTGCAGCAACTGCGGGACTGCCAAACCGGCAGAGCAGGAAGAATGGACCTGCCCCGCCTGCGGTCAGACAGGCAACAAAGGTAAATTCTGCCCCGGCTGCGGCGCAGCAAAGCCTGTCGAAAACGCTTCCTGGACCTGCCCTTCCTGCGGCCAGGCGGACAACACCGGCAAATTCTGCTCCGGATGCGGCAAGCCCAGAGCTTAATGAATTCATGAAGTTATAGTTCATTCATCCAATAGATGAAAAATATGTGTGTCAGGAGGTCATACTCCTGACACACTTCAGTTCATGCTGATTTTGTTCAGGACAGACAGACCGGGAGGAACAAATGGCAGATCAGGTTACCACTTATCAGTGTCCGGCATGCACCGGCCCACTTCATTTTGATGGCAAAACAGGAAAACTGAAATGTGACTACTGCGGGAGTTCCTTCACGGTCGGAGAAGTCGAAAAGGCTTTTGCGGCCCAGAATGCCTCTGCGGTGAGTGCCAAGGAGAAAGCCGACCAAAAAGCGGAGAAGGAATCCGGCTGGGGAAGTGATGCGGCGAAGATGCGGGCTTACAACTGTACCTCCTGCGGTGCGGAGCTCATCTGCGACGAGACCACAGCGGCAACCCGCTGCCCTTACTGCGGCAACAATACTATTATTCCCGGGCAGTTTGCAGGCACACTAAAGCCCGACTACGTCATTCCTTTCAAATATGAAAAAAAGGACGCGGTCAATGCGCTCAGGGGATATTACAAGGGAAAGACTCTGCTGCCCGGCTCCTTCAGCAATTCCAATCATCTGGAAGAGATCAAGGGCGTCTATGTACCCTTCTGGCTCTACAGCGGTCATGTAGATGCACGCGGCCTCTATGAAGCAAAGCAGGACGAGGTCTTCCGCCAGGGAGAATATCAGGTCACAAGGTCCAGACACTATGAAGTCAGCCGCGAGGGGACGATCAGCTTCAGCCGTGTGCCTGTCGATGCATCCAGCAAAATGCCCGATGATCTCATGGACAGCATCGAACCCTTTGATTACAGGGCCATCACGAAATTTTCTCTGGCTTATATGCCCGGATATCTCGCCAACAAATATGACGTCAGCAGTCAGGAGTGCGGGAAAAGGGCGGAAGAGCGCTCAAAAAACAGTGCGGAAAACGCGCTTCGGGGAACAGTCACCGGCTATACCAGTGTAATGACGCGCTCCCATGATGAGAAGATCCACAATGAGAAGACGGAGTATGCGGTACTGCCTGTCTGGCTGCTGAGTACCAACTGGCAGGGACAGAACTTTCTCTTTGCCATGAACGGGCAGACCGGCAAGATGATCGGCAATCTCCCTGTTTCCAGGGCAAAGCAGACGCTCTGGTTCCTGGCTGTCTTTGCAATCTTCCTTGTTTTATTTGGATCTTTCCTGCTCACCGGAGAGGATGTTAATGCCACATCCTACCTGCTCGCGGTTGTCTTTGCCCTGATCCCCGCCGGAATCGTCAATGCCGTGCTCTACAGCCAGATGAAACCAGTGGCCAGGCAGAGCGGCGCATCGGCCTATGTCACGGACGGAGGGGTCCGTCTGCATATAAAGGATGATCGATATATACGGACCACGGAATCCAGAGTGAAACTTCAGAACGCCCAGCCCCCGGGCGGGGGAAGAGGGCCTGGCGGCGGTCACGGACCGGGCGGCAGGAGATAATGTATAGATCGGAGTCTGATTGAGAATGCGCCATAAGAGAGATGCCACCGGGCGAAATACAGTGTTCCTGTGTACAGCGGCAATGACCTTGCTGCTGGTCGGACTGCTGCTCTTTCACTATATAAAATATGACAGGCCAAGGACACTGCATCACTGCCTGGAACTGATCGACGGAGATCCTCTGACTTACAGTGAGGACAGCGGCTTCTTTGAAGAAGCCTTTGTCCTTTATCTGAATGCGGATGAACGGGTGCCGCAGGAGGACACGATCGAGATCCGCTACACGTTGAACGGAGATGAGCCTACAGAGAACAGTCTGCTCTATACGGATGGTATCGATCTCGGTGAAATAATCAGGAAGCTGGAAGAGGAGGAGACAGCAGGGACAGAGGCTGCAGACGAGGCATCTACTGAGGAGGATCACAGTATTGAAGGCCAGCGAAGACAGTGGGAAGAGGAAAAAAAGGCTGCGGTTTCCGCCGGAGGACAGACGGTGGAGCAGGCGGCGGACGGCATCCGTGTGATACCTGTCCGGGCCCGGCTCCTGCAGGGAGAGGACGCAAGTACTATAGTGACCCGGACCTATGTGATCGGTCCCGGCGTTTTTGAGAGGTACGATGCTTATGTGGCCTGTGTCTCCACGGATTCCTATAACCTGTTTGACTATGACAACGGGATCATGGTCAGGGGGAGCCACTATCAGAAGGATATCGACAATGGAGTCCGGCAGGACCGCTCCGGCAATTTTTATCAGGAGGGGGATGAGTGGATCAAAAACGGCCATGTGACTCTGTTTTCACCCGAAGGCCGGGTGCTTCTCGAAGAGGACACGGGGATCAGAGTCGGGGGCTACAGTTCCCGGGGACTGGCCAACCGGTCGCTCCGTCTGGAGGCATCGACGGAGAAAGGCAGCTCCGACAATTATTTTCACCTGGATCTGTTTAAGAACGGATCCTACAGCAGGGCGGGAAACCTGGAGACTCTCATGGAAGGGGCGTCAGGTATGGCCGGCAGATTCGGTCTGACTGCGGACTCCCTCAGGGGTTCCGGCGCCGCCTCTGTCAGCGGCAGGACAGCAGTTGATCCGGATTCTTTTCAGGCACTTCGCCTGCGCACGCACGGAGTGCCCGTGTACCGCATCCGGAGTGTGCGCAGCAAATACGCCAAGATCCTGGCCGATGAATCCGGAATGCCCGGGATAGCGGATTCCCGTCTGGGGATCACCTATCTCAACGGGGAATTCTATACCCTCTGTGACCTTACTCCGGCGGTGAACAAGGATTATCTGTGCACCCTGTTCGGCCTCGGCACGCCCGATGCGATCGAAAAATATGACTCCAGTGACTACGACATCTATACGAGGACTAAGATCCTCCCTCTTCTGAATGCCGATCTGACGCAGACGGAAAATCAGAAGGCGCTGGAAGAGAAGGTGGATATGGACAACTATCTGTCCTATTTTGCGGCAGAGGTCCTCTTCAACAACTGTGACTGGCCCTTCAACAACGTGACCATGTGGCGATACGTGGGAGAAGAGGATCCGGACAACCCCTATACAGACGGGCGGTACAGATTTATTCTGGATGACATGGACCAGATCCTCACCAATGACCTTCACAGCATGCCCGACCAGTGGTCGACGGAGCTGATCGATTATCTCATGAAGGACAAGGGAAACACCTTCTGTCATGTTATGCAGTGCAAACGATACAGGGATACTTTCCTGACCTATGTGGATGATCTGCTGAATACCACCTTTGACCCGGATCATGCCTGCCCGATCCTGGAGGCACTCTACGCGGATATGAAGAGAGAGTATCTGAATGATTACGGAGAGAATTTCTGGACGGAGATGGAGGACACGATTGCGAAGACCGTCAATAACGTCCGTGAAAAAGAGGATCTCTACCGGCAGGATATTGCCGAATATATGGGGCTGAAAGACCGCTACAAAGTCACGCTCGATGCAGGCGAGGGTGCTTCCCTTACCTGGAACAATATGACGGTTTCTCAGGGAGAGACATGGTCCAACCAATATTACCGCGGGACTTCCTTTACAGTCACAGCGCATCCGGCTCAAGGGTACCGCTTTGTCGGATGGGAGATCAACGGCAGGCCTGCCGGAGAATATACTTCCGAAACCCTTGACATAAGTGATGCCCTGCTGGCAGAGGACCCGTCCGGCGGGGACACAGAGCAGGAGCCTTTCCCGCAGGTGAGGGTCCGCACGGTCACGGAACCGGCCGGATGAGAAGGGCAGGCACAGAGGATTTCTGCTTTATACGGATTTTCCTGCAGTTTTTCATATAAAAAACCCCGGAGAACCGGCTTCATGATCTGCGTCATGCCGGGACTCCGGGTTTTTTCTATTCTTTTCGGAGAACTTTGTGATTTCAGAGAACTTTGTGGTTTCAGAGAACTTTGTGATTTCGGAGAACTTTGTGATTTCAGAGAGTTTTGTGTTTTTCAAAGAACTATGTGTTTCTCAGAAATCATTGTTCTTTTTCGGAGATTTCTATGATTCTCAGAGATCCCTGAAATGGAAGCTGCTTCTGCCGCTCGCGTAATCCCCTACGATCTGGCCGCTGCCGTTGAGCAGGTATTTGTAGGTCACCAGGCCCTCGAGACCGACGGGACCGCGGGCATGGAGTTTGCTGGTACTGATACCGACTTCGGCGCCGAAGCCATAGCGGAAGCCGTCCGCAAAGCGGGTGGAGCAATTGCGGTAGACACCTGCGGAGTCGACCATCTGCATAAAACGGGCTGCCGCGGCGTCGTCCCGGGTCAGGATCGAATCGGTGTGGTGAGAGCCGTAGCGGTTGATGTGGTCGATCGCTTCCTCGACATCCGCGACGAGCTTGAGAGAGACGACCAGGTCGAGATATTCCGTGCGGAAATCATCTTCTCCCATGATGTCCACAGCATCGATATGCTCAGCCGCCTCGGAGGAGCGGACGATCACATCTTCCGCTTCCTGGGTGCCGCGAAGCTTTACGCCGGCGGCTTTGAGGTCTCTGGCCAGCCGGGGAAGAAACAGGGGCGCAATGTCACGATGGATGAGGATGGTCTCGACCGCGTTGCAGGCAGCTGTATACTGGGTCTTGGCGTCAATGATGATATCTGTCGCCATGTCCATGTCCACGTCCCGGTCGACGTAGATGTGGCAGATTCCGTCCGCATGGCCCATCACGGGGATCTTGGTGTTGTTCATGATGTACTGCACAAACTGGTTGGAGCCGCGGGGAATGAGCAGATCGACATCCTTTTCACACTGCAGCAGCTCGTCAATCTCGTTGTGCAGCTCCGCCTGCAGCAGACACTGAGCGGGAAGACCGGCCGAGACAGCTGCATCGCGGATGATGGAGAAGAGGACCCGGTTTGTCCCGGCAGTTTCTTTGCCGCCCTTGAGGATGGCGCAGTTGCCGCTCTTGAGGCAGAGGGTGGAGATCTGTACCAGCGCATCGGGTCTGGCCTCGAAAATCACACCGATCACGCCGATCGGAACGCTGACCCGCTCCAGAACCAGTCCGGCGTCCAGTTCTCTCTTGAGGAGGGATTTCCCGATGGGATCCGGGAGAGAAATCAGCTGGTCGATCCCCTTGCAGACGTCGGCGAGCTTGGATTCGTTAAAAGCGAGACGTTTCATGACAGCGGGGGCGATGCCTCCTTCTTCGGCTGCCCGGCAGTCCTCTGCATTGGCAGCAAAGATCTTCTCTTTGTTTGCGGCAAGTGCCTCTGCGATCGCGCGAAGGGCACTGTTTCGCATTTCATTGGAAGACGCAGCCAGCACAGGGGCGACAAGCTTCATTTTCCTCGCTTCTTCTCGGATATTCATAGGTGTACCTCCTTTTCCTGCTCAGGACTCCGCCGGGAGTCCGGCGTCCATGAGACGCGTTTTATTTGTGATAGGTTCTGCCGTGCAGGATCATAAATCCGCGATAAATCTGTTCCAGGATCAGCACTCTTGTGAGAAGGTGTGTGAATGTCAGATCGGAGAGCTTCCAGCGCAGATCGGAGCGCCTGAGCAGTGCGGCGCCCGGTCCCAGGGAGCCGGCAATGACAAAGACGAGATCACCGCCCTTCTGTCCGGCTTTCGTCTGCCAGCTGCCGAGCTGTTTTGCAAATTGTTCACTGTCCCACATTTTTCCGCCCAGATCCAGCAGGACGACCAGGTCCTGGTCACGCAGCTTTGCCAGCACCCTCTCTGCCTCGCTGTCCTTGATCCTGACGGCTTCGGCGTCCCGCTCTGCATGGGTGTTGGGTTCGTCCTTCACCTCGAGGACTTCGATTTTTGTGAAGGCAGAGATCCGCTTTGCATACTCCGAAACCAGTGACTGCAGGGCTTTGTCCTTCATTTTTCCCACACACAAGAGTCTGATCATCTGAGTCCTTTCCCGGCACAGGCGCTGTTTCCCAGGTGAAAATAAACGCTGCCGAGGGAATTTTTCGGTTTTGGCCTGTAAATGCCATGTTCTGCTTATCTTAGCAAGGCGGGCGTGAGAATGCAACAGTGTATCGGACACGTCAAAATGGCAGGAAAAGAATTGCCTGTTCCCTGCCATGATCAACGTTATAAAAATTGCAGAAAGTGATTCGTCTTCTGCACCTTACAGGATGCCTTCCCCTATCTGCTGGGGTAGAGTCTGAGAAAATCGCTGGCGCCGGAGATATAATCGACGCTGCAATCGTAGTATTTCGCCAATATCAACAGACGGTCTACCGGAATCCTCAGGCGGCCGGACTCGTAGTCGCTGTAAGTTCGCTGCGAGACCCCAAGAACCCCGGCAATATTTTTCTGAGTGAGATTCCGTTCTTCCCGCATACTACGAAGTCTTTCTGTATAGCGCATAACGTGTCTCCCTGGATAGAAATTAATGTTTACAGCCGATACAAAAAGTATATTCAAAAACAGAAGATGAAAAGACGTTTTAGCGCAATAAACACTAAAGATTTTTGGCCGGAGAATTCAGAGTGAAAAAAGTACGTAAAAATGCTTTGGCTCTGTTATAATGGACACATGAAAACTCCTATCGATTTCGGAAAAGATTTTTTATATAAATTATATGATCAGAGAGATGCGGACGCCTGTCAGAAGATGCTGGCAGGAGATCTGGTCTGGATCACACCGGAGAATATGCACCATTTCCTCTCGGAAGGTGCGGTGCTCAAGTATCTGCGCAAGCAGGTAAAGAAAGAGACGGAATCCCGCTATGTGGATCTGATCTCGATCAAGAGTTCTCCGAGCGCGGACAATATTATGACTGTGGCCTACGAGATCAATCTCGTATCAAGGGAAGAGGAGAGGCCATTCTATCTGCGGTGTTCCATGGTGATCTGCCGGCGGAGCAGGCGTCTTGAGATAACCTTTTTACATTTCTCCAAAAAATCCGAGCGCGACAGTTCTGAGCAGCTTCGCGCCTTTATCGCAAATCTTCCCTGCGGGGTCATGATTCTGGCATGTCTGGACGGACGCCGGGAGGAGGCGATTTTTTATAATGAGTATTTTGCCAGCCGGCTCCGCTACAAACAGGATGAATTCGCGCGCGCAATGGCGCAGAATCCCTTTTTCATGGCATCTGAGGAAGACCGCGACCGGATTCATGAGGAAATTGCGGAGGCCCGCAAAAACGGGGGCAGCATCACGGCAAATCTCCGGTTTTACCGCCGGGACGGCAACAGTTTTTATTACAGAATGAAGGGGGCGCCGGCCTATCAGGCGGACGGCGGCACCGTCTATTATTGTGTCTTTCAGGAGACGACCGGCTTCCAGATGACGACCGACCGGCTGCAGAGCCGCCTGGATACGGCAACCGAGATCCTGCGCCAGATACCGGAAGCGCTCTGCGGGATCGAATATCCTCCGCAGATCATGGCGGAGAGGGCCATAAAGGCGGATCCCGAACCGGCTATTGAAAAAACGGAAAAAACGGAGAATGCTCCGGAGGATATGGGCAAAACCATTCCGGTGCCTGCCGGTCAGGCCAAAACAGTGATCGCCGGGGGAGATGACGGGGACGTACGGATCTACCGCGGCAAAGGAAATTCTCCTGAGACGAAGACTGCCGCGGCTCAGGCGCGCGGCGATGCGGGAATTGCAAAAGCCGGGCCGAGAGTCTTTTTTACCAGTAAAAATATTCCATCCATGTTCGGTGTCTCCAACAGTGTCTACATGAAGAATATCCTGACGGACCCCTTCTATGGACTGGAGATCACGAGCATCACCCGCGACCGCCTGATGTCTTCTCTGATCCTGAACCCGGACAAGACGGCAACTGCAAAGGCAGTCTCCTGCGGAATCTTCCGCATCAGGAGACCTGACCAAGCGGATGATAAGTCGATCCGCGTGGAACTGATGGTCAGGCGCGTCAGGGACAAAGACGGCACTATGCGTCTGTATCTGTTCTATTTCGACCGCGAAGCGGCCCAGCAGGCCATGGAGAGCCGGGTCGATAAGGCCATGAAAATGGGGCGTGCCGGCAAGGAACAGCTCCGCACCGATCTGCGCAAGGCAAAGGAAACTGCCGCCCGCAGACAGAGCGAACTGACAGCGGCCCTGAAGGAGGCGGAAAAGAAGTACGCGGAGGATCTGACGCGCATTGAGAACAGTCTCGCGGAGGAAAAAAAGCGTTCTGTCCTGATGAGCCGGCAGCTGGAGGAATCCAGGACGGCACAGAGACAGATTGCCGAAGAGCGCGAACGGGTCGAAGAAGATGCCTCCCGCAGGATCCGCAATCATGAGGCGCGGGCCCAGAGACAGGTCAGGGAGGCCTGCACAGCCCGCGATCTGCTCGAGGAGCAGCTTCGGGAAGCACAGGAGCGCAGCCGTGAGCTTGAACAGCAGCTGCAGAAGGAAAAATCCCGCCGCATTCTCCTGGAAGAACAGTACAGACAGCTTCAGGAGCAGAATGAGGAGCGGCTCAGGGAAGATCAGGATAAGCTTTTTGCCGTTCCCGTCAAGATCACAGACAGCCCCGGCGCCGCAGCGATGACGGGTGCCGGCCTGCAGTCCGGTATGTCAGTATTTGCGGCAGGTCCTGCGCCGGCAGGCCCTGTACTTCAGCCCGGTGTCAGCGCACAAGTCCCGGGTGCCCTGAAGTCCTCTGTCCCTGTACATCCCGCAGAGGGGAGGAAATCTTCCGCGGATGCCAGGACCGCCGAAACCGGAAAGACACCGGAAACCGCACAGTCTGCATCTGCCGCAGTTTCCCGGAGAGGGGACTGGATGACACAGTCACAGCCGCTGACAGTGTTTTCCTCCATGGATCCCGACTCCGTATTGGGGGAGAAGGAGCCTGATCCTGCCCCGGAGCAAAAGGACGATCGTACCGGGAAGACTACTGAAAAGGCGGTCCTCAAGCAGGAATCCTTTTCCCCGGAGAAGCTCCTCAGGGATATCATGATCCACGAGGAAAACTCGAATTCGGACAAACAGATCAATCTGCGTCTTCTGATCGATAACCGGCTTCCCGCCTCAGTGATCGGCTTTGCTTCGCTTTTGAAGAGCGCGCTCTGTGAGATCATTGAAAATGCGATCAGCCGTGTACGGCCGGGCGGGATCATAAGTGTCTACTGCCGTACAGACCGTCCCTCCGGAGGACTCGTAAATCTGTATTTCAGAATTGATGATAACGGAACCGAAATCCCGGCAGGCAGGATCCAGCCGGTATTCGCTACGGGACAGACCCCCGATGAGGCGGGGCCGGTGGGAACAGGCTTCTACGCGGCAGAGGAAGCTGCTGCGCTCATGGGAGGAAGCCTGAATGTCAGCAGCAGCTCCGGCAAAACCAGGTTTTTACTGACGGCTGCTGTCCGGATCCAGCCGGCAGACATGCGGTAAGCAGGAAGTAAAAGATATTCGGCTGACGGAAGATCAGCCCGACTGACGATCAACTCAACAGACAATCAGCTACAGAAGAAAGGGCAGCGCAGTAAGCGCGCAGGTTACAGTGCAATGAAAGATACCCCGAAGGAAGAGAAAAAACAGACTGGCAGATCAAAGTTGGGCAAGGGGCTTCGCAAGGCGGCAGGCCTGACTTTATTGACCGGCGCCTGTGCGGGCACAGGCATTGTCCTCGGAGCGGCAGCTCATTTCTATAAATACAGCCTGACGCCAAAAAAGCACGATCCCCGTCTTGATTCGGATTCTTCCGAAAAGGAATACGCAGCAGGCCGCAAGTGGGTGAAAAATCACCCTCTTCGCGAAGATATCTATATCCGCAGTGATGACGGCCTGCATCTGCACGCAAGTTATATTCCCGCGGAGCGGGGAGACTCCGCGGAGCATCGCTACGCGGTCTGCGTGCACGGATATGCAAACGCCTCTGACAGCATGGGACTGTACGCGTCCGTCTACCGCGACCGCTACGGTATGAACGTCCTTTTGCCGGATCTTCGCGGCCACGGGCGCAGCGACGGCGTATATGTGGGGATGGGATATGATGAGAGCCGGGATCTTCTGCGCTGGATCGACTGGGTCCTGGAAAAAGACCCCTCGGCACAGATCATCCTCCACGGCATTTCCATGGGTGCGGCCACGGTCCTGATGACGACCGGCTGTCATCTGCCGAAACAGGTGGCGGCAGCCATTTCAGACTCCGCCTATTCGTCTGCCGTGGACGTGTTCAAGTACGTTTATAAGCAGCTGGACGAGGCGGTGATCCCTGCGCCCCTTATGATGGAAGCGGTGCGCGCGATTGCGCTTGTCCGCGCCGGTTACGATATCGCAAAAGTCAAACCTGTCGAGGCTGTGGCACGCTCTCAGACGCCGACCCTCTTCATCCACGGACAGGCCGATACCTTTGTGCCGCCGGAAATGATGCCGGTCCTCTACAAGGCGGCCTCCTGCCCCAAGGCTTTCCAGTGGTTCCCGGAGGCAGACCATGTGCAGTCCGTCAATGTCGACCCCGAGACCTACTGGGCGCGTATTGAGCGCTTTCTGCATGCTCAGGAGATCGCCCTGATGTAAGTGATGCCTGCCGGCTGTAAATACCGGAAGACGCAGGCAAGTGCCGGCCGTCATTACCGGAAGACACAGGTAAGTGCCGGCTGTAAATACCGGAAGATACAGACAAGCCCCCGCTGTCATGGCGGGGGCTTGTTTTCGGCTGCGCCGGCTCGCGGCAGAAAGATCCGGAGTGAGAATAAGGCGGGCGGGGGATGTTTTTACTCTTTCCGGAGCATGACATGGCGGCCGTTCACCTGCACGGAGGGGATCATGCGGTTGAGATAGACCGAGAAGCGTGTCACACCGCTCTTGCGTATGGTGGCATCCAGTTTATCGTTCATCTCCTCCAGCTCCTTTTTCAGAGTGGTGATATAGATATCATCTGTGTGATGGCTTTCGAAGATCTTCAGAATCTGGCTCTCGATGTCGGAATCGGGGGAACTGCTCAGAGAGACCCATACGGCGCTGTCGCGGTTTTCGACAGAGAGAGAGGGGAGATCCTTGAGGAACTCGGACAGTTTGCTGTAGTGATAATTGCGGATGTCAAAATCCGGAAAGATCTTGACAAGACGGGAGCCGATCTCGCCAAGGCCGGTCTCTTTGCCCTCCGCATTGTTGTCCTCGATCATTTTGACGATGGTGGCTTCTATGGTCTCGGGAGGAGTAAAGAGCTGTTCGTCGCTGACGGACTCCTGATCGATGCTGTACCCGCTCGAGCCGTCATAGACATAGGAATCTGCGCCGGCGGAATAGGAAGAGGATTTCCGTTTCCTGCTGCCGGAATCGCTTCCGCCGCCTTTGCCGGCATAGCCCGCGCTGCCTGTACTGTCGGAGAAGGAGGTGTTTCCATAATAGCCTGCAGGGACCGGGAGCTGGGCACCGGTATTTTTTTTGCGGGAGCTGCGGGTGCGCTTGCCGGCCACGGTCACGACATCGTCGTCTGCATCGCTCTCCCCTTCGTTGATGACTTCAAGGAAGATAAAACGCTCACAGGAGACGCGGAAGGACTCCGGGGTCTTTCTCTCCCCCATTCCTATGACGACTTTGCCGGCCTCGCGAAGCCGGGTGGCCAGTTTGTTGAAATCACCGTCGCTGGAGACGATGCAGAATCCCTGCACATCTCCTGTATACAGAATATCCATGGCATCAATGATCAGACCGATGTCGGAGGCGTTCTTGCCCGGTGTGTTGTTGGGCTGCATCACCGGCGTCAGAGAATAGCCGGATGCCCTGCTCAGCCACGAATGAAGGCGGTCCTGCGACCAGTCCCCGTACATCCTGCGCACCGTGATCTTGCCGAACTTGGAGAGTTCGTTCAGGATCCCGGGAATATATTTAGAACTGACATTGTCCGCGTCAATCAGCATCGCGATATTGATATCATCCATCTTTTTTCCTGATTCCTTTCAGTTTCCATAGGTTTGCGCAGGCTGTGCCGGGCTCCTCAAACGGCATCCCGCAGGCGTGCGCTTCAATCTGCCATCATCTTATCATTTTTGGGAAGAGGTTACAATGTGTGCAAAAAGACGGGCAGGATTCGGAGTCTCCTGTTGTTGAAAAAAATATGCATTAAAGGTATTATTAAATACTGTGCGGTGATTTATTTTTCACCGCGTAATTCCGGTGATTATTACTGCTAAATCCCGCCCCATACATGGGACGACAAGCATTCCCCTGCATTGGACGGTTAAATACGGAAAGGAGTTTTAAGGTACTATGAGTAACGAAAATACCCCCAAGGCGAACACAGGAAAAATGGCTCCTCCGCAGCCTAATTTCAAGGTTGACCCCAATCCGGGCACGCGGGTGAAAAAGATGATCGCGGTCGTCAGCGGCAAGGGCGGTGTCGGCAAATCCTCTGTCACGGCGATGAGCGCCCTCTGGGCAAGCCGGCAGGGCCATTCGGTCGGAATCCTGGATGCGGACATCACAGGCCCCAGCATTCCCAGAATGTTCGGCGTGACGCCCTATGATCTGAGTGCCAATGAGACAACCATCTTCCCCGCGACCTCCATCACCGGCATCAAGGTCATGTCCATGAACCTTCTGATGGAGAACGAAGAGCAGCCCGTCATCTGGAGAAGCCCTGTGATCACCGGTGCCCTCAAGCAGTTCTGGACGGATGTCGCATGGGGAGATATTGATTACATGTTTGTCGATATGCCTCCGGGAACCGGGGATGTTCCGCTGACTGTTTTCCAGTCCCTTCCCGTGGACGGTATCCTGATCGTTACGACTCCGCAGGACCTGGTCAGCATGATCGTCAAAAAGGCTGTCGGCATGGCCAAAATGATGGATGTCCCGATCCTGGGTGTCATTGAAAACATGAGCTACATCAAATGTCCTCACTGCGGCGAAGAGATCTACATGTTCGGCAAGAGCCACGTAGAGGAGTCTGCTGCACAGGAAGGTCTCCCTGTAGTGGCCCGCATTCCGATCGATGCCGCCATGACAGCAGCCTGTGACACAGGCAAGATCGAGTATTACGCCGGAGATTTCATGAGCGGTCTGGCGGAGGTACTTCCGAAAATCTGAACTTTTTCCGACTGCCCTGAACCAGGCGGGCTCTGAGCCGCTGTATCGGGTTTACCGACTGAAGACAACTCACAACAAGCCCGGATTTGCGTAGAGCAAATCCGGGTATTTTCTATTATCATTTTGACATATCTGTGGCACATTCTTGCATTGAAAAAGGAACGTCTATCATCGAGAATGATTCTATATCGAAACAGTAATCGCTATATCTGCTCACGTCCTGCCGGAGCAGTCTGACTGCAGCTATTGTGATTTATTCTTCATCGCGCAATGCCCGTGACTTCATAACAGCCGCGGGACAGGCCTAAGACCCGCGGGCGGGTCTTGTATTTATTTTTCATCGCGCTGGACTCGCAGGCGGGTCTTGAATTCAAACAGGCAAATATGAGGGGAAAACAGATAAAATGAATATTCAGTTTCTGGAAAAGGAAAGAATTTTTAAGATTGATACAGAG
>CAMKEX010000032.1 GCA_946411695.1 uncultured Lachnospiraceae bacterium
CCGTCCTCGTCTTTGCTGATGCGGTATCCCAGCTCGGAAACCAGCTGGAAATCCAGCGCGTTTGTACCCTCGTAACATTTGATAAATGTCACTGTCCGCTCGGATTCCTTGAGCCTGATCAGACTGTCATAACTCATATGCGGACTGTTTCTTGTATAAAAAACAATCAGCTCTGTATCCTGTCCGGGCAGTTCGAGGAGGGGGATCCAAAAATCCCCGACATTTTCGCTGTCAATTAAATATTGTACTGTCATACACAATCCCTGATCGGTCGGAACTGACAGAAATTATAGCATGACAGGTATGTACTGTACAAGAATTTCTTTTCTATACAGCCGGTAAGGATACCGTCCGAAGGGCACTGCTCCGGCCGCTCTTCACACCCTCCCCGGGACTGAATCCGGTGCGGTCATTCCTTTTCCATATGCACATGGACCTGGGGGAAGGGAATGCTGATTCCGGCTTCGTCGAAACGAAGCTTGATCTCTTCCGTAATCTGCCACTTTGCCGCCAGGAAATCAGGAGCATTCACATAGCAGAAGGATCCGATATTGACAGAACTGTCGCCGAGGCCGTCCACAAAAACCGTGATTTCACGATCCTGCAGGACATATTGGCAGTCCCTCGCAGTCTCTTCCATGATCTTCTTGGCCAGGCGGATGTCCGAGTCGTAACTGATCCCGACCACCGTGTCAATGCGCCTGACAGGATTCTGCGAACAGTTGGTGACAGGGCAGTTTGAGATCTGACTGTTGGGCAGAGTCAGAATGCGGTTGTCCTTTGTCGTGATCGTGGTATAGAACAGTCCGATCATAGTGACGGTCCCCTCACCGTGTGGGCTGATAATGTAGTGCCCGACCCGGAAGGGCTTGGTAAAGAGGATCAGAATTCCGCCCGCCACATTGGACAGACTGCCCTGCAATGACATGCCGACTGCCAGCATGGCTGTGCCGAGTACAGTGATGATCGACGCTGTATTGACACCCAGCTGCCCCAGGATCATGAAAAACAGGAAGACGTAAAGGAGGATCTCCAGGGCGGATCCCAGGAACTTTATGACGCCCACATCCGCCTGCGTTTTTTCCAGGGTCCTGTTCAGCATCTTATGAAGGAACTTGATCAGTTTCCTGCCCACGAAATAGATAATGATACAGACGATGATGTCAAAGGCCAGAGAGCGGATGCCGGGGAGCATGCTTTCAAAAAAGTGTTTCAGATTGGATACTGTCAGATCGGAAGGATCGATCTGCTCGATATCTTCTATCTGAATGGATTCTGCGGCGGTACTTAAGATATTCGCCAAGTCTCTCTCCCTCCCTTATAATCCGATCGCGTTTTCGATTGCTTCAAGAAGATCATCGTACTCCTCAAAGGCGGGAATATCAGGGTAATCTTTGCGGATCTGTTCCGTCGTGCGGAAAAGGAATCCGTCTTTGCCGGCCTGGATCATAGCCAGATCATTGTAGCTGTCACCGATACCGATGGTCTCAAAACCGATCGACTGAAGTGCCTTCACCGTGGAATATTTGGAATTCTCGACGCGCATCTTGTGGCCGATGATCTCACCGTCGGGAGCCACCACCAGAGAATTGCAGAAAAGGGTAGGCCATCCCAGCTTTTTCATCAGAGGCATGGCAAACTCAGTAAAGGTATCACTGATAATAATTGCCTGTGTTTTGCTGCGCAGCTCGTTGAGGAATTCCAGGGCACCGGGAAGAGGGTCGATTTTGGCAATGGTCTCCTGGATCTGGGGCAGACCAAGACCATGCTCATGCAGAATATTCCTGCGGAATGCCATCAGTTTGTCATAATCGGGTTCATCTCGGGTGGTTCTTTTGAGTTCCGGAATACCAGTGACCTCTGAAAAAGCAATCCAGATCTCCGGTACAAGTACGCCTTCCAGGTCCAAACATACGATATGCATCTTCATGTTCCTTTCTGAGTCTGTGTATTGAACGATTCAATGAAAAAAATCAAAATTCTGCCGCTGTTTTATGATTTGCCGAAACGGCTCCTGATGCCGCGGCTGAGCTTCTGGGGCATTGTCAGTGCTTTGGTCAGATGATCTGCCGGCATATGCTCCCGGCAGGCACGGAGCAGGGGCTTGGTATTTTTGCCCGCGGAAAAACGATAAATTCCGTTGCTCTTGGTCTGCACTTCAAAGCGGGGGATCCATTTGCCGCCGAAAGCAAGATCTGCCACGATATAGTTGATCTCCTCCCAGGGAATCTGTATGTAGTTCTCGACATTTCTGTCATCATAAAACTCAAATGACTTGTCGCCGACCATGATCTTTCCATAACTCTGAAGGCCCATATACGAGGTCCCCTTGCAGACATATTCAACTTCCCTGTTCATTGATACAGCCATTTCGAATCTCCTTTATTATGCGCGATTTCAACTGTACTATCGTAACATGCACCTGCATATTTTTCAATCGGATTCCATGAGTCACGAGGGACGGTTCCGAAAAACTCATTGCGCGCAATGAGTTTTTCGGAACCGTCCCTCGTGACTCACAGACATACAACGCCCCCGCAGCAGCATAAGCCGTCTGCGAGGGCGCAAAATGCGTATTCAATCAAGACTCATTGCTGAGTATTACATGATTCCGAGTACGTGGAGAACAATACCTACGACGAAGAGGCCGAGGATGATGACGATCGGGGAGACTTTCTTCTTGAGCAGGTACATGCACAGGAAGGTCAGCAGCAGAGCTGCAAGTCCGGGTACCAGGGAATTCAGGTTGTCCTGCATTGTGGTGACCTTGGAAGGATCAAGGGCCATGCCGGAATGGAACTGGCTGATGGCAGTCTTGATGCCCTCTGCGCCGGCAGGAAGGTTTGCCCAGTCAATGTAAGCGCCTTCGGACAGCTGAACTTCAGATACCTTGAAGGGGAAGCTGACGGAAACCCAGCGCTGAACCAGAGCGCCCAGGACGAACATACCCAGGATGGATGCACCCTGTGTAACCTTCTGCAGAAGGCCGCCGGAAAGGTCCTTGGTGATCGCGGTACCGGCTTTGTAGCCGAACTCCTGTGTATACCACAGGAATGCATAACGGATCACGTTCCAGAGAATGAAGAAAAGGATGGGTCCGATGATGTTTCCGCTCATAGCGAAGGAAGCAGCCAGAGCACCGAGGATGGGACGTACGGTGAACCAGAAGATAGGATCGCCGACACCTGCGAGAGGTCCCATCATACCGACTTTAACGCCCTGGATTGCAGCGTCATCGACCGGTGCGCCGTTCGCGCGGTCCTCCTCAAGCGCCAGTGTAACGCCGAGGATAGGAGCAGCAACGTAAGGCTGTGTATTGAAGAACTCAAGGTGGCGCTTGAGGGCTGCCGCCTGCTCTTCTTTTGTGGTGTAGAGTCTTTTAATAGCGGGGATCATAGCATAGCAGTAACCGCCGTTCTGCATACGCTCATAGTTCCAGGATCCCTGCAGGAAAGTGGAACGCCAGCAGACAGAAATTCTGTCCTTTTTCTCTAAAGCGACTTTTTTATTTTCAGCCATTGCGTATTACCTCCTTCTCAATAATCGTTCAGGATATCGCCGAGAGGGTCACCGCTGCCGCCTGCTGCTGCACCGCCTGCAGCGCTGCCGCCTTTTTCAGACAGGTTCAGGTAGATGAAAGCGATTGCGACCGCGACGATACCAAGGCCGATGAGGGTCAGGTCGGAAATAGCTGCAAGTGCGAAACCGATGAAGAAGAAAGGCCACACTTCAGCAGTTGCCATCATGTTGATAACGAGTGCATAACCGACTGCAACGACCATGCCGCCGCCGATGGACATACCTTCGGTCAGCCATGCGGGCATGCTGTTCAGAAGATTGGAAACGACTTCTGCGGGAACGACGCAAAGAGCCGCTGCGGGGATCGCGATACGAAGACCCTGCATGCAGATTGCTGCCCACTGCAGGAATTCGATCCTGCCGAAATCCGCTTTCTCAGCTGCCGCGTCCATGCCGTGGACGATCGGGACTGCCAGAGTACGGGCTACCATGGTCAGGAACAGACCTGCAACTGCCAGAGGGATAGCGACTGCGATAGCAGTGGAAGCGCCCTCAGCGCCCTGTCCGCCCTTCATCAGGATGATAGCGGATGCAACGGATGCCAGAGCTGCGTCGGGAGCGACTGCTGCGCCGATATTCGCCCAGCCCATGGCGATCATCTGAAGAGATCCGCCGAGGATGATACCGGCTGCGGGCTGTCCGCACACGATACCGATCAGTGTGCAGGCCACGAGAGGCTGATGGAACTGGAACTCATCCAGAATGCCTTCCATGCCTGCCAGAAAAGCTACGATAACGACCAACACTATGGATATAATGTTCATATAAACCTCCAATCAGTTCATGTACACTTCACATCGCAAAAATTACGCGTTTGCAAGCTCTGTGCGCGCTTTCTCAATGATAGCGTTCATGTCTTCCTTCGCATCTGTGGGAACTTTACGGACATCGAATGTGATGCCGAGCTTCTTGAGCTCATCGAAAGTCTCTACATCCTCTTTGCCGAGGGAAAGAACTTTGTTGACAGCTACCTTGCCGAGTGAATGTGCCATGGAACCGACATTGAGCTCCTTGATGTCGACACCGCCCTTGATCGCGCGGAGAGCGTCCTGAGGGGTCTCGAAAAGAAGCAGTGCCTTGGTTGCGCCGAATCTGGGATCCTTGGCGACCTGGATGATCTTGTCAATCGGAACGACATTCGCCTTGATTCCGGGCGGTGCCGCCTGCTCGATCAGGGTCTTACGAAGATCATCGTGCGCAACGCCGTCGGAGCAGACAATGATACGGGTCGGCTGTGTGGTCTTGGACCATGCCGTTGCAACCTGTCCGTGAAGGAGACGTGAATCGATACGGGCAAGAACGTATTTGATGTGGCCGTCGCCCAGAACTGTTCCCGGAGGAATAGCGCCTGTGGGCTCTGCGGAAGCTGCTGCTGCGGGAGCAGGAGCTGCATCAGCGGGCATCAGGGACTCGGGATGTGTTACGATTCCCTCTCTTGCGGCGCTGACGATTGCCGTTGCAACCTCTCCGGCTGTCTCAAAATCGTCTCTTGCCCCATACGCTTCTGCGATCATGGGCAGGTTCATGCCTGTCACGATCGCCCATCCGGGATGGTCAGCGCTGAGCAGGAAAATCTGGTTGTACGGTGTTCCTGCGAACAAATCGCACATGAACAGCACGTTCTCAGGATCTTCCAGCTTGGCAACTGCTTCCTGGATCTTCACGCGCAGGTCATCCGGCGTCTCGCCGTTGTGGAAAGTAACAGGAATCACATCATCTGCTTCACCGAAAACCATGCATGCAGAGGAATAGATGCCTGTCGCAAAGTCACCATGACTTGCAAGGATAATCCCTACCATTATAAAAACTCCCTTCTGTAAAAATTTTTCATACCGCGCTGTCAGACCACCCGGCCTGCGCACTTATATGAATTACAAGGATTATTATACAGTTTATATATTTTTAATGTCAATATAATTCTTTTTTCATCATAATTACTATAAATAAGCGAATTGTTCACTGGTTTTTTCCATAAAAATTGCACATATTTAATAACTTCTTTAAACAATTAATCGAACAGAAAACCCGGCCGAAAAACACAGGTCTTCAGCCGGGTTCCGGGTGCACCGGATGGCATCGTTCACAAATCGCGACGGTATTGTCCGGTAATTGTTCAGTTCCGGTAGTTGCACAGTCAGCGATCAGTCACTGATTCCGTTATTTTTCAGCAGCTGCCCGGTGAGGCTGCGCGGGATCGTAAATTCCACCGTGCCCATATAGGTCGGTGCCGCTTCTCCCTCGTCAAAGCACAGGACCAGATTTCCGTCCGAATCAAAGTAAAAATCCTGCGCGGGACTGATCTGACGAAAATCGTATTCGGGGCCTTCGGGCGAGTCGAGCCAGAAAGCCGCCTCACTGTCCTGCTGCATCCGCTCACGCATCTGCCGGATCACTTCCTCACTCAGGGGCGTGATATAGTCGGTGTCTTCTCCGAAAAGTGTCTCCAGAGTGACATACTCGGAATTATCCCTCCGGATATTAAAGTGGGTCACCTGCTCAAATCCGTCCGCCGCACAGGTAAAGGCATGCATCCTCAGCGAGACCCAGTCCTCGGAATTCGTAGTGACTTCGTGCGTAAAGCGCAGAGAACTGTATCCCGTCTCCTCTGCCAGCGCGTTCTCAAATACTTTTGCCACCTCTTCCGCTTTCTTCTCCACGGGTCCGGTGACGCCCGCGTCCCTCATGGCTGTAAGAGCTGAGAAATCGGAATCTTCCTTCTTCTGTGCAGAGTAATCCTCCGAAGGCGCGGCGCTGTCTTCACGGAAATGCTGTCCGGCATCTTCGTCTGCCGCGGCTGCGCTCCCTTCTGTCATGACAGACGGCGCACTGTTCTTCCCTCCGGCTGCGGCGGTCTCCTCCTCCACCGTCACCTGCTCGTCGGACATTGTCCCCACTCCGGTTTCCGCCATACCGGGGTCTTTGGCGCTCCGGATAAACTGCGAGGAACGGAAGGTGACCGAGATGACAGCGGCACACAAAACTGCGGCGGCAACTGTACCCCAGCGGCGCAGGCGAAGGATCTTCGCCCGTCCCGCAGGTACTTTCCCTTCTTTTCCGGGGTATTCTGTCTGAGACCGGTCGGGAGAAGGAACTGCGGCATCCTCAATATATTCATCCCGGATCCCGCTCATCGCTTCCAGAATATCGTATTTGTCCATTACATCAACCCCTCTTCTTCCAACACCTTTTTCAGAGACCTGCGCATTCTCAGCAGTGTGACCTTTACGTCACTCTGCCCGAGGCCGTACATTTTTGCAATATCCGAAACCGAATCCATATAAAAATATCTTCTCACAAACAGCCTGCGCTGTTTCTGAGTAACCGTATCCAGATATTTGTTGATGGCCGCCTCCAGCGTTCTGCGGTCCACCGCCTCCTCCACATTGTCGACGGAAGGAGATGCAAAATCCCCCAGTTCGTCCAGGGATTCTGACAGGCGGTCACCGGTTCTCTTGAGTGCATGCCCGGCCCGGTAGCGGGATATGGCAAGATTTCTGGTGATCCTGCCCAGATAGGCACTGAGGCATTCAGGCCGGGCAGGCGGAATGCTGTTCCAGGCTCCCAGCCACGTATCATTCAGGCATTCCTCTACATCTTCCTCGATTCCCAGAATATTGCGGGCGATCCTGCGGCAGTATCTGCCGTATACAGCAGCTGTCTGTTCAATCGCAGTCTCATCCCGATTCCAGAACAGTTCGATTATCTTATTGTCTTCCATAAGACCTCATTACTCTCTGACTGCGGCAAAAGGCAGTTCATCCGTGTAAAAGAACATCTTTTATTCTGCCTTTTGAGGCGCAGACATCAGATCAGAGCAGACTCCTCTGACATAAAAGTCGCAGAGTCCTTCCGACCGGTTACAAACCTGCGCAGATTCTGTTTTGCATCCGGACACCCGGCACAAAATAGACCCGCACAGTCAATATGTCAAGGACAGCAATATTTGTGTCCCTTGTCTGTCTCAAGATCATTTTTCTGATACGATTTCATATTTTCCGGACCCGTCCCCTGTGATTGTGATGGTTCCGTTGACAGAGGAACGATAGACCTCCGTCTCATTTTTATCCAGCTGTTTGAGGACTTTTTCATTCGCTTCCTCAGCTGTGCTGTCTGTGATCACGGCAATCGACGGATCGACATTTTTGATCAGTTCCTTGGTATTTCCCTCTTTCTTTCCGTGATGCGGCATTTTCAGGATATCAAATGTCCGGTTGTTATCGGCAAGCCAGATTTCGATCGCGTCCTTCTCGATGTCTCCCGGCAGAAGCCATTCGTCCTCCTGATAAACGATCGTGACGATCAGGGATGCATCATTGTCGTTCTCTGCAGCAGGGTCATAGGCAACCAGAGCAGGGATGATCTCCATCTCCGCCTGCCCCATAGCAACTGTCTCCTGTTCGGACACGCGGATGCTCTCCAGCCCCTTTTTCCGGATGAGCGTCAGCAGATCCCCGCACTTGTCGGCTTCTCCTTCATAATCAGGCAGATAGATCGTGTCCACAGGAATCTGCTGCGCGATCTCCGCCGCTCCGCCCACATGATCCTTATCATAATGAGTGATGATCATTGCATCCAGAGAGGTAATACCCCGCGCCTGCAGCTGACGGGTGATCTCAGACGAGGTCTCTTCGTAGCCTGCATCCAGGAGCACATTGTCCTCTCCCATACTCAGCAGAATACAGTCACCCTTGCCGACATCAAAAAAGACCGCCTGCAGTTCACCGCTGTCAGGGGCATTGTACTGTGCGCTTTCCGAATCTGCGGAGGACGCCGGCAGGGCTGACGTACCGCCTGAAGCCCCCTTCCCCCCGCAGGCGGTGAGCAGCAGCGACAAGAGCAGGCAGAGAAAGGAAAGCCGCCTGTGCCGCCCGCTTCCGGGACGGCTGTGTTCTGTTTTTGTATTATTCATCATGAATCTCACCAAATCTCTCTCCATTATAATAATCCGACTGTCGAAAAAAACCCTGCAGCGACGATCCAGCGCTGCCGGGTTCCTGAGTCCTGTTGTTCCTGACAGGTATATTTTATATCCATTCAACCTCTTAGTCACCATTATTTTTCCGGATACACAAAATCTACACGATTCCGTCCGGCCAAAGGCCGGGTCATTTTTCGAGGCCCCGGCAGGCCGCGGACTGCAGCGATGCTGCCGGCTGCAGCACTGCGGAAACGCTGAGGAAACGCTGCGGCAGACTTGTATATATGGAAGAATCATACCTCTTCTGATAAAATATACATATAAAAACACACTCTTTCTGTACTATTAAAATACAGGAAGTAAAATGCAGGAAGTAATTCAGAAGAATTAATGATACAGGAAATGAAACAGAGGTGTCTATGCTTCAGCAGAACATTTCCCAGAGTCAGCAGCAGCTGCTGTCTGTAGATCAGCGCCAGTCCCTGCAGATTCTGGCTTATACGAATCAGGAACTGGATCAGTTCCTGACGGAAGAATATATGCAGAATCCCCTCCTGGAATGTAAACGCGACCGTCAGTCTGAGATCATTGACTCTCTTGACAGTCATTATGAGACTGCAAGTTCCTACAAAGACCACTACATCCGCTACGAAGACGAGGATTCCGACCGCCGGGGAGATATCCGTGCCAGAGAGCCCTCATCTCTGCGCCAACAGCTCAAGAGCCAGCTGGCCATAGGGAATTATACCCGGCAGGAATGGAAGCTCATCGACTATATGATCGACTGCCTCGACGACAAGGGCTTTTTTACCTGCTCGTGCAGTGAGATTGCATCTGATTTCGGCTGCAGCCGGGAGATGGTGGAAAAATGCCTCCGAGATCTGAAAGCCCTTGAACCAGCAGGAATATTTTCAAAAGACATTTCCGAATGTCTTCTGAGACAGCTGCAGGCACGCGGAGAAAAGGACGAAGTCCTGTTCCGGATCATCTCCGATTTCATTCCCGACCTTCTGCAGGGCAATCTGAGCGCCATTACACGCTCTCTCGGGATCACGACCGCCAGGTGCCGCTCCTGTATCCGCAAGATCGGGGAACTCAATCCCCGGCCCATCATGAATACAGAGAGTGACCGGACCGAATATGTCGTTCCCGATATTCTGATCGAGCGGGAACACGGCAGGTGGCGGGTCACGCTCAATGACGGATGGATGGGGGAATATACCTACAACGACTACTATATTCACATGATGCAGACTGCTGCCGATCCTGAGCTCAGGGAATATTTCCGCGCCAAACTCGAACGCGCCAGACTGATCGTGACTTCGATCGAGCGCAGACGGGCAACGATCATACAGATCGTCGAGGCGGTCCTGGACTGCCAGTCCGATTTCTTCCTCAACGGCGGCCGCCTGGTCCCCATGACCATGGACAGTCTGGCCCTGCAGCTGAACATCAGCACATCCACTGTCAGCCGGGCAATCAAAAACAAGTATATCCAGTACCGCCGTCCTCTCCTGCTGCGCTCTCTCTTCTCAAATGCGGCCTCCGAAAACACAGATGCCTCGGCAGACAATGTGCGCAGGCGCATCAGTGAACTCATCGGGGAAGAAGACCGCGCCCATCCTCTGAGCGATGATAAGATCGCAAAACTCCTGAAGACAGAGGGTCTATCCGTTTCCCGCCGCACTGTCGCAAAATACCGTCAGCAGCTGGGGATTCCCGATTCCAGACTCCGGGCCTACCTGTAAAGATCCATATACTTTTACAAAAAAAACAGCAGACCAATGATTTTCTGTCCCGCCGGGCAGTACATCATTGGTCTACTGTTTTTTTGCGATCATAGATATTGTAAGAAACCCTCCGGCTGAAATTCCCAGGAAGACTGCCGCCCACGCCGGTGTGCAGACCGCACTGTAGCGGTCCGTCCACTGAAGCCACAGGATCATGAGATTACATGCGCCGTGCAGGGCCAAAGGCACTGTAAATTTTCCTGAAGATTCATAGGCGAGGGCAAACACAATGCCCATGAGGAAGGCGTAGCATCCCTGTGAAAAAGTGCCGTGATAGAGTCCGAAAAACAGGGCAGATGCCGGCACTGCAATCCCCGTCCCGTACTGCCTCTGCAGACGCGGGAAGAGTATCCCCCGGAATACCGTCTCTTCGACGAAAGGCATGAAAAAGCAGTAAATGATGATCTGCAGCAGCATACCGGCAAGTCCGGGAAGGCCTTCCCGGATCCCCTGTGAAACCAGGTCCGGCAAAAAGCAGGAGAACAGTACATTGATCCCCAGCGCAAGGGACATCACAGAGGGCAGAAGGAGCGAGAGGACGCGCATACGTACCCTCTCATCGGAAGCTGCATAGAGCCGGGACCGGAAACTTGTTTTCGCAGGATCCAGAGGCGCTTTCTCCTTTCCGGCAACTGCAGCAGACAGCCTCCTCTTCTGCCGGGCAGCGGAAAAAGCGGACAATTCCGTCCAGGCATCACGGCGCACAAGGATGCACCCCGCAGCAGCAGACAAAACAAGCCTCAGAAAAGGCCAGCAAGTCTGTACGGAATGGGAATAGGCAATACCCGCACCCTGCAAAGCGGTTTCCTGCAGGTAATTGTCCCATACGAAATCCAGAGCTTCGGCTGCCAGTTCACTGACAATAAGATAGAGGATCACCGGCCTGAAAATATAGATCAGTATAGATAAGGTCTTTTCTTTTTTCATATGATCGGAATCAAAAACTCCGGTGCAGAAACCTGCACCGGAGCCTGTAATTACATTTTGGCAGCCTGGACCTTGACGGTCAGGTTGCTGCGGATCATAAAATCCGATTATCTGAGCATAGCGCCGCCGATGACCATCATCTGAACTTCGGATGTGCCTTCATAGATCTCGGTGATCTTGGCATCACGCATCATGCGCTCGATGGGATAGTCACGGGTGTAGCCATAGCCGCCGTACAGCTGTACGCAGCGACGTGTAACATCACTTGCATTGCCGGCAGCAACGAGCTTAGCCTCTGCAGCCAGGAAGGTGTAAGGCTTGCCCTGGTCAACAGCATTAGCTGCCTGATAGACCAGAAGTCTTGCAGCATCAGTCTGTGCCTGCATCTTAGCCAGCTCGAACTGAGTGTTCTGGAACTTGGCAATAGGTCTGCCGAACTGAGCTCTCTCTTTGACGTACTGCTTTGTGATCTCGATAGCGCCTTCAGCAATACCAAGAGCCTGAGCAGCGATACCGATACGGCCGCCGTCCAGAGTCATCATAGCGATCTTGAAGCCCTTGCCGACTTCGCCGAGCAGATTCTCCTTCGGAACCTTGACGTTGTCGAATACGAGCTCGCAGGTGCTGGATCCGCGGATACCCATCTTATGCTCGTGCTTGCCGATGGTGAAGCCTTCCATGCCCTTCTCCATGATCAGGCAGGAGATGCCCTTTGTGCCCTGGGACTTGTCAGTCATACCGAAAACGATGAAGACATCCGCATAACCTGCGTTGGTGATGAAGATCTTGGAGCCGTTTACCAGATAGTAGTCGCCCTTGTCTTCGAAAACAGTCTTCTGGCCTGCAGCATCAGTTCCTGCATCGGGCTCAGTCAGACCGAAAGCACCGAGCTTCTTGCCGGAGCAGAGATCAGGGAGATATTTCTGCTTCTGCTCTTCGGTACCGAATTTGTAAATAGGCCATGTGCCAAGGGAGGTGTGTGCGGAAATTGTGACACCGGTGGAAGCGCAAACCTTGGAAACTTCCTCGACGCACTGTGCATAGGATACCTCGTCGAGGCCTGCTCCGCCGTACTCCTCAGGGAAAGGAATGCCCAGAAGTCCCATCTCTGCCATTACAGGGATAAGCTCTTCGGGGAATCTCTCCTGCTCATCGAGCTCAGCTGCGATCGGGCCGCAGGAGTTCTGAGCAAAATCACGATACATGTCTACCATATCCTGATGGATCTCGTCGTTAAAGAAATTCATATAAACCAACCTCCTTTTTTGTACACATTCCAATGCCGTACAATAAACTGATTATCTGGTCATGCGCATTGTTCCGCATGTCTGTTAGGATTATATCATATCTTTTGTGCTTTTTCTACATACTATTTTCATGTAGAGGTCAGTTTCTTGTGGATAATCCCCATCATTCGTGTCCTTTTTTCCATACATCTTGTTAAGATTGTATGAAGAAGATGTGCACAGTCCGCCTCACCGGCGGTCCCGCGGTTTTTTCCGGACATCTGTTATTTACCGGCGCCTCCGGCAGAAGTTACGGCAGAACTGACCTCCAATCGGATCTGTTCATCCCCCGCTCTCAGTGTATAGGCCCCCTCTTTGATCCCGGGGTCGCTCAGGATAAGACAGGACCAGTTTTTGGAGGGTGTGAAGCTGCAGACAGCTTCTCTGCCGGCACGCACAAGTTCAACCTCCGTTCCGCCCGGAATGATATGAGAAGACAGATAAAAGACCGAATTCTGTGTGCTCTCTTCCGAGGGGGCTTTTGCCTGTCCCGCGCTCCCGGCAGCCAGCACCGTCCCTCCCCTGATCACAATGTCCGTACCCGTGTCCAGCGCACTGTTGCCGTCATTTTCCGGTCCGTCGACGATCAGGCAGCCGCCCTCCATCAGGATCGTGCCGTTGGAATCAAGCCCGTCGCCCCCGGCGTTGACATAAACAGAACCGCCTGCCAGGCGGATATAACAGCTGGTCTCCACTTCATTCCCGCCGACACCCGGAGTATCCGTGCTGGCGTTGAACCCGTCGTCCGCACTGACAATGCTGACAGTTCCGCCCTCTATGTCGATCGTATGCCCTTCCAGGCCCTCGTAGCTCTGCAGGATGTCGATTTTTCCGCCCCGGATGACCACTGCTCCCGCGGCGCGCACGGCGCCGTCGCCGGTCGTGATGGAAAAATCTCCCCCCTCGGCATAAATATATCCTTTTCCTGCCTTTTCATCATTATTGGATACGAGGGCATCATCTTCAGAGACGATCGAGAAGGACCCGTCCCGGATCCGCAGAGAGTCCTTGCCCACGATTCCTTTGTCGGCAGCGTTGATCTCATAAGTGCCGCCTGTAAACTTCAGGTCATCTTTGCTGACGATCGCGTCGTGGTAGCCGGCCTCGACTGTCAGACTTCCGGTCCCGTTGAATACAAGATCGGATTTAGAAAAAACGACGGCATCCACATTCATGGACTCATCCGACTGGAGATACTCATCTCCCGTGTCGGACAGATCATTTTCACTCCCGTCAGCCAGGGTGACAAAGACCTTGTCAGCTCTTTTTATCAGAATGCAGGCGCTGCAGCTGCAGGTGATGTGGGCCCCGTCGAGAACGAGCTGGATCTTTTCCTTATCGGATACATCCACGATGATCTGTCCGTCCGCCAGGGTCCCTGAGATGTAATAAGTCCCCCCGGACTCTATGACGGCAGTGCTTCCGCTGACGGACAGTCCTCCCCCTTTTGTCCGGATCTTCTCTCCTTCCAGCAGGATCTTTGTCGCCGATCCGGCGGACCAGGAAGTCCTCATGTCCCGCTCCGTGAACATGGCCGAATAGTCAGGCTCTGCCTTCCCGGCAGCGCTGCCGGAATCATCTGTCTTCGACGCGGTTTCGATCTGCACCGTTTTCCCTTTAGCGCCGGTGCCGGAACTTTCTCCTGAGGCATCCGCCTTCGAGCAGGCTGTCAGGACAAGCAGGCACAGGACAGCGGCAATACTCATGAGGACAGTCGGTTTTTTTAAAGCCATAAAATGATACTCCAATCAATCTGTTGTTTTTCATACAAAAAAATTCAAAAAGCTGCATCGGCAGCCGTTCTCATCATTATACATCGATTTCCCGGCCAAGTGCAGTGGAGTAGATCAGCTTCTGCGCTACAGGCAGAGCATAGGCCTTCTGCAGGGCCTCCGCATAGAGATTGAGCTGGGTCCTGTAGCGGGCAGTCAGCTCCCCGGCTTCTCTGACACGGTCTGTCTTGTAGTCCACCAGGATAATATGATCATCTTCGATGAAAAATGCGTCAATGATACCCTGGATCGTCACCATCTCGTCGTGGGGCAGTCCTTCCGAGACCTGATCTGCGGGGCATCCCATGACGAAGGGCTGTTCGCGGAACAGTCTCTCCTCCTTCTGGGCCCGGGCCATGCGCCCGGCCAGGGGACTGCGCAGAAAATGCAGGACGCGGGAAGCGCTGACCAGGGCAGCGTCCTCCCCGGTGATCTTTCCGGTATCGGGAAGGAGCCTGAGCCACTTCTCAAGTTCCTCTCTTCCCTCATCCCCGCCTGCGATCCACCGGTCTCGAAGCCTGTAATCGATCAGTTCCAGCACACGGTGGAAGGCGGTTCCCCTTCTTGCCCCCGCTGCGGCGTCCTGAAGGACTCCGCCTGCGGTGCCCTGCCTGCCGGCAGGTCCTGCATCCTGGCCATCTTCCTTCTCCTCCTCTTCCGAAGAATCCGCTCTTTCCGCCTCCTCTCTCAGGAGGAATGCCGGCAGATATGGCACGGGAACCGTCTCGGGAAAGAGCTCCATGGGGCTTTCCCCCGTCTCCTCACCCGATTCCTGCAGAGTCCTCATTGCTCTGTGCTTGAGTTCCGAAACGGAAGTCTGTGCATAGAGGTCCTGCAGTTCTTCGTGGGGGTAGGTCCTGAAAAACCAGGAGGCAAGTTCCCGGGCCGCCCGGGGATCAGGCTGGGCGTCCAGCAAAAGCCCCTCCATACTGCGCAGGATCTCCTCGCACCGGGAGAGGTCATACTGTTCCTCAACCGCCTGCATAGTGAGGTCCTTTTGTGAACACATGCGGACCCTGAGAGGGAGATCGGATCCGGCCTCCCTGCCGTCAGATGCATCAAATTCAAAGTCCGGGCCGGTCTGCGCCAGGACTGCCTGACAGATCAGCTGTACAAAGGAGGAAGCTCCTGCGATCATGGAAGGCGACAGCCTGTATGCACTCCGGTCATAGAAAAAGCCGGCCATGGCTGCCTTCCAGTCGGATATTTTTACGGCAAATCCCCTCATGGATGCAGTCAGGATGAGTTTTTCCCTGGCCCGGGTCAGGGCAACATACAGAACCCTCAGTTCCTCGCCCATGCAGTCCCGGCTGATCTTCTCCGCGATCTCCTCCCGCCTCAGTGTCGTGGAACTGACCCTGGATACAGTGTCGAAATAGTTGACTCCGACGCCCCAGTCCCCGTCATAGATCACCGGACCGGAGGCATCGAAGCGGCGGAAGGCAAAGTTCTTGCTCAGTCCCGCCACAAAGCAGACGGGGAACTCCAGGCCCTTGCTCTTGTGAATGCTCATGATACGGACTACATCCGCGTTTTCATCAAGCGTATTCGCCTCGCCGTAGTCAATTTCCTGGCGGTGCAGGCCGTCGATGTAGCGCAGGAACTGGAACAGTCCCGTAAAGTCTGTCTTTGTGAAGGCATCCGCCTGGCTGCGCAGAAACCGCAGATTGGCGGACCTCTGCGCCCCCGCGGGAAGTGCCGTGCAGTAATCCTGAAAACCGGTCTCCTCCAGAAGGCCTGTGACGATCTCCGAGACGGGACTGTACTGCACGCGCAGACGCCATCCGCGCAGAAAAGCCAGGAAATCCGCACATTTCCGGACAAGAGTTTGCGGAAGAGCCGGGCCTTCTGTCTTCCCGGCGGCAGCTGCATCTGCAGCTAATTCATCTGCAGAAGCCTCTTCATCTGCCGCAGTATCTGCTGCAGTCTTTGCTGCAATCTCTCCTGCAGTCTCTCCTGCAGTCTCTGCTGCAGTCTCTGCACAAGGCTGTTCTCCTGCAGACACACAGAGGGCATCGTAGAGCATCCCCTCCCTGCAGGCCAGATGGATCATGGCGATCTCATCCTGGGTAAAGCCCCCGAAATATCCGCGCAGAACCCCGTAGAGGGGAATGTCCTGGCGGGGATTATCCAGAACACGCAGCATCTGGATGATCTCACGGATCTCCTGTGCCGCAAAATAGCCAGTTCTTGACTCCGCATAGGCCGGGATCCCCTCGCGGGCAAAGACAGCCCTGAGGTCCTCATTCCAGCCGACTGTACTGCGCAGCAGAACGACGATATCTCCATAGCGGGCAGGTCTCATCTCCCCTGTCGCATCATCGCGCACCGGAAGGCTGCCGACCAGTTCACGGATCCGCCCCGCAATGAGAAGGGCCTCCTTCTGACGGTCCGAAAGGGCACCGATCTCATCGGAGAGGGCGACAAAGCCGTCCTCTTCCTCCTCATCCTCCCATGCAGCGGCATCTTCTCCCGACGGATTTCCGCCGGCGGACGGGGTCCCGTTGACTGTGCCGGTCTCCTCACCGTCCTCCTTTTCGTTGACCGGACCGGTCTCCAGAAGCAGAAGTTCCGCACAGTAGGGGTCGGATTCCCGCCCCAGGTCTTCCTGCCGGCAGGTCTGTTCCTGTGTCCCTTCCAATCCCTCACTGTCCGGGGCAGCCGCAGGGGCTCCTCCCCCCCTGCCGCAGGACGCTTCATCCGGAAAGACCGCGCCCTTTTTCAGGGATACATTTTCATCGTAGACAACGCCTCCCACCTCTCTGCGCATGATCCGCATGAAGAGAGAGTTGACACAGTCCAGTACCTGGGCGCGGCTCCGGAAGTTCTGGTCGAGTTCGATCCGCTCCGTGTCGAGATCATCCGGACGATAGGTGTCATATTTTTCCATGAAGATCTCGGGACGAGCCATCCTGAACCGGTAGATGCTCTGCTTGATATCGCCGACCATGAAGCGGTTCTTGCGCCCGTCGTCTTCTCCGGAGATGATCTGCAGGAGGAGTTCCTGCACTTCGTTGCTGTCCTGATATTCGTCGATCAGGATTTCCGCATAATGGCTTCTGAGGGCCCTTGCGGCACGGCGGGGAACATAGCTGCCGTCCTCCTGCCTCTCTGCCAGAATATCCAGGGCAAAGTGTTCCAGATCCACGAAATCGATCAGATGCCTCTCCCTCTTGACCTCCAGAAAGCGTTCACGATACTCTGCCGCCAGTCGGGAGAGTGTCACAAGAGGCTCCCTCGCACAGTCCATCATGGCCAGGATCCTGTCAGGGGACTGGCCGCCGGCGGAAGCCTTCAGTTTGAGGATCCTTTCCTTCTGCGCGTCCCGCATGGACTTGACGGTTTCCTTGAGGCCGGGATCCATATAGTCATATTTTTTGCCCCTGACAGAGGGGTAACGGGGAAACTCCCACCCCAGTGAACGCTGGATCTCCTCCCAGAGTTTTTTATAAAGAAGAATTTCCTGTCTGCCGCGGTCTTCAGACGCATCCTGCAGATCTTCCTCAAGTTCTCTCCTAAGTTGTCCGATCTCTCCGACCAGGCCTCTGCGCTCGTCTTCCAGGAATCCATAGCACACATCCGGGCCCCCGGGCTGTGAACAGATCTCCTTCATGGCCTCGTAGCGCAGTCCTGTTTCAAGAAGATCATCCGCCAGGCGGAGGATCATCGACCGCATCCATTCTGCGGAAAAGAGTGCCTCTTCATCCTCTACATCGTAGTCAAGGGCGCGCTCACCAAGCCACGCCTGCGGGGAGGGATGGCTTCCGGCCCTGCTGCACAGTTCCAGGATCAGTTCCTCGAGCAGGCGGTCATCCATCCCGGGGCAGAAATATGCGGCACAGCGCAGGAATGCAGGGTCCTTCCGGGCATATTGTTCC
Source organism: uncultured Lachnospiraceae bacterium (assembly GCA_946411695.1). Taxonomy (GTDB): domain Bacteria; phylum Bacillota; class Clostridia; order Lachnospirales; family Lachnospiraceae; genus CAG-791. Next base: position 18,151 of record CAMKEX010000032.1, read on the forward strand.
TCCAGAAAATCCTGCAGTACCTCCGAGGCGATGATCCTGCTCTCTGTGGGCTCGATCTGCCGAAAGCCCGGATCCAGATCGATATCGCTGAAATAATTGCGCAGCAGAAATGTAAAAAAGCTGTCCATGGTCGTGATCTGCGCGTTGTGCAGAAGGACCTCCTGGCGCTGCAGATGCGTGTTGGAAGGGTCCAGGGAAAGACGTGCGGACAGGGCTTTTCCGATCCGTTCCCGCATCTGGGCGGCGGCGGCCCTGGTAAATGTCACAACGAGCAGGCGGTCGATGTCAAGGGGATGCTCTCCCTCGCTGACAAGCCGGACGATCCGCTCGACCAGAACAGCTGTCTTGCCGCTGCCTGCAGCCGCCGATACCAGTATATTGTGATCACGTGCATCCAGCACCTTCTGCTGGGCGGGAGTAAACTGAATCGCCATTCTTTTTTCTCCGTATCTTTCGTCTTTGTATCATTCGTCTTTTCTGTAACTGTATCCCGGGATCCTGGGATCAAAACCGCAGGCGTCTCTGTAGGGACAATAATCGCAGGCAGTTGTCTTTGCATCCAGGACAGCAGGCTGAGCACTGACATCACCGTCCAGGATATGGACGGCCAGACGGCAGAGAGCCTCCCTGGCCATTTGGGCCAGTTCCCGGTACTTTTTGTCATCCATCAGGCGCGAGGCAGCCGTATAGCCGCCCCTGGTGCTGCGTGTGACCGGAATGACATCGGATCTTCCGCTGAAAGATCTGTGCAGGTGGGAAATGCTCTCTTCGTCCTCATAGACAAGACCGGTCGGCCGCAGCTGGCTGCGGATCGCTGCATCTTCCGAATGAAGCAGGTCCTCCCTGTCGGGTTCACTGCTGCCGGCAGGCTCTGTGTCTGCGTCTGCCGGATCAGGAATTACCGGCAGGACGTCCGCGGCAGTTTTCCTGATCACAGGCTCGTTCATCCTGTAGTAGAGCATGGCGGAAGGGATGATCTCCGGGACATCCGGGGAGTGATCCCCCGAGCCGGATTCTCCCATGGTATTTGTCTGTACAGACCCTGTTTCGGCCAGGGCATCGAGACGGTCGGCTCCCGCATTCAGCAGGGCTTCCATATAGGTGATGAGCTGCAGCTGCAGGCCCCTGCGGATCAGGTCCTCGTCGAGATCATTTTTGCCCGTTTTGTAATCCATGATACGCAGATAGCGGCGGCCCTGCTCCGTGCACATGTCGAAACGGTCGATCCTGCCGGTGAGAAGGAGACTTCTGCCGTCTCCCAGTTCAAAGCGGATCGCGGGCATGCCCCCCTGTCTGCCTCCAAAGGAGAGTTCGGACGCGACCGGTACAAAATCGCCCTCCCCGATCTGGTACTGCAGGGTGTCGATGGTGCGCAGAAGCCTCTTCGCATAGCGGCCCAGGCGGCCCTCGTCGCGGGAGCTCTTGTAGAGAAGGAGGTTTCTGTATACGGCTGCCTCGTCCTGCAGGGCCCGCATTCCCAGCCTCTTGGCGTCACCGGCGGAAAACTCCGTCCAGGAGAGCCCCTCTGCTCTGAGGAGGGCATCAAAGCGCTGCAGGGCCGCATGCAGGATGCTGCCTCCGTCTGCCGCCCTGAACTCATACTGGTCCCGCTCGCGCAGGTGCAGCCCGTACTGAAGATGCTGACGCAGATAACATCTGGCGCCTGTCTCCATCCTGCTGATGCCTCCGACGATCATCTTTCCGTAGAGGGCCTGTGCGAGGCCGCTCTGCAGGACCTGAGGCCGGTAGCGGGACAGGGCTGCCCCGCGCAGGCGAAGGAGTGCCCGGCGTATTTCCTCATCGGCCATGACCTCCGGACTTGTATGAAAGCCGTACAGCAGGGAAAAGTCCCTCATGAAAGCCTCTGCGTCCGGCAGCCTTCCCTCGACGAAGGTGCGCAGCTGGTCCGCCAGAAGGCTCAGGCTGTCTGCCCGGCCTGTGATCCTCCCTGTAACGGGCTCCTGTTCGGGATATTCCGTCTGCAGGGCGGGGAAAAGAGTCCGCAGCATGGAGACCAGATAGGAGGGCCGCAGGCTCCTGCCGTCCCTGGACACCGTGGCAAAAGAGAGCGTCAGTGACCGGGATGGTTTTGTCATATTCAGATACAGATACAGTCTCTGCGTAAACATCTGCTGCCTGGGAGTCGGCGCGAGCACGGCGCCCGACGCCGCCAGAAACTCCCGGTCCATATCCGACAGAATGCCTCCTCTGGAGGCACTCCTGGGAATGCTGCCCTCATTGACGCCCGCCACAAAGAGGTGGCTGATCTGGGTCAGTCTGGTGCGCTCGATATCTCCCACCAGAATGCGGTCCACCCGCTGGGGAAGCGTACCCAGGCGGATCTGGGAAAAGCCCGCCTCCAGAAGTTCCAGATAATCGCGGGCGCTCATCCTCTCCTGCCCCGCCAGGTCATAGATCTGGTCCAGCAGATCGATCACATGGCGGTAGATCTGGCGGTACTGGAGTTCACGGACCACATCCCCGGACTCTCCGAAAGAATCCGCCAAAGCTTCCACCCTGGCCTGGGCCCCGCAGCCGGCAAGGAAATCGTACAGTTCCCTGGTGCGGACAGCCGCTGTCCTGGCGCGCCTGGGCTTCTCTGCGGCTTCTGGGGCATCTGCGGCATCAGGCCCGCTGCCTGCCGGCGCACCCGGAAGGACACGGACACTGAGGCCTGTCACAGGTTCCACTTCCCGCAGGAATCTGATCCTGGCCTCCTCACAGGAGGCATCAAAAGCCATGGTCCACTTTTTCCTGCCCCGGATGCCGTTGGCGAGACAATAGTTCTCAAGCCTGTCCGTCTCGTCCTCCGTCAGGGAGCTCAGGCCGCTCCTCAGATAGCGGAAGACCGCCGGATAGGAAAAGTTCTCCGAAGAGATCTGCAGAACACTGCGGATCCCCTCGATCAGGATATTGTGAAATGCGCCGCTGGTCCTGTCTATATAGACAGGGATCCCTGCCCGCTCCGCTTCAAGCGCGAAGAGGTCCCCGTAGGTCTCAAGATCTGCCGTGACAATGGCAAAGTCCCTGTAGGCACACCCTGTCTGGGCGATCATACGCCGGACTCTGCCGAAAATAAGCCGCACCTCCTCCTGCGGAGACGAGGCGGCAAACAGCTGCAGGCTCTCCGATGTCTCTCCTCTCTTTTTTTCTTCAAAAGCCTTCTCGGGATACCGGAACAGATGTCTCTCCAGATGCGCCAGCACACGGCTCTCCCGGAATCTGGGCAGAACAGCTGTCTCCTCCCCCATAAGATCTCCCGCTCCGCTCCCGGCTTTCTCCTGACCGGTTTTTCCACGACCGGTTTTCTCCCAGCCGGTTTCCTCCCGGCCGTTTTCCTCCCGGCCGGAGAAGGACAGGCCGGTGTACAGATCTTTTCCCCGTTTCAGCCCCTCTTTTGACGCCATCCTGATAATGTCGTATACGGTCCGGCGGCTGAGGTAAAAGAGGTTTTCCTCGCTCCCGGCAGGACCCCCGGATGCCGTGACACTGACAGGAGCTCCCTGATCCGGAGAGACCGTGAAGGAAAAAACGACCTCCGCGGCGCAGCGGATCAGCGCCATCACAACCCTGTACTGCACGGTTGTAAACCCGGTGAATCCGTCAAAGACGATCACGCTCCCCTTAAGGCTGCCGGCATTGGGGATGGCCTTTGCCAGAAGATCCAGTGTCTCTTCGGAAGTGACGTAGGAATCCGCCTCGGCGCTTTTGAACTGTTCGTACAGTTTCTTCAGATCATGCAGTCTTGCCTGCAGGGCATTCTGCCCGTGCTCCCCCGCAAAGGCCGCCATCTCTTCGATCTGCTCACCGCCGATCCCGTACTGCATGAACTCGGAGAGCACCGACTTGACCTCGTCGATCATTCCGGGCCTGTGGATCCCCCTGCGCAGGATCTCCAGATCATCCGCGCAGCGTGAAGCGACCCGCCGCAGAAGCAGGCTCTTGCCGATATCATCCAGGACTGTGCGCCGGTCCGCCCCCGTCTCTTCAAAGACACGGTGGGCCAGGCGTCCGAAGCTGAGTACATCGATGTTCATCAGCACATGCGCCGGATGCTCCTGCACCAGTTCCCGCTGTGTCTGCATGGAATACTGCTCGGGCACTACGACAATATACTTGGTCCTGTCCCGTCCCATGCCGGCAAGGGACTTCCCGGCTTTCTCAATGATGATCTGCCGCAGCAGACGGCTTTTTCCCGACCCTGATGGTCCAAAACAAAATGAATAGCTCATAGATTCTCCATCGTTCAGAATGCAGATCCTTATCTGTAAATCCTTATCTTATATTGTAAAAGACCTGTGCCCAGCTGTCGGAAGCTGTGCACAGGCCGCCTGCCCGGGACAAAAGCTTTTCCGTCCCTATTTTGTCTCGCTGATATAGACCTTTACCCGGCTCTGTATGATGTCCGCCGTATTCTCGGCGCTCTTCTGCCCCGCAAAAAACGCACCGGCTTCCTCGTTGATGATCCCTGTGATCTTGCTGTCCACACTCACCTTCATGTCCAGAGAATTGATGATATTCATGACGGTATCGATATCCTCCTGCGAGGGAACAGGGATTTTGATCTCTTTCCCGTTGAGAAAAACAGAAGAAGTCTCCGGCTCTGACACCTTTTCTCCGTTTTCATTTGTATATGTGTGGATTTTGGGATGCAGTGCCTTCTCCGCCATCTTGTGCATGGCTTTTCTGCTGACCGGAAAAGCCAGGTCGATGTTTTCCTGATAGGAATCCTGATAAAATCTGCGCAGGAACTCCCAGCAGCCCTGCAGGTCAGCTGCATCCTTGCTGACCGCGATGGACAGTTCGCTCTGAATGACAGGGCCGTTATTTCCCGAACCGGGATAGCCCATCAGGACCACCTCATCGCCTATATAGCCATAGCGCTCCTGCATGTAGCAATCGAAGTTATAGAGGTATCCGTCCCGCACAAGCTGCTTTCCTTCCCGCATGGCAGCTTCGTATTTGTTCCAGTTGATGTTTTCATAATTGATCTTGCCCGGAAACCTGGCACAGAATTTCAACAGGTCCACAAAGGATTCCGAACCGAAGCTGCAGCTGCCGGCATCCCAGTCGACATACTCCTCCATGGCACAGAACAGGACCCAGGACAGCATGCCTTCCCTGGTCGTTGCACCCATGGCGGTATCATATCCGATATTGCGCTCCTTCATCATCTTCTCGATCTGGGCGATCGTTACACCTTTGGTACCGGCAAAATCCTTCTTTTTCCCGAACAGCCCGATCACGTTGAAAGAAGGGGTGACAAAGTACATTTTCCCGTCTATCCGGAAGGCATCCAGTACATTGCTCAGGTACTCCTTTTCCGCTATCTCACTGTCCTTTTCAAACAGAGGGCCAAGGTCCTCAAACAGGCCCTTGGCCGCATAGCTTTCGACGGGCATATCCCCTGATACACAGATCATATCTGGGATATTGCCCGCCGCAATCTCCATATTCAAAGTATTCTTTCCATCTTCGTCATACGGATACTCCAGCAGCACGATCCTGTATTTGTCGCTGGATTTATTGAAGTTTACGACCGCCTTGCTCAGGCTCATATCGGCGTAGGTGCAGGCGAGGGAGAGCGCGGTCTTGCCGTCCTCCCCTCCGCCTTCTGATTTTTTGAACATACCGGCCGATGTGCCGTAATCCATGTTGTAATAGAGCAGCACCAGCGTTCCGTTCGAAAGGATCGAGCATCCCACCGTACTTTCCAGTTCCAGATCGGATGCAAGAAAATCCATGACCCGGACGGGTCCGACGCCGTCCAGCTTAAAGCCGAATACGCCGTCTGTCTTTGTCAGATAAAAGTCATACTCTCCGGAGCCGGAGGCAACCGAATCGGTAAAGAAGAAATCGGGCGCCTTATATTTGGTCGCTGTAAATTTGTCTTTCTCCTTGTCCAGTGTGTAGGCAGCTATGCCGCTGTCATCAGTCCCTGCAATGATGATGTCCCCTTTGGCACTTTTACAGATATTTCCGTTGAAATCCTTGGGCAGCTCGATCTTTTTCAGTTCTTTGCCGTCCTTGTTGTCATAAACCCTGAGGCCCGCATCTGTCTGCAGATATGTCTCTTTGTCCAGGGACACCATTCCGCCCGGATAGAAATCCTCTTCACTGGAGATCTCCTTCTTCCAGACTTCCTTCAGTTCTGCCTGCTCCTTACCCTCGATGGTGCAGCAGGCCAGCTGCCAGATAAACGCCTCTTTTTCCCCGTCATACTGGTTGATCAGCAGGAGGATACTGCCGTCGGGAAGAACACTGAACTGGTTGACACCGCTGTCTTCCGAGCCCGGAAGCTTGACCCTGACACCGTTTTTTCCCTGGGAGTCAAACGCGCAGAGGAACATGCTGCTGCCGGCCTCCAGATCCGTGTACATAATGTAATATTTGTCTCCGGACGCCTTCGTGCTGAGAAAATTGAACCGCTCGGCTCCCATTTCATCCGACAGCTCGTCGTCCTCTCCCCCCTCCTCTTTTTCATCTGTCTGCGCGGAACTGGTCTCCACAGCACTGACAATATCGTCCAGGGGCGAAGGGGCATGCTTATAGATCGTCTCCGTGTCGATCTTGGCCATCATGGTGCCCTTGCTGTTCATTGAAAAAAGACCGCAGCCCGTCAGTGAGCAAACTGCCATCGCAAGTATAAGGAAAAGTGACACAAATCTGCTGCCTTTCATTCTAATCATCTGCCTTTCTCTCCATCTGCGATAGATATGAACTATACATTACAGCTATTAATTATAGCAGAAAACAGCAGTCAGAACACAAAAGAATGCGGTGACTGCTGTTTTTTTACTTTTTTATACGGGAATTGAATGTGTAACTATTGATCCGTAAATCTTATACGTGTCATCCATAAAGCTTAGATGTGTTATCCGCGGATCTTACACGTGAATACCTCTGTTCTCGTCTCCGTGGGGATTCACACCGAACTCATAATCGTTTCCGGGCAGGACCGCATTGAGGACGATGCCCACGATGGAGGCGATGGCAAGGGAAGTCAGGGTGATGGTGACACTGCCGATCGTGAAAGTCGCTCCGTCGCCCAGACCCAGGCCGCATACCATGATGACAGCCGCGATAATGAGGTTGCGGGATTTGGTGAAATCGACCTGGTTCTCGACCATGTTGCGGATACCGATTGCAGAGATCATTCCGTAGAGAATGAAACTGATACCGCCGATGATGGCGGAAGGCATTGTGCCGATGACCTGGGCCATTTTGGGGATGAAGCTCAGGACGATCGCATAGCAGGCAGCGAGGCGGATGACCTTGGGATCATAGACCTTGCTCAGCTCGAGAACACCGGTGTTCTCTCCGTAGGTCGTATTGGCGGGACCGCCGAACATACCTGCCAGAGCCGTTGCCAGGCCGTCGCCCACCAGTGTGCGGTGCAGGCCGGGATCCTGAATAAAGTTCTGTTCGGTCGTGGCGGAGATGGCGGAGATATCGCCGATGTGCTCCATCATGGAAGCAATGGCGATGGGCGCCATGACAAAGATGGCCGTGAGATCGAATTTAGCCAGGACAAAGGGCGGAAGTCCGACAAAACCGGCCTTTGCAATAGGCGCGAAATTGAGGATGGCACTGCCGTCGGCATTGGTCATACCCATGGCATTCATGATCACAGCTGCGATGTAGGAAATGACAACACCCAGAAGAATGGGGATGATCTTGAACATTCCCTTGCCCCAGATATTGAAAACGATAACGACAGCCAGGGCAATGAGCGCGAGGGGCCAGTTCATGGAGGCATTTGAGATCGCAGAAGGAGCAAGGCCCAGACCGATGCAGATGATGATGGGGCCGGTGACGATCGGAGGCAGGAAGCGCATGACCTTCTTGACGCCGACGCCGCGGATGATCAGGGCAAGGATCAGATAGAGAAGGCCCGCAACTACAATGCCGCCGCAGGCATAAGGGAGCTTCTGGCCGTAGGTCATATCCGCGAACTTTCCGGACTTGAGTTCAGCGACAGTGGCAAATCCGCCCAGGAAAGCGAAGGACGAGCCGAGGAAGGCAGGCACCTTCCATTTTGCGAGGAAGTGGAACAGAATTGTTCCCAATCCCGCGAAAAAGAGTGTGACCTGGATGGAAAGCCCCTCTCCGTGGAAATAGCTGTTCACCAGGATCGGGACCAGGATCGTGGCACCAAACATGGCAAACAGATGCTGGATGCCCAGAATGGCCATCTTCCCGTATCCGAGTTTCGACGCATCATAAATTGGCTGACTGGAATTCATAGTGAAGACACACTTCCTTTCATGAAGAAATACGAATGTTGCTTATTGAAGTACAAATGCTGTTACTTAAGATGAAGAATAAAAAAGCTGTTTGTTCATTTCCCTCACCGCGCGCGGTGCAGGAGCAGTCAGTGATCACAGGAGTGAAAATCCGACGACGCTGGCCGTCATCATGATCACACCTGCCAGAAGGACACCCAGCATGACAGCCACGATCGTAGGGACAAAGTCCATATCCAGAATACTCGCGGCCAGAGTGCCGGTCCAGGCGCCTGTCCCGGGAAGGGGGATCCCTACAAAGAGAAGGAGGGCGATAAACGTGCCGCGGCCGGCTTTCTCCGTGAGCTTTCTGCCGCCCTTATTGCCCTTCTCCAGACAAAAGGTAAAAAACTTTCCGACTACAGGTTTGTCA
>CAMKEX010000033.1 GCA_946411695.1 uncultured Lachnospiraceae bacterium
ACAACAACAACGGCAAGACACAGGGGAGTTACCCTCTGCTGCCTTGCCGTCTGCATTTCGGTATCAATATTAGTTGGTGCCCAGGCCATATTTCCTGTTGAACTTATCGATACGTCCCTTGGCAGCCGCTGTCTTCTGCGTGCCGGTGTAGAAAGAATGGCACTTGGAGCAAACTTCGACGTGGATTTCCGGAGATGTGGAACCGGTCACGAAGGTGTTGCCGCAGTTGCAGGTTACAGTTGCCTGATAATACTTGGGATGGATTCCCTCTCTCATTTTTTCCTCCTTACCTGGACGCCTGATGCCGGCCGGAACCGGATACTGGTTTAAGCGCCCCGTATGATTCAAAAGCCTTCTGTAAACTTCGCTGTTCCAAACAGCATTAACGATTATAGCACGGGCTTGCAGGCAGTGCAAGATGTTTTTCGGCAACCTCTTGACACAATTCTATGATATAATAATTTCTGTTCACAGCATACTGTTGTCCGTGCCCCGGGCCTGACCAAGTCATTGACATGCGGCAGCCGGCAGTGATCGGATCAGATTTCAAAGCCGGCGGCGATCAAGGAGAGTGCCATGATCCATGACATCGAGATCAATACCATGGAGGATCTGTTTCAGCTGATCTCCGAGCAGGAATACCGGGAGGATCTGGGACGTTTCCGCAACCTCTTTATTTACAGAGGCGAGCCGGACGCATCCTTTGTTCTCTCGACCAGTCTGCGCCGCAACTGCAAGGAAAAAAGCCATGTGCTGGAGCCTCCCATGCTGCTCAACTTCACCAAGTACGCCATTCTGGAGGAGCCCTCCATCGAGGCTTCCATCTGGAACCAGATGATCCTCGGCCAGCATCACGGTCTGCCGACAAGGCTGCTTGACTGGACCTTTTCCCCGATCGTTGCCCTACACTTCGCGATGACAGAGAGCGATCTGGAGGATATGGACAGACGGGATTCTGTCGTCTGGCGCATTGATATCCATGAACTGCACGATATGCTGCCGGAAAAATACCGCGAGATCATCAAAAAATACAACACCACCGTTTTCTCGGTGGATATGCTCAGAGAAGTGTGCAGCAGCGTACATCAATATGATGAGGATATGAAGGACCGGTCCATGGTCATCATTGAGCCGCCTTCCCTCGATCCCCGCATCATGAACCAGTATTCCTTCTTTTCCGTCATACCGGATCAGATGCTGGATATCGAATCCTTTTTGAACGAACACACTGACCTGACCGCCCGCTACATCATCCGAAAAGAGCTTCGCTGGCGGATCCGGGACATGCTGGATCATCTCAATATCACTGAGCGGATCGTCTATCCCGGTCTGGACGGCCTCTCCAAATGGCTGGGCCGCCACTACTTTGTCAGAGACTGAGTGACCCAAAATCCGGGGAGCTGCCGAACAGTTTTCTCCTTCTATCGATAAAAAATGATACTATTCTGCAGATATACTTTTTTATTTTTGCAGAGCATTCAAAAGGGAACCAAATGAACTCTTTATTGAAAATCATCGGAATCCAGCGGCGCAGGCTTGTGCCTGCGCTGTTTCTTGCCATTGCGGTACTGGCCGTCTTTCTGCTTCCGCGGGAGCTGGCTTTTCATGCGCCGCGGCAGGAATATGAAAATAACGAGATCCGCAATAACCGGATCATTTTTTCCAAGCCGTCGGGCTTCTACAAAGACGCCTTTACCCTGAAGATCAAGGCGCCGACCAAAGAGATCTACTATACACTGGACGGGACCGAACCGGTCCGCGGTCAGGACAATACCCTGCGCTACAAGGGAGGGATCGAGATTTCCGACGCGACCGCGCAGGAAAATGTGCACTCCATGCGCACCGATGTGACCCCCTGTTTTGATGAAGAGCTTCTCGCGGAACAGGCGCCTGATTACGAGTCCAAAAACTATAAAGTTCCGGATTATCCCGTCGACAAATGCACCATCCTGCGCGCCGTCTATTATACAGAGGAGGACGAGCGGAGCGGGATCGAGACCGCCTCCTATTTCGTCGGCTTTGACGGCCGGCAGGGTTACGGAAAAGCCAAAGTCGTCTCCATTGTCAGCGACCCAGCCAATTTCTTTGACTACGAGAAGGGAATCTACGTCATGGGCAAAACCTTTGATGATTTTGCCGCTGCGGATTCCTTCAATGACAGCAGTCTCTGGTACCGCCATATCTGGTGGTGGTGGGACGCCAATTATAACAGGCGCGGTGCCGACTGGGAGCGGCAGGTAAACGTGCAGTTTTTCGATGAAGAGGGGAGCCTGCTCCTGCAGCAGGAGGCCGGGATCCGGATCCAGGGCGGCGGAAGCAGGGGCTTTTATCCCAAGAGCCTCAATCTCTACGCCCGCAGGGACTACGACGGCAACACTTCCTTCCACTATGACTTTTTCGGTACGGGCTTTACGCCCAAGCGGATCACACTGACAACCGGCGGCGACGACTTCTACACCAAACAGAAAGACCGCCTGGTCTCAGAGCTTGCGGCTGACCGGGGCTTTGCTGCCATGCATTACGTTCCCTGCCTGGTCTTTCTGGACGGCGAATTCTGGGGCCTCTATCACCTCACGGAAAAATACGATGAGAAATACTTCAGTTACTACTACAATGTCCCCGAGGAGGATGTCCTGGAGATCAAGAGCAAGGGCGTCGAGGTCGGCTTTGAGAGCGACAGTAAACTTCTGGAACAGATGACCCGGTTTATCACGGAAAATGATATGTCCGACCCGGACAACTACAAGCAGGCCTGCGAGCTCATCGACATGGACAGCTTTATCAACTACTACGCCGTCCTCATCTACTGTGCCCGCTGCGGCGACTGGCCAAACGGCAACTACGCCGTCTGGAGGACAAGAGAGGCGCCGGAGGAGGCTTATGCAGAGTATGCGCAGGAGGGCGCCGAGCCGGTCGATCCCAATCCCAAAAACCTCGACATCACCGGAAAGACCACCGGGGATTCGCCCTATATGGACGGGCGCTGGCGCTGGGTCCTCTTCGACGTGAACTCAGCGGCCATTTCCTCCGAACTGAAAGACAATGATACTCTCAACTACGTGCTGAACAAAGATCCCTCTCCTCTCTTTGTGAGCCTGTCCAAAAACGAACAGTTCCGCCAGGCCTTCAGCGGCCGCATCCTGGAATACGGCAGGACCATCTTCTCTCCCGAGTCCGTGGACGCCATGCTGGACCGTTACCAGGAAGAGATGAGTGACGCCATGGAGATCAATTTCCGCCGGTTTTTCGGAGACGATTCCGGGCTCGATTTTGCACAGATCACGGACAGGGAGATCCGCGGCTTTTTTGAAAACAGATACAGCGTGGTCGAGCAGATGCTAGAGGAGCATTTCGGTGATCTGTGACAGCACCTTCTCCGGGCTGTCATACCAGTCGATGGCGCGCACAGACACAAGCTTCCAGCCCAGTCCCTCCAATACCTTTTTCCTCCCGATCTCCAGATCGGAAAAAGTCCTGTCTGATTCCAGATGCTCTGCATCCAGCAGGATACCGAGTTTGTATCGGTCCGGCCGCGCCGGGTCGGTGATCCCCAGATCCACCCGGAAAGAGGAACGGCCGATCCCGCAGACTGCCTTCAGGCCCTGCTTTTGCAGGGCCTCTTTTATTTCCAGGGCAATACCGCTGACTCCATGGTCATTGCGGCGCAGCCAGCTGCCCGCCATAGAGAGCCGGAGACTCTCGATATCAGCTGCGCCTGATTCGGCTGCTGCGTCAGCTTCGGCTGCTGTGCCTGCTGCAGGTGCTGCGGCTGATACAGATGCTGCGGTTGCTGTGTCAGCCGAGACTGCCGAGGCTGCTACGGTTGCTGTGTCAGCCGAGACTGCTGTGGTTGCTGCAGCTTCCGCGCCTGCTTCGCCTGCCGCTGCTGTCTGAGGACCTTCCTGTTCTGCGCTCTCCTGCCGGGCCTGGCCGGCAGCATAGCGGAGGAAGGCGTCGAGCATACGCACGCCTGTGGAAAGAGAGCCGGATAATCCGGCTTTTTCCGGCCGGATGGAGGTAAAGATCATCATCTCCTCGCGCGCTCTGGTAATGGCAACGTTGAGGCGCTTCCAGCCTCCCTCGCGGTTGAGGGGGCCGAAGTTCAGACTCATGCGTCCTTCCGGTGAAGGGCCGTAAGTGGTGGAAAAGAGAATGACATCTCTCTCATCGCCCTGAACGTTCTCAAGATTTTTGATAAAGAGGGGCTCACCGGCCTGTTCATCCCAGCGGGCCAGGATCTCATCCTGCCGCCTGGCCTCATCGTAGAGATCTTCGATGAGTGACTGCTGCTGGATGTTGAAAGTGACAATGCCGACACTCTGACCTCTCTTCTCGGGGGTCCTGCTCCTTCTCTGCAGTTCGGCGATGACCGCCTCCGCCTCGGCCCGGTTGACGCGGCGCCCGCCGCTCTCGAACAGGCCGTTCACAAAGTCCAGAGACACCTTCCGGACTCCGTCGTCCGAGGAGGGGAAGGTAAAGAGACGTCCGTCATAGAACTGCTCATTGCTGAAGGAAATGAGGCTCTCGTGGCGGCTTCTGTAATGCCAGGACAGATAAAGCTGGGGCAGATTGATGGCGATACAGTCCTCCAGAATGCTGCCCAGGTCGTCCTCCAGGGGATCTTCGACCAGATCGATCTCCCTGGCAAAGAAATTGGTGGGCGGCATCTGGTTGGGGTCTCCGACAATGACCGCGTTCCTGCCCCTTGCCAGAACACCGATGGCATTGGCTGTCGTGATCTGAGAGGCCTCGTCAAAGATCACCAGGTCGAAGGGCGCCCTCTCCGGTGCCAGGTACTGTGCGGCGCTGACCGGGCTCATGAGCATGCAGGGGCACAGGCGGGGAAGGACAGGCGAAGTGATCGTGAGGATATCACGGATGCTCATGCCCTTGCCTCCGCCGAGAATGATCTTGCGGAATGTGGACAGCAGAGGATTGTCCGGTGCCTCCTCGACAAACCCGGGAACATTGGCGCGAAGGCGCATGCGGATCTCCTCCCGCGCCAGCTGTGTCAGCTCCTGATCCCGCGTGCGGATGGCCGAGATCTGTTCCTCCAGCAGGATGCCGGAAAAGGTGTTGAGGACCGGATCCTTCTCGATCATTTCGCGCAGAACGGCCCGGGTCCAGGCCTTCTGCCAGCAGACGATCACTTTCTCGTGCGCAAGGCCCCCGCAGTATGCTTCGATCACGCTGTCAAGTCCAAGCGCCGACGCCTCCTGGCGCGCGCGGTTCCACAGGATCCATTCGCGCAGACCGGTGCGGTTTTCACGCAGGAGCGCGCAGAACTCTCTCTGGGCGGCGAACCAGTCCTTCTCCTCCAGATCCCTCATTTTCTGCGTATCCCGGCACTCAAGGAATGCCTTGAGAGCACTCTCCTGCTGCTGCAGATTTTCCGAGGCCGCTTTCAGAAGTCTGATCTGCTCACGCAGGACGGGTCTGCCGGCCCTTTCCAGACGGACCCGGTCGCTGCCCGTCAGGGACTGAAGCCTCTTTGTGCTCTGAACAGCCGTCTGAACAGCCTTGTAGAGAAGAGGGATCATGAGATTCCCCTCCATATCCCGGAAAGCATCCAGATCATCTCCGCATGCCTGCAGGGCCTCCCGGTACAGGCGGAGTTCCTTCTGATAATTCTGTATATCCTGTGTATACTGTCCCAGTCTGCGGCGTCCGATCTTCTGACCGTCAGCAGAGTATTCAGTCAGCTCTGTCTCCAGCCTGCGCTTGCCCAGGTACTGGGGAAGTGCCCAGGATTTCCTGGCTTTGTCATAGCTTCCCCGAAGGCGGTCGGCTTCCTCTTCCTCGATCTGCAGGATCTGAGGTCCGAATACCTTGAGCAGCCTGTCCCTGCACATGGTCAGGCTCTGATAGTGCCGGGCCGCCGTGTCCGCTTTCTGAAGCCTGGCGGCAAGTTCCGGTGCCGGTGACTGTGCCCAGATCATGGGCAGTCTGTTCCAGCAGTCCAGTTCATTGTTGATATCGATCGCCCTCTGCAGATCCGCGATCCCGGACGGTTTGGCTTCACCGGTCTTTTGGGCATAAAGGTCCAGGGCTTTGTCCAGGGCTTCCACCGTTTCCAGATACTTTTGGATCCGGTCTTCCATCTGCATGCGGAATTCCTGGGTGTAGACAGTCTTGCCGATCGGAGCCAGGGGGTGCCCGCAGGGGTGCCCCACTGCACGGCCCGCCGCGGTCAGTTTTTCAAGAGCTTCCCGCCTCACTGCCAGATCTGCGGGTGTGAGAGCAGCAGCTGCCCGGCCCTGGTCCTCCTTCAGTTTCAGTTCCGGGAGACCGGAGGGAAAGCGCTCACAGAGGTCCATGAGCTCCCAGACAGACAGATTTGCGGTGCCCTTGCGGTGCAGATGCTGCAGGTAGGTCTGTGCATCCGCGATCCGCTCTTTCTGCCTGCTGTCCAGTTCCTTGTAGGAGGTGGTCTCCGGATTCTGATGGGCCTCCGCCGCCCGGCGGAGCTTTTCGATCACATCTTTTTTGCGGCTCTTGCGGGAATGGATCTCCAGACAGAAATCATCCAGTCCCAGTTCCTCCAGACGGCTCTGCACCACGGACAGGGCTGCCATTTTTTCCGCGACAAAAAGGACGGTCTGGCCCTGCGCCAGAGCGTTGGCGATAATGGCTGTGATCGTCTGGGATTTTCCCGTTCCCGGAGGTCCGTGGAGGACAAAGCTCTTGCCTGCCGCAGCTGCATGGACTGCCAGTCTCTGCGAGGAGTCCAGGCTGACAGGTGCCAGGATCTCGTGCCCTGCACATTCCGCCTGCCAGGTGTCCATCTCTTCATGCCACTCGATCGTGCCGCCTGCCAGCGACCGGACGATCCGGCTCCCAAGGATCTCCTCTCTGTGTTCATGCAGGTCTTCCCACATCATGTATTTTGCATAGGAAAAAATACCCAGGCAGGGCTTTTCCACAATCTCCCACTCCTGCATGGGCTCGACCATGCCGCGGAAACGGTCCAGGACCGCGGCAAGATCAAAATCATCCCCTTCCCGGACCAGGTCTGAAAAGTCTGTCCCGTCCAGATTGTAGTCGATCCGCAGCTTCTCCAGCAGGGTCTGGTTGACCAGAGCTTCTTCATCCGCCGCCCGCACACGGAAGGGGATCTCCCCCTGCCCCCGGACAATTTCCGCAGGCAGCAGAAGAAGAGGGGCAAATCTCTCCTGGTCAGGTGTCTTTTTATCAAACCAGCGCAGAAGTCCTATTCCCCAGTAGAGATTGGCGCTTCCGGTCTCCTCCGCAGAAGACTTTGCCACGCGGGACAGGCGCTTTAACTGCAGCGAAATGCTGCGGGGAGTCCCCTCTGCCGCCAGAAGGGCACTCGAGACGGGTCCGGGAATCACACCGGTCTTTTCTGCACCGGTCTCTTCACTGATGTATTCAGGCGCCGGGCCATCTTCTGCCTGTGTCTCGCAGGGGCATACTGAAAAGGAGGTGCCCGCACAGAGCGCCTCCATAAATTCAGCCAGTTCGCCTTTCCTGATCTCGAAAGGGAGCACGTTCGATCTGATGCGGGCGCTGAGAAGGGCGTTCCGCAAAGTCAGATCAAACAGTTTCTTCTCCCAGAGATCTATCTTTCGTTCATATTTTTGTTCTTTATTATATTGTATATCGGTCATTTTCCTGATCCACCCGGAACTGGTCCTGCTGTGCCTGTCCGTCTTTTCCCGGGGACTGAGGGTACAGGCCCGTTACTCTGTTCTCACGAAGGCGATGCTGTTTCCCCAGACCTGCATATATTCATACCAGCGGTTTTTGAATCCCTTCCAGACCTGGAAATATTCGTACCAGTTTTTCTTGGCGTCATCCGTGTAATAGCTGTAATGGCAGGGTGTAATCTCAAGATCATCGGCCGGATAAATATCGATACTGATCTCGGCACCGGTCTTCCACTGATACTTTTTTGCCTCCTCGCTGGAATAAACAGCCTTAAAGGTACTGATATCCCCCTCTGTACCCCGTGTGACAAGATCCGGAGCCCAGTCCTCAATAACTGTCTGTTTGTCGGATCCTTCTTCCCTGACTGTGACCCGGATGACAGAGTCGACATTCATCCATTCCGCGGGGAGTGTCATCGTGACACCGCCGAAGAGAGGATCCGGAAGTCCGTCCTGATCATCCCCGTCCGCAGCTTCCTCAGAGGAAAGGGCGGCATCCCCGAAATGATAGCGGTCATCCAGGGCTTTTGTCAGAAAGAGGGCCTCCCCCGAAGGATGGAGGATATTTTCCGCCTTTATTGCCTGTTCCTGCGTGAGCGAAAGTGAATCCGTCAGCGAATAGAGGAACTCGCAGTTGATAAGGAGAGGTTCATAGACCGGAGGAAGCTCCGTTCTGCGGATTTCCTTGAGAGCCTTATTATGTGCTCTGATCTCCTTTTTTTCATTTCGGGAGATGTCCGGGGGTATTTCCTCTTCCTGTACGGAGGAGATCCAGACATTGTTCATCTCTTTCTGCCTTACAGCCATGCTGTTGATATTGTCAAGGACAACATCGTAGGCCATCTCGAGATACTTGCCGGTTCCCGTTTTGTTGTACAGATCCTGGTAGGTCTCTGCGGCGGCAAAGCGCAGCGTCCAGTCATCCGTATCTGTATTATCCAGGATCATCCCGGCAAAGCCGGCGGCGCAAAGGATATACTTGTTTCCTTCAAAGACCTGCCCCGCTGCGGAAATGGCAAGGGGAAGGATCTGGGCCAGATCACGGTCTTTGCGGAAAATATGGATATCCAGATCCAGGTATTCCTGTACAGCATCCAGGCAGGCCTGGTATTCGCCGATACTGTGATAGCTCTCGGCCAGAAGCAGCCAGTAGCCTCCGTAAGCCTGATAGGTCTCCCTGTTGGACTCGAGGAAGCGGATCCTGCCGGAGACATTGCCGTCGTTCTTCCATTTGACAAAGTTCTCCACCGCCTTTTCGGTCAATGTCAGATTCCCGGGAATTTTGTACTGGCTCACCATTTCCACCATGTAGCTGAAAGTGTCCTTTCTGCTCTGATGGATCGCCTCCGCCTCTTCGTCATCAAGGGCCCACCCGTCTTTTAACATCTGCGTCGCGGCGTCATAGGATTTGGAGGAATAGATCGCAGAGGAATCCGCGGTCATGAACAGGACGGGAATGAGCAGGGGATCCAGGATCGCACCGGAGGCAAGTGCCTTGCGCAGGACTGCTCCGGTCAGAGGATTGCTGTTGATATTCGAGCGGATGTTATAGGCCATGTTCTGCTCAAAAATGAGATTCAGGCGGTCCCTCTTGAATTTCATCATGCGGTATTTTTCCATCAGATCCAGAAGGGAGTTCACCTTCTCCAGGGTCCTGTTGTCCACAGCATTCGGATTCATATTGTTGACAAGACCGGAATAGGCGTCCTCCATATGCAGTCTGCTGTTCCTTGAGGAGTTGATCTCCTGAGTCAGGACCGCAATGTAATTGAGCATGGCAATGGCATTCTTCTGACTGCTGTCAAGATCGTCCTGTGCCGAATCCGCTTCATCCGTGCCTGTCACAGAGAAAAGATCCTCCGCCCCCGGCCGCAGGACCTGCGTCCCGCAAAGATCCGCGCAGCAGGGAACCATCTGAGAAGCTGTCAGTACAAAAACAAGTGCCGTGCAGGCAATCGATTTTTTCACTCCGGTCATATCATTTTCTCACAATGCTCTGTCATCAATTGTTCATGCGCCACCAGATCATGGGGTAGATCTGGGCGCGGACATAAGTTCTCGCTTCGACCCAGTTCTCCTTGCCGTTCTGTACAGAAAGGGTCAGCACACTGCCGCTCCCGGAAGTGTCGCTGGACAGATCCCTCACAAGGCCCGGCTCAGCGTACAGTTCCCAGGAATGGTGGCTGCAGCGCGAGACATAGAACTCATATTCCTGCCTTGACAGGATGGAAACCCTCTCCTCCGTGCTCTCGATAAAATCGTATCCGTCTTTTCTGCGGATCGAGGTCGAATTCTTGACAGTCTGCAGGCGTTCCCTCTGGGCAGGTGTAAAAAATTCGCTGATAAAAGTATTGTTGAGCCACTTGCGGAGTCTGCTTGTCCTCCAGGAAACCTGATGGCTGCTCTCTGTCAGAGCCATCTTGACTACAGGCTGGTCTGCTACCAGCAGACAGCTGTCCGCCCTCATCCACAGGACATGCCAGGGGATATCACCGATCCTGACGACTGCACCTGGAAGTGCCTGCGCGATCTCCTCAATGGGAATCTCCCCCTCATAGTTTTTGGGACTTTTCGGGGGTTCGGGTGCAGGAGGCTCGGGCGGGTCAGGCACAGGAGTCTTGGGATCTTTGGCAATCACTGTTTTCCCCTCATCGGTTTTGGGCGGGACAGGAGGTTTCGGCGGTGCCGTCTTCTTCAGCTTCGTTTCGATGACCTCCCAGGACCTGTAGATCACTACGTCATCCTTCTCCGGTTTCGCAAGAAGCAGCACTTCGTTTGAATCTGCCGGATCTGTGCCTGCTCCATCGGCCTGTCCCGGTCTTTTTGCACCGCAGAAAGGGCAGAATGTATATTCCGGCTTCAGAATGCTCTTGCATGCACTGCAATATTCCATGAGACACACCTTCCTTTTTATCCCAGTTCCATAGTAATGGTCTTGTACATTTCTGCCAGAGACACCTGTTTCTTCCTGTTTTTGTCCCGGGGCGCTGCGGGGTCCGTGCCCGGCAGAGCCTGCCTGTCCGCGGCTGCCGCTCCTGCTGCAGGGAGCGCGCCCTCAACCTGTGCGGCAGAGAGGACAAGGGGAGCCCCGGCTGTCACCGCCATTTTCTCCTCGTCGCGGATCCTCTCCACGATCTGCTGCAGTTCCTCCGGTTCTACAAAGAGGAATTCCATCTCCTGCATGGCTCTTACCGCTTCCTCCGGAACATAAACACATTTCTCCAGAGTCTTCTCCTTGACTGTGATGACAGCCAGCAGAAGGATCCTGTGAAGCTGATCGTAACTAAAGCCGTCTGTGTCACTGACCATCTTCTCCCTGCGCTCCTTCTCAACGGCTGCATTGCCGTTGAGGTCGAAGCGGAAGCCCATCCCCTCATAATAATTGCGTATGAAACGTCTGCGCTCTTCCTCATCCGGAAGGCGGAAAACACAGGGAAACAGTTCCTTGCGCAGCCGGCTGCTGATCCGGGAAGGATTCTGTGTGATCACGATCAGAAAGAGGGGAAGATCCATTTCTTCGCAGTAGGTATAGACCGAGTACAGAGCCTTCTGCAGGCGCTTAAATCTCCTGCACTCCTCCGGATAGCGGATGATGACCGTGCGGCCCTCTATTTCCGTCTCTCCGGTATCTGTCTCTCTCTGACCGACTGCGACCGCCTGCAGGGCAGACGTCATGCGGTCTCCCTTCCAGATGTCAAAGTCCTCTCCCGTCAGGCTGTAGCATGAAAAGCCGCGGTCCTTGAGGTTTGACGCCAGCAGCATGGCAGTCGTATATTTACCCGTTCCCTCGGGACCTGTGAACAAAAAGGCGCGTGTGCTGCCTATGTTCATGACTTCATCGACCGGATGGGGAAGATAACCGCTGCAGGTCCTGTACCACCAGCCGTTGAGCACATCTGGGATCTCATTGCCGAAATCCCTTGTGCGGAACTGCTTGGCCCATCGCTCGGGCGTCACAGGCACCGGGGCAAGTTCTTCCTCTACAGACAGATCGCCAGTATAATTGTCCATTCTCCGCTCCATTACTGATCAGCCGCGGATCAGATCATCGAATCATCCTCTGATCAGTCATCTCGTCTTTTGATCGGTTGTCTCATCTTTTGATCAGTCATCGCCTTCTATGCCGCGTCTGTACTGCTCTTCCCACTCGTCCAGCGAGCGGATGATCGCATCCTTGGGCGCCGGCAGGCAGTTCTGTTTAGCCGTCTCGAACTGCTTTCGTTCCACCATATAGGAGCAGTCTTTCAGGGCATTGATCGCAGCTTCCTCGTCGCTGTATTTGGTCATGATGTCACGTACGATCTCATTTTTCAGTCTGTTGCAGAGACGGACAATATCGCGGTAATTGTACATCTCCGTTGCTTCTGCCATGAAATCATAGCTGCAGTCCGCATCGAACTGAAGAATATCCTTGAACTGTCTGCGGATGGCATGTTCGCGGGCTCCCCTGTCAGGGAAGGGAACGCGGATGAGTTCAACGCGGTCCATCATGGCATTGTCGACTTTGCCGGGATAGTTTGTCGCACCGATGAAAATGATGGTCTTGGGATCCTTGCGCTCGTTGATGCGGTTGAATCCCTCCAGGAAGGCGGTTGTCAGCGTCGCGGCGTGTTCGGGAAGGTTGGGCAGAGATCTGTTCTTGCAGACACCGTCGATCTCATCGACAAAGAGAATGCAGGGGGCGTTCTCCTCTGCCTCCTGGAACATGCGGCTGACGATCTTTTCCGCATCGCCGACATAGCGGCTGAGGATATCCGAGCCGGTCAGGGAGATATACTTGTAATTCTGTTCCATCAGTTCATGGGCAAAAGCCTCGACGATATAGGTCTTGCCGCATCCGGGAGGTCCGATGAAGAAGAAGGAGTGAAGTCTGGGGATCCCCAGATACTCCTTGAGTTTTCCGACCCTGGTGTCGACGACACACTGGCGGAGCTTCTCTTTCAGATCATCCATGCCCGCCACATCCTCAAAGGTATGGAGGGGGATCTCCTTGAACCACTTGGATACGTCGATATCGGAATCTTTGCCCTTTGCAGCGGCGGCTGTGCCGCCGGCTCCGGACGCTACGCCGGTCCCGGCCTTTGTGCCGGCTTTTGCGGAGCCGCCTTTTTTGACCTGTCCCGCGTCAAAACGGCGGAGCAGTTCCGGATTCAGGATGCCCACAATCTCACGGATGCGCATGTCCAGCTCTCTCTTTTTGCGCTGCTGGTATTCCTGCACGCCTCCGGTGCTGATCGTGGCCATTTCCTGTCTGAGGTCTGCTGCCTGCTGCAGATAAATGCACTCCTGCTTTGTGTGCCTTCCCTTGGAGCGGTATTCATCTTCCGCCTGCTGTTCGTAGATGGCACACTGACTTTCCATCGATCTGATGCGGGAGATATAATCCCCGTCGTTTCCACTGTAATAAGCCATATTGTTCCCCTGTATCAGGCAGCTGCTGCCTGTCGTGTTCTAATCCTTCCGGGCTGTTCACGCCCTAGGCCGGGCGTGAACAGCTGTCTGTGTGCAGTCCATCAGAAGTCGTCGCTCAGTTCGCTGATCAGGTCGCTGATGCTGGCGATATTGCCCTCAACGGCCGCGTCGTTGACGGGCTCGTCGGTCAGACCGTCAAGCATGCTGTCGAACATCTTGGAAATGTCACTGTTCTGGGGAAGAGATTCACCCTGCAGGCACTCGTAGACGCTCTCGCCGCGCACCAGTCTGTCGATCAGATCGGAAGGGACATACTCCTCCATGTCCTTGTAGACATTCTCCATACGGTTGTCGCCCTTGTCCGCGCTTCTGCGCATCTTGCCGATCTGGCGGCGGATGGTGAACTTGTTGGGAGTCTCCTGAGAGGCGTCAAGGCGGTTGAGGACCTTGAGCGCTGTGCCCATACGGTTCATGGAATTGCAGAGATCTGTCGTGGAGCGGATCTCCTCCAGATTCTCCTTGGCCTCCTTGATGACCAGAAGTCCGTAAAATGCATCACAGACTCTGATGACATTTCTCTCGTCATCGCGGCCGTTTCTGCGTTTCTCGCGGATCTTTGCCGTCTCGCTGACGATGGTGTTCTGATAGCGCTCGGCAATCATATCCAGCTCAGCCTGGAGCTTGAGTTCTACAGTCTCCCTGGATTCTTTCTTTTTCTTTGTGCTTCCGTCCAGAAAGCCCTTCTTTTCTTTGGTGTTTTTCTTATCTTTATTGCCGCCGCCCAGTTTAATCGGTCCAAATTTCATTTTATTTCCTCCGTGTCCTCGGTCCTGTCAATGGTCAGATACAGAATATGACAAAAATGATCATTATTCGTTCTCAAGAAGAACCTTCTCTTCGTTCACGACAATCTCTTCCGCCACAAGTTCCTGCCGCACATCCTGCATCTCCTGTTTGAGTTTTTCGGCGCGGATGCGCTCCTGCTCCTCCCGCTTCTCGAGGAATTTCATCTTCTGGAACTTCCTTGCTGCAGCAGTCAGATAGTTGGCCTGGTTCTTGAGCCAGTTCTCGAAGATCAGGTGGTGACGGTCAATGATCTCCTGCAGTTCCTTGGACTGGGTCGCCGAATCCGCCATAGACTGTGCGATCTCATCCTGCAGGCTCCGGAGGGTATCCATATCTTCTTCGGACATCATGAAATCGATCTGGCTCAGAGCAGCGTCGATCATGCGGATGGATTCGCGGTCCTGCATCACACTGCGGCTCAGGTTCTTCTCCATAGAGGCAAGATCCTTGATGGTGTCGTTGAGATCATAGACCTCTGTGACCAGCGTGGCGGCCTCCATCAGTTCCGGTGTCTTAATGGTCTCGGGGCTGCCCGCCTCCTGCAGCTGCATGGTCAGGTAAGGCTTATCGTTCAGCATCTTGTCCATCTCGGATTTTTTCTTGTTGCGCTCATCCGTATTCCTGCTGATCTTGCCTGTGATGACGCGGATCTCCTCCATCTTCTCATGCTGCTGTGCGCTGACAGATACGGCAGTCACATACTTCTCCAGCATGCTCTCGCGCTTCTCCTGGATCTCCTCCGCATGTTCCTGCTGGGACTCGGTGATGTCCTTGCGCGCCTCGTTGGTGCTGTAGTAGAGGCCCTTCAGGATCCAGCTCACAGTCTGTGTGTCGCCTTTGCGGATGGCGTCCTGCAGCTTTTCCACCATCTGCAGAGTCAGTTCTTCCATGCGGACGATGTCGAGCCTTTTGACGGGACTTCCGTCAAATTCCTTCGCGAGACCTTTGCGGATATTGTCGTATCTCTCCAGGGTCTCGGGCGGGATGGTGTGGGTCAGATCTTCTATTTTCAAAGTCACCAGAGCCGCACGGATCTGATTATTCAGTTCCTGTACACGATTTGCCCTTTTCTTCTGCTCATCATTGATCTGCTTTTGCGTCGGTTTCTTGGGACCCCCGAAAATCATCCCGGCTTTTTCAAATACTCCCATGCTCCGCTCCTTTCCAATTGTTTGAATCGTTTCCGTGCTTTATCTGTTGATGTATTTATCCTTTTACATGTCACCGAACATGGCCATGAGGATCCACATGATCCCGCTGATCGCGAATGTCGGCAGACCGTTCATCAGGCCTGAAGCCAGCAAATAGAACAGAAATCTCCACAGTTCCCGTCCGTCATTGGGGTTGGCTGCCGGAGTCTGGATATTGAATAAATAAAAACCCGCGATGGTCAGGATCAGTGCCAGCACATAGTTGACAAAAAAGTTCATCGCAAATCCATTGTAGCCCACCCGGAAAAGCAGAAACAGATTCAGGACCAGTGAGAGCGCGGCGACCGCAAAAACGATATGGACCACCGCACTGGTTGTCTCTGTATTCTTCTGCACTGCATATACCCAGGCGAAGATGCTGCCGGTAAAAAACAGGGCGATCAGGATCCCCACAAAAAATCCGGGCCGCTGGTCAGGAATTCCCTGTGAATAATGCCGGTCAAAGAAATTATTACCATTCATATCAAATCACCTTTTTTCGACTGCGCTGTCAGTTCAGGCACTGGTTGACTGGTTTAACCGGATCCCCCGGCTTCAGCCCGGCTTCATGGATGGAGATCCTGCCTGATCTGACGCATCTGCTGCCGTCATCGAGGTGCATTCGCAGATATCCCGGGCTCTCCTGTGTAAATCCTATGTGCCAGGAGCCGGAGGCGGCAGGGGGCACAATGGGAACGCTCACCCTGCACTTCTTTTCTCCGTTGCGGACCTTCAGATCAATGTTGATCTTCCGGTTTGTCCGGACAGAGGCAAATGACTGCGGCAGCCAGTGGATCTCGTTATTCCTGAGATCTCTGCAGGAAGCGATCGGCACCTTGTCCTCTGAGACGCTGACCAGACCGTCCGGCGTCTTTCTGTATTTGTGGACTACAACCCAGAGCTTTGCATCTCCGATCCAGGCATCCCTGCATCGCTCAGCTGCCCTTTTGATGTTGTTCCGGGTTGAAGGATCATTGTCCAGGACCCTGAAAACAGGAAAGCCGCATGTGGGACAAAAGGAGTGCTGTAGGGCGTTATCCAGTTTTTCTTCACATACTACACACCTCAAAACGTCCCTCCTTCCAGACTGCGGACAAGATTTCTGTAGAGCGCCGCACAGGACTTGAGTTCGTCATCGACCCTGTCCAGCAGTGCGTCAAAGAGCCTCTTCTCCGGAATATCCTCCTGCCTTTTGCCGGAGGTGCGCAGCAGGACCTCATAGCTGTCCTCCAGCGCTCCGCGGATCTCCTGCATGACCGCAACCCTGTTTCTGGCCTTTACCATCCGCTCTTCGATCAGCTCGCTCCTGAGTTTGCCCAGTTCTTCCTCCATCTGTTTCTCCTGGCGGAGCAGTTCCTCCTGTTCCTGTTCCGCCTGTTCTCTGGTGTGGAGGATATCCAGGCGGCGCTTCTCCGCCTCCATCTTCTGGGTCTCCGCATAACGCAGGACCGCTTCCTTTTCTTTCTCGGAGCGTGCCCTCGCTTCCTTCTCCTGCCTCAGGATCATCTCCTTCTGCGCATTGCAGCGGGCCTTGAAGGCTTCTTCTTCCTGTCTGATCTTCCGGACTTCCTCCGCACAGCGCTGCTTGAAGGCTTCGGCCTTTTTGGCGATATTCTCACGGTCAAGATTGCAGCGGGCCTTGAAGGCGATCTCTTCCTGGCCGAGCTTGTCCAGTTCCGCACTGCACTGCGCCTCAAAGCGGGCTCTTTCATCACGCTGGGCCTGCCGTTTTTCCTCACACTTCACGGCAAAGTCCTTTGCCTCCTGGGCCAGCTTTTCCTTTTCCGCGCTGCACTGAGCCTCGAAAGCCTCCTCCTGTCTGCGGGCCTCTTCGCGGGCCTGTCTGCAGAGATCGGCAAATTCCTCTTCATCCCTTTGCAGAGCTTCCTTTTCCGCCTCGCATTTTCTCTCAAAAGCCTCCTGTTTGGCCTCAAATTCCTTGCGCCTGGCGGCATGCTCATCCAGTTTCTTCTGGAGAGCCTCCTGTGCAAGCGCTGCCGCTGCCGTCGTCTCGCGGAATTTCACCTGTTCCTGCTCCAGTGCGGCCTGGGTGCGGGCGATCTCTTCCTCCAGGTCTGTGCAGTTTTCCTGCTGTGCCTCGAGGGCTTCTATTTTTTCCAGCTTGTACTGGCGGAGCTTGTCATAGTCTCTGCTCTCAAGGTCTCTCTGCAGGCTTCGGATCTTTTCATCCAGAGAACTGGATGCCTCGTCCATGGATGAAATGCTCTCCTCCAGTCTGCGTTCCTCATCGCGCAGTTTTTCGTTTTTCTCGTTCTGCATGGCCGCCTGCAGACGCAGGGCGTCCCGCTCATGCTTGAGTCTGCCGTTCTCGGCAGCGCTCTGTTCCAGGGCGGCTTTCTCCTTGGAGATCTGCTCATGCAGTTCCAGAGCTTCCTTCTCTCTGTCCTGTTTATAGGACCGGAGTTCCCGGATCCTGTCCTTGAGCACCGGATCGATCTCCTTCTCAAGGGATTCGATCTCCGACTGGATCTGCCTGCACACAGCGCGGCTCTCTTCCGTCTCCTGCAGTGTCCTCTGCAGCTCCCTCTTTTTGGCCGCCAGATCCTCCCTGCGGCTTCGGGTCTTTTCCAGGACGCTGATCGCCTCATCTGTCTCCCGGACAGCAGCTGTGACCTCGCTCTCAACACCCTGCAGGATCTTCGTTCTGGTCTGCGACTGGAACCTGCCCTTATTGGCCCTGTATGTTTTTACAAAAATATTGCCTGTCCATGGAAGACGCCGCATCAGGGCATCCTCATTGCGCATCTCGAGCTGATCGACAGGCGTGCCTGTCTCTTCTCTGACATCTTCGCAAAGGTCGTAAAACAGATCAAGCACATCCTCGACAGCGAGACTGCTCCGGTTGCTCATCTGCTCAAGCCCGTCATGTACTCTTCCAAATCTCATTCCAACCTCCTCGCTCCGCAAAAAAGACGGCAGCACGAAGTAAATTCAGCCTGTTTCTGTCCGCAGCTGCTTGGGGACTGTGACAAAAACTCTGTCTGATTATATCAACAGGTCATCCAGCCTGGTCAGTTCGACTATCTTATCCCGGCCCTCGATAGGTCTTCCGAACCAGTCATGCAGCCGGATATGAACACTCACAACACCGGCTCCGTCCAGCGAAAAGCCAATGGAGGCCAGCATGCCGTAGGAATCAGCCAGGGCCTTGCGGATGCGCTCCTCATATTCGGAACGGATCGGATCTACGCGCCCCTGTGACGGATCCCTGCTCTGGGACCATGCGATCCTGCTGATTCCCTTGCCGGAGAGATAATACAGGAGAGGCCGTCCGTCCGCGTCCTTTGCAAAGAAGGGCTCCTCGAATCTGATCGGCTCTCTGTAATGGATTGCATAATCCGTAAATGACGGTCCCATTTCCGAACCGCTGTCGTCCATACAGCCCATTGATGCGAGGCCGATGGAATAAGGTGCCGTGTTGCGGATGCCGATAATGCCCTCCGCCAGAAGAGCGGCTCCCATAGAGATGGCGTTTTCTCTGTCTCCGCGATTGAAAATGATACCCTGGCGCCTGCGGTCACTGGAGCTGAAGGCAAATTTCTTTTCAATCTGATCGGCGACCAGATAGAAGTTTCCGAAACCGCCTACCAGCGCGATCTTGAAGTTCTCGCTGTTCCTCTCCATGAAGGGGATCTTTTTCTCACGCATATACTGGATCATTTCGTCCAGCTTGGCGTCCAGCACCGGATAGATCCTCTCTCTGTAGACCTCCAGCATCACAGAATAGCGGACAGGAATATCCGTCCCGCCATACTCGATGGTGGTGAATTCATCCATGGAGTCCATGATGTCCGAGGGGTTCTCTGTGCCGAAAGCGTCATAAGTATCCCGGATCGCTTCCGTCATGGACTGAAGATCTTCCTCGAGGCGGTCAACCGCCCGCATAAATCTGGGTTCGGTGCGGAACCCGCCTTCCGGAGGGGTGATCCCGAATCTGCGGAGGGAAGTCTCCATCACATTTTCCATATATGCGATGCCGGCTTCTCCGATCTCTCCGTCCGCATTCTCACCGGCGCCGGTCTGCTCCAGCACGCGGATCTCCATGAGGCCGGGGGCTTCTTTGTCCCGGCAGGGATTGATCTCTGTCAGCGTGATGTCCAGTGTACCTCCGCCGTAGTCGATCAGGAGGATCTGTCCGTCATAGAGTTCTCCCTCCCTGCTGTTCCTGTGATAATTGTATGCAAAAAAGGCACAGGCGGCAGACGGTTCACTGACGATCTGCATCTGGCGGACAAAAAGATACTTGCGGCAGATCTCCCTGAGCTTGGCTCTGGCGTTCACACTGCGGACGCTCTGGAACCAGATCTCCGGCACACAGATCACAAGTCTTTCAACTTTGGTCCCGCGGTGATAATACTGCACAGCCTTAGTGAGCAGATTTTCCAGATAACGCTCTGTGATATACTCCGGCGTGTATTCCCCGGTATATCCGCGCAGACGGGCCGTCTCAGGGGACTCCGGCAGAAGCATCTTGAATCCCTTGAAAGTCCGGACACCGCTCTTTCCGGTTCTGCTCTTGGCAGCCTTTCCAAAATCCATGACTCCGTTTTTTACAGAGACAACAGAAGGAATATGCGGCGCAGCCATTCCGGCCAGCATGGGTTCGACATTATTGGTATCTCTTCGATATGCCGACACAGATGAATATGTACTTCCGAAATCCACACCTAGACTCAGCACTGTTTTACTCCTGTCTCTTCATTCTTCATCTGCTGGAACCTGCGCAGGGTGTCAACATAATTCATGCCTGTACTCATTGCCGCGTCGGAAAGCTGCTCCAGCGACTGTTTGATGTCGTACATTTCCTGTTCTCTGGACTTGTCCGATTCCATGATATATTCACTTTCCATAGTACCGACTTCTCCCAGGATCGCCGACACGCTCACTGCGCGGACAGTTACCGCGCTGCGGGAGGCATTGGTGAGCTGGTCCAGCTTGTCCTCTTCCTGATCAAAGGCTTTCATATGGTAAGTGTATTTGGCGATACAGGCTTTCAGCTGGTCCTGCACTTTATTTCCCTTGTCGGCAAGTCTGCAGTACTCCAGGGCCTGCTGGCCGACGACGGAATAGTAGTCTACAGGGAGGCCTGCCGCCATCCTGTCCAGGAAATCATCCAGTCCGGGCGTCCTGTTCTGCAGGGCCTCCTGCTGATCGTAGATCGCCTGTTTTTTCTGTCTGTATTCCGTGATGTTCAGCTTGTCCTCCGCCTTGAGGCGTTTGAGCCTGGAGATATTCTCTGTGACGGTGACGATCGCTGTCTTGCACTTCCAGATCTTGATGGTATCCTTGTCAAAATTGAAATTCCTGAGCTGGGCATATTCAAGAACATCAAGAGCCGCCCTGATGGTCTGCAGTTCCCCGCGCTCCGAAGCCCTCGTGATCGAATAGACCATCTTGTCGATATCGTTCTGGATCACACCGGGAATCTCATTGACACGAGGTGATCTGTAGAGCTCCGTCACGTGGTCCAGGCGGGTGATGATATCGGAAAAGTCCTCTTCCGACGAAAAGCGGTCGGAAAGACGGATGGATTGCAGAGCTTCTGTCACGCGGTTTTCCGCTGTGACACCGACATAGGAGCGTTCCCAGTCTCTGTTGTCCTGCTGGATCGGTGCATCTGCAGAGAGCAGCTCTTTTGCTTTTTTTCTAAGTCCAAACATAACATCCGCCTTTTTGAGATCGTTTCGCAGATCGGAAAATCTGCGGAATTTGTTTTCTCCGAGTATTTTGCCGCACTTTGCGCGGAAAGCAGGTGACGAATACCACAGGCTGACCAGAGAAGCGACCGCAGCGGTCTCCTGCTCATCCGGAGGCAGTTCTGCCGTGTCCATCCAGTTGCGCCGCAGGATGATCCTCACGTTTTCCCTGGAAAACATGTTCAGCCAGATGCAGCGGTTGCCCAGCCTTCGTTTCATTTCCTTGTAAAGAGGAGGGTTGGAAGGGTCCACAAGGATCTCCCTCATCTCTCTGCAGAGGGAATGTCCCCTCTCATCGGAAAACCGGAAGACGCTCTCGGGACCTGCCAGCACGTTGTGGATCCGGGAATCCTTAATCGGGCCGACCAGAACCACCGCATTTCCCTGTTCCCTTGCGCGGTCCATGAGACTGATGTAGGTATTCAGCGTCTCCATGGTGTCGTCCCGCAGCACCGTGTTAAAGGTCTCAAGATCAAAGATCACAGCAACACGGCCTCTCTGCCTCAGGATCGCGGGAATCTTACTGTCGATCAGCTGGTCCAGATCTTCACAGTCCCAGTCAATCTTCTCGGTACGCTCCCGGCTGTAGATCCTTCCGTACTTTCCGATCAGATGAATGCCGGGGAGTTTTGTCTCATTGAGCATCCTCTCCGCTTCATCCCCCTGGATCGACAGATAGTAGCCGTCCGCTCCGGCCCTCAGAATATAGATATATTTGATCCCCCGCTCATAAAGCGTATAGCACAGGTAGCGATAGAGATCCATTTCCACCAGATTCGGCAGCAGATAGGTATCTTCATTGGCAAAAACAAAGGAGATCACTCCATCCCTGACATCAATCATACTCACCTCTCTTACCGCGCAGAGAAATCCGCGAAGGCGATTTCTCTGCCGCGATCACAGAAGTCTGCACTCCGGTACAGACTCGGTCTGCTGATTCAGAAAAAGATCAGAGGCTTCCGCCGAAGAAAAATCCGCTGCCGGCATCTTTGTAATCGTCCATTCCTCTGTCCTGTATTCCGGCTGCAGATTCCTCTTCAACAGGCTGTAAAATCTCTGCGGGCCGGTCCTGGACGGGCATCCGGGATCCGCAGAAGATACAGAATGCATACATGGAAGGAACGATCGATCCGCAGACGGGGCAGACCGCTTCCATTTTTACCGGCGAAGGAACCTCTTCTGCAGGCGCTTCCGGTACAGGTACGGGCTCTGCGGCGGTTTCCGTCTCTTCCGTCACATCAGACGATGACGGCGCAGGCTGCGGAGCAGGCTCTTCCTGTACAGATACAGGCTCTGCGGCGGTTTCCGTCTCTTCCGTCACATCAGACGGTGCCGGCACAGGCTGCGGAGCAGGCGCTTCAAATACTGTTTCCTGGGAAGGGAGGGTTTCGGCAACAGTTTCCGCCGTTTCCTCAAATACCGCTTCCTGTGCAGGAGCAGGCTCTGCGGCAGAGATCGGCTCGAAGGAGCTCCACGAAGGTACATACACCGTGTCGTCTTCCTGTTCAAGCGACCACACTGGCTCGTTCTCTGCAGCAGGTGCGGCTGCAGGTTCTGCGAACACATCTGCTGTCACAGCCGCCTGTTTAGGAGCAGACAATGTATAGGGCTCTGCAGCTGTTTCCGCCGCCTCTTCAAATACAGGCGCATCCCTATAAACGGGCTCTGCATAAGGCTCTGTATACCCGTACTGTGCAGGGGCCGCAGCCGGCTCTTCATATGCCGGCGTCTGTGCAGGAGCCGGCTCTGCAGCTGCTTCCGCCGCCTCTTCAAATACAGGCGCATCCGCGTAAACGGGCTCTGTATAAGGCTCCGCATACCCGTACTCCGCAGGAGCCTCTGCCGGCGTCTGTGCAGGAGCCGGCTCCTGGCGGGTTCCGCAGTAAATGCAGAAGATATCTCCAATATCTATTTTCTCACCGCAGTTCCGGCAGATCTTGGTCTTGGAAACAGGCTGCATAGAGGCAGGTTCCTGTCCGGCTTCCTGCTCTGTTTCCTGCATGGTTTCCTGCCTTGTTTCCTGTTCCGGTTCAGCGGGCTCAAAATCATTCTGCTCTGCGCGGATGGGCTGAGTAAACCAGTCTGCCGCCAGAAAGCTGTCTTCTCTGACAGGTTCGGATGTATAGGAAGGCTGAACCTGTGCCTGCTCCGAAGCAGATTCCTGTGTACCGGAATCTTCAGCAGGCTTTCCTTCCGGCTCAGGATTGAAAAGATCCTCTGCGTATACGGGTTCCTCAGCCTGTGCAAATGCAGGACCGTAAACATCATAAGCGGGCTCCGAAGCATTGTCTTCTGCAGGCCCGGGGCTGAAGGCGGGTTCTGCGGCATCTTCCTCTGCAGGCGCAGGGCTGTAAGCGGGCTCTGCGGCATCTTCCTCTGCAGGCGCAGGGCTGTAAGAGGACTCTTCCTGTACCGGTAAGAAGCTGAACACCGGTTCCGGAGCCTTCTCCCCTTCATTTGCGGAATCTTTCAACCAGACAGGCTCCTCTTTCTGCCCTGAATAAGGAGTAAATGAAGGCCACTCTTCCTCGACAGGTTGGGGAGTATACACCTCTTTTTCTTCGTTTACGGTTTCGGGCACGTAGGGGGAATCTTCTTCCTGTACGCTCTCCGGCATAAATTCCTGCGGGGCCGGTTCCGCCTCCCTTGCAGGTGCGCTGAACCATGGATTACTCAGGGGGGATTCCTCTGCCTCTGCGTACTCCGGGCTGTAAGATGTTCCCCACGAAGGCTTGTCCGTGAAATCCAGATTGACAGTGGCCTCTTCATCCATTGCAAATTCGGACAATCCCGCGGAATCGGAAGAGACTGCAGGTGCCGGCTGCACAGGAGTTCCGGCAGAATATTCGGGGCCGGTCTGTGCCGCCGGGTCCTCAAAGGCCGCAGGCTCCGGCTGCGCAGGGGCTTGAGCGTATGCGCCCGGGTCTTCTTGTGCAGGTCCATCGACAGGCTGCACGGGAGCGGGGGAAGCATTCAATGTCTCAAAGTCAAAACCGCATTCGGTACAAAAGCGATATCTGGAGTCTACTGTCGAATGACATCTGGGACAGGTCTTCCCTGCGCGATCCGCCGCAGGAGGTGCGGGCGGAGCGGGGACTTCCAGGCGGTTTCCGCAATGTGTACAAAATTTCATATCATCAGGCATCATCGTGCCGCAGACTTTACACTTAATGGACATCTATTACCTCCGTTATATCATTCTAAAAAACATAATAAAAGCGCGCACAGACTGCATCTGAAGAATGATCTGTCTGTGTGCGCTTTCCTGATATGTTTCCCGTCGTCATAATTGCCAGCCTGTCTTCAAAATTAAATCCATCAGCAGCCATTAATTAACAGTCAATAATAGACACATTAATATTTCAATTATAAAACTACGTAAACATATTGTCAATTTAAGCAGTATTGTCAGCGCGTGCCGCGCAGATCAATGCCCCGCCTGTAACTCACAGGTGTTCTGTATAAACTGCAAAAGCGCCTCAGACGATCATCCCTGACGTTTTCTGCAATTATCTTACATGAAATCCCTTTAACAAACACCTGATCTCTTTTAAAACAGGATATATTTTCTTTAATTTTCAACAGTTCGATGTTAGTTCCGTCAGAAATAAATCCTCTGGCACCCGAGTGAATTCTGCACCCAGCTGCCGTTTTCCTGCTGAAAACTGAAGTACATCTCGCAGTCTGATTCACCCTGCTCGCTGCCGATCTCACCGTCGTAGTACTTCTCCTGATAAGAGCCGGCACAGTGGAAGCTGAGTCTGACCGACGGCTCACCGGTACTGGATCGGGCCTCCAGATTCTGAAAGCTCATGGAAGTGACCCAGTAGCTGTCCCCGTGCATGTTTTCAGCCAGTCTCTCGTAATCCTCCCGGATATATTTCAGCTGATCAGGGTCGGAAGTGAACAAATCTGCGACAGAATCAAAACTCTCTTTGTTCAGGATCGCCTGATAGATTCGCTGCATATTGGAGACCGCCTGCGCCTGCAGGCTTTCCATGGTCTCGCGTGTGCGGCGAAGATCCAGAAGCGAACAGTAATCCCCGTTTCCGCTGACGTACCATACCCGTCTCAATTCCTCACAGCCGTCTGCTTTGACGCTGATATAGTGGGTCCCGCTGAAGAGCTGAGGGATCGTGTAGGAGATCACGTCGGGACCGTAATCCTTATCTCCCTCCTCCGCGTATTTTTCCGGCACTTCAATATCATCGACAGTGACAGCTGCTCCGCGCGGAACATTGATCTTTGCATTCCTGACGACCAGCGAATCCGAAGAGACGTACCACTTGCCGCCTTTGCCGGATTTGGCCATCTGGATGTAATATTGAGAATCGTAAGAGGCGCCTTTGTTTCTGTAGAAGGCAACATAAGTCCTTCCCAGCTCGTTTGCTTTGTGACTGGTCCCGTAGTAGCCGTCATACAGGCCTCTGTAATCCTGAATGTAATAATTATCGACTTCCGAAAAATCTGTGCCGCTCATGGCCAGTTCCAGCTGGTCAGGATTGATAAACTTGTCCTTTTTCAGGTTGAGGTAGGAAAAAGCCTTTTTATAATTCCCGTTGACAAGTGAGACAAAGTATTTCCCCGCCTTTCTGTCCACTGATCCGGCCTGATGAAACAGGGTAGAGGCGATCACCAGGACCATCAGCAGGACAGCTGCTTCCGCGATCACGGCAATCAGCCACCTGGAAACTGGACGCGATGTGCCGGGAGCAGGGTATGCCCTGCCGTCAGGGGCAGCGCCATACGGACTTCTCCCATAAGGATCTGTATATGCGCCCCCCATGCGGGGACCGCTTCCATATGCTCCTGCCCCGCCATAGCCGGCGGACTGCGGCTGACCGTATCCCGGAGCCTGAGGCTGACCATAGCCGGGAGCCTGCGGCTGACCATAATCAGGAGCCTGAGGCTGACCATAGCCGGCGGCCTGAGGCTGACCATTATCAGGAGCCTGAGGCTGTCCATAGCCGGGAGCCTGCGGCTGCACATAATCAGGAGTCTGAGGCCGCACATAATCAGAAGCCTGCGGCTGACCATAGCCCGGAGCCTGCGGCTGTGCATGAGCCCTATTGGGGGTATTGGGACCGCCTTCATTCCGAAGCCGGTTTCCGCAAAATCTGCAGAAGGAAGCACCATCAGGATTGTTGTTTCCGCATTTTTGACATATCATAGCTCTTCTCCTTCAGATTGCAGTTGACAGCAGCTCCTGCAGGTCACGTCCCGCCCTCCTGGATCGTAAAGCCGGCCGGATTTGTGATCACATCTTCGCTTTCCTGCCCCTCCTCAAAGTTCTCCCACTGCAGGGCAGCCTTATTCTGAGCAGGATGAAGAGATCCGGCACCTCTGTTTACAATGGCAGCAATGATCAAAATGAATCCCAGGGCAATCGCCGCGGCAAGAGCCATGGCCGCCATTTTTAAATTGCGCTCTTTCATTTCGCACCTCCGTGACCTTTCTTGAGAAGCATCCCTCATCCGTCATGCAGCTGCCTCCCGGATCGGCAGATCCCGGTCAGACAGTTCATCACGGACTGTAGGTATTGTAGCTTTTGCCATATTAACTATAACTTGCCCAACCAGTAAGACTATATAAAAGCCTATATCAACTCGGGT
>CAMKEX010000034.1 GCA_946411695.1 uncultured Lachnospiraceae bacterium
GCCGGCATCGAGAGCCAGCTCCGGGAGAAAATGCTGCAGGCATCCAGGATGTAAAAATCACATCCGGATGTAACGCCCGGACCGGCAGACGTTTTCGGATCCGGATGAAAAGCACGGGGCCTTATAATTCTCTCAGACAAAAAGGCGCAGGCGGACAACAGGTGTTCCGCCTGTGTCTTTTCGGATTTTGCACAATTTTTTCTGCCTTTTTTGTGCCGGATGCAGAGGCCGGCGCCCTTTCCGCAGCAGGCCCTTGGTAAAATCAGTGAACTGAGCGCATGAAAATGTGAAAAATTTGTGTAGAAAAAATGAGCATTTCGTAGTATTATATAATGTACCCATGGAATGTTTATCTATAAACAGCACTTTTTAGCAGCGAAATAGTAAATCTTATTAATCCACGAACATTTAATTAGCAAGGAGGAATTTTATGAAGAGAAGACTCGCATTGCTGTTTGTCGTAATTATGATTCTGTCATGCATGCCTGTTATGGCAGCGACTGCTCCGGCCGGTGCAGATGCGGCAGTAGAGAATGTTACGGCAAAAGCTACAAAGACCGGTTGGGTGAAAACCGGCAAGTATTACAGATATTATTATGCAAGCGGCAAGTACTACGCAAATACTGTAAAGAAGATCGAGAACAAGTATTTCGGTTTCAACGAAAAGGGTTACCTTTGCTGCGGTTGGTTCAAGATTAAAAATATGACCTTCTACGGAAGTGTCAAGCTCGGCGCAAAGGGAATCGGTGTGGGCCAGATCCTGACCGGATACAGAAAGATCGGAAACGATTATTACTATCTGCATCCTCAGAAATGCGGTGCACGTGCCAGCGGCTTTATCCCGGTCGGCAAGAAACTGTACTACTTCAGCCCCGCCAACGGCAAGCAGCGCCGCACCAAGGGCTGGTTCTTCGTCGGCAACTACATGTATTATGTACAGGCTGACGGCTCCATCGCCACCAACACCACGATCGACGGATACAAGATCGGCGCAAACGGCGCTGTCTCCGATCCTTATGGCTATGACAAGAAGGCTCAGGGCTACAGCAGTGAGACCCGCTACATGGTCATGGTCGACAAGAGCAGACACTATGTCAACTTCTACAAGGGCTCCAAGGGCCACTGGGTAAACATCAAGAGAAACATTCTCTGCACAATCGGCAAGAAGTCCACTCCCACCAGATCCGGCAACTTCAAGGTTTCCCTCAAGGTTACCAAGAACGGCAAATACGGACGTAAGGATTTCAGCGGCTGCACCGTATTCTACGCAGTCAGAATCAATGCAGGCAACTTCTTCCACTCTGTCCTTTACAGACTGGGATGCACAAACCCCTACACGAGCTCTCCTAAAGATGCAACTCTCGGCAAGAACAAATCCAACAGCTGCATCCGCCTTCCTCTGGCAGATGCCAAGTTCATCTGGGACAACATGGCCCGCGGTACCCGCGTCGTCGTCTACTGATGCAGTCTGACACTTCAGCCTGACGAGTTAGTTTGACAATTCAGTTTGACAATTTAATTTGACGAGGAGTTATATGAAGAAAAGATTAATAACACTGCTTACTGTGCTGATGATGCTGATTCTGTCCTGTACTCCCGTTATGGCCTACACAGCGGAAGCTGAGGCGGCCGCCGCTGCAGAGACAGAAACTGTGACGCCGCAGGCTGCAGCAACCGGCTGGGTGAAAACCGGCAAATATTACAGATATTACTATGCAAGCGGCAAGTACTACGCAAATACTGTCAAGAAGATCGAGAACAAGTATTTCGGATTCAATGAAAACGGCTACCTCTGCTGCGGCTGGTTCAAGATCAAAAGTGTGACCTATTACGCCAGTGTCAAGCTCGGCGCAAAGGGAATCGGCGTAGGCCAGATCCTGACCGGATACAGAAAGATCGGAAACGATTACTACTATCTCCATCCCCAAAAGGGTGGCGCACGTGCCAGCGGCTTTATCACAGTCGGCAAGAAGCTGTACTACTTCAGCCCTAACGATGGCAAACAGCGCCGCACCAAAGGCTGGTTCTTCATCGGCAACGTTATGTACTATGTAAAGGCTGACGGCTCCATTGCAACCAATACCACGATCGATGGCTACAAGATCGGTGCGGACGGCGCAGTCAGAGACGTTCACGGCATGGACAAGAAGGCGCAGGGCTACAGCTCCAGTACCCGCTACCTGATCCTGGTGAACAAGGGCAAACACGAAGTCAATGCCTACAAGGGCGCCAAAGGCAGCTGGACATGTGTCCGCAGGGCAATGCGCTGCACCATCGGCAAGAGTTCCACACCGACTCCGTCCGGAAGCTTCCGTCTTGATCACAAGAGCTCCAAGACATATGGCTATAAGGACTTCAACGGTTCAACAGTCTTCTATGCGACCAGAATCACAGCAGGAAACTATTTCCATTCGGTTCTGTACAAGAAGTACTGCAGAAATCCCTACACGCATTCTCCTAAGGATTCCACTCTTGGAAAGAACAGATCCAACAGCTGTATCCGCCTGAAACTGGAAGATGCCAAGTACATCCACCAGGTAACACCCAAGAATACTCGTGTTATCGTCTACTGATCCTAAGATTTACTGAAAAAGCTGCACATAGATAAATGAGATCAAAAAGAGCCCTCCGGCGCCATGCATGGTTCCGGAGGGTTCTTTTTGTCAGTCCGGTCTGCCGGGAGCAGACCATATTATCATCTCTGCAGTTGACGATGTCACAGGCTGTCAGTCCGGTCTGCCGGGGCAGACCGCAGACCATAATGTGTAATCTTCGCAGTCTGCAGTCTCACAGGCTGTCAGTCCAGTCTGC
This sequence comes from uncultured Lachnospiraceae bacterium, assembly GCA_946411695.1. Lineage (GTDB taxonomy): Bacteria > Bacillota > Clostridia > Lachnospirales > Lachnospiraceae > CAG-791. The sequence goes on from CAMKEX010000034.1 coordinate 2,812, forward strand.
CCAGGCAGACCATAATGTAATCTCCGCAGTCGGCAATGTCGTAGGTCGTCATGCCGAGCTCTCTGGCCTTCTCGTAATAGGGTTCGCGGTCGGAAGCTGTGAGCGGTGCGATGACATCGAAATCGTAACCGTAGTAGGCGAGGAAGTTCTTCATGAGCTCGCCGTCAAACTGCACGTTGTACCAGTCGATGGCACTGGAGACGGTGGTCTGCACAAGAGCGGGAGATTTCCAGGTCTCTGTGCCGTCGATCTTATGGCGGATCCTGCGGAACAGATTGCTGTTCCAGGTTCCCTCCATGCTGTGGGTGGCGGCATAAGACGCATCGCCGTTGGAAAAATCTCCCACAAAGACAAGGGGCTTGGAGGTGTCATATTCATCCGTCAGCTTGTAGCCGATCTGCTGCATGACGGCAGCCTCGTTGTCATACCTCTGGTTGTTGAGCGCAAGGAAGCGGTGAAGGTGGGCCGCCTGCCTCCAGGTGATAAACAGGAGGAGGACCAGACCGCAGCGGCCGATGATTACGGGAAAACGCCTGTTTTTCAGAATGCCGGTGTTGATCAGGTCGTAAAAGTTTTCCGCGTGCAGGTAGAAGACGAAGGCACAGAAAACCATCAGGGTGATGGCTGTCCGGTAATACATGACAGAGCCCTGGATGATTGAGATCAGGAACAGGGAGATCCCGATGCAGACTCCCAGAAAGACGGGCAGGACCGATTTGTTCCTGATTGCCAGGAAGAAACAGCGGATAGCAAAGAGGATGGTACAGATGATAAAGATCGTGATCGGGAGATTGATCAGGGCAGCTGCACCGTAATCGACCAGAATTCCCTTGAACACCGAGACAAACTGCTGACCAAGTGTGGATCCCTTCCAGGAGATGGTGGTTGCACCGGTGTGCTTGAGCTTCAGATGCAGGACAGCCATGATCGTGTAGCCGATGACCAGGCGCAGGATAAAGGCAATAATGAGCGGGATCGCAAAGCGCACACCCTCAAAAAACCAGGCGGTCTTTCGGTCGGAAGAGGTCCTGTGCATGCAGTAGCGGTAGAAGAGGACGATCAGTACGACAGTGATATATACCGGGGCGATGGACTCCGCACTGGAGATGACCGGCGTGAGCAGGACTCCCGTGATCAGCAGCGTGCGCGTCTGAGCGGGGAAGGTATCCTCCCGGCAGGTGAGCAGCCACAGGATGAGCATGAAGCAGCAGAAATAATCGCCGGGAACGATGATGGTACCGCCGCAGGTAAATTCCCAGATCTCACAGATGATCGGATAGGTGATGAAAGAGCAGGCGGCAATCGTATAGAGCAGTACGCGTTCCCGCTTCCCGTTGATGAAATAGAGCAGACAGGCAAAAGCCGTTCCTGCCAGCATCAGAAAGCAGCAGGACAAAAACTTGTCCAGAAAAGGAACACAGTCTCCGAAGGAAAATACTTTTTTCCAGAGGACGGCTCCCCAGCGGAGCTCCGCCAGCCAGACGGTCTCGTCAACATATTTGAAGGTTGCAAGATCATCGGCGCCGACGGTGCGGTTGAGCATGGAGAAGCCGAAGGCACCGAAGGTGTAAAAAAGCAGGGGGATCCAATAGGACTTCCTGCTTGTGATTTTTTCGGAGAAATCTTTTATAAGAGCATTCATGGCGTGTTTCCTTTCGGGGTGGGGATCAAAGCCGGGAGATGATGACGCCTGCGATGATGATGGCGACGCCGAGCACTTTTCTCGCGGATACCTTTTCCTTCAGGATGAGAGCACCCATCACAAAGACCCATACAAAGCTGGTGGCAGTGATGCAGGGCATGACAGAGAGCGGTACATGGCGCAGAGCCACCTGGTTGATGGCCAGTGTCAGGAAGAGGAGGCCGTAGGAGACAATGACGCGGATATTCAGAAACTTGCTGAAAAATCCCTTTTCGCCGGTGGTATTTGCCTGGGTTTTCAAAAGGATCTGGCTCAGCGCGGTGATGAAGGCGCCGAAGATGGCGGCCGCGTAGCAGACCTGGGGAGTGAGAAGATTGGACATAGGGATGTTACCTCTTTTTGCCGTGCTCATCAGATACGCTGATCACCATTCCCAGACAGATCACAGCTATGCCGATGATCTGTTTGAAGGTGATGACCTCATGGAAGATCAGCGTGGACCAGACAAACAGCAGAACATAGCTGAACCCGCGCCGCAGGTATGCGGTGGTCAGGGGGATGCGCTCCAGGATGAGCTGCCAGCAGACTGCGTAAATGCCCAGAATGGCTACGGCCAGCCCGAACCAGAAAAAATAGCCTGCGGAAAACGGTTCGTAGTTATTGGAGCCGATCTTGAGACAGGGGGAAGTCAGGCTCTCCATAAAAACAGCGAAAGCGGCGAGCAGGAATACATTTCGCCGCCTGTCAAGAATGTTTTTGAGCAAATCAAATACCTCCGCACACATCCCGGGAGGATGCGTTCAGTAACGATCGTCAGAACTGACGGAAACGGATGGATCGGGTGTCATTCCCAGATCGGTCCGCACACGGTGCCGTCCGGGGCTTCGATTTCTATCTGCAGGGCGGAACGGACCTGTGCCATGTGCTCCATGAGTTCATCGCGGGTGTCTCCCGAGACGATGAGAGCCAGGCGGGAGGTCTTGTCGGTAGCACCTTCGTGGTTTTCGAGTCCTGCGTGGAGCTTTCCGAGCTGGTTTCGATGGGTAAAGGGAAATGCCAGGACGGTATCGATCCCGTCTGCGCGGATAACGCGGCCGACAGGCAGATAGAAGGCCATATAGCCGCAGAAGCACTGCTGAGGCAGGATCTTCGGCATTTCCTTCTGCTGTCCGAGCGCGATGTCGATCAGGAACTGCTCGGTGTGCAGTCCGCTGGACAGGCTGATCAGATCGGAGGAGATGAAAACACCGCCGCCGCGGGCTGCCGTCTCGATCAGATAGACTTCATCGCCGTCCATGATATATTCACTGTGTGTGATGCCCTGGGTCAGACCGAAGCCCGTGATGATCTTTTTGTCCAGGGAGAGCACTTTTTCGCGGAGAGCGTCATCTGCCGTTGTGGGGAAGATACGGCTCTTTGCGGCAAAGGCATCGGGGATATCGAAATAGAGCGTGTCGCCGATGCACAGTGTGCGGTATTCGTGATTCAGAACGAGGGATTCCACGACAAACTCGCGGCCTGTCGCGAAATGTTCGACGATGACTTTGCGGTTGCCGGACCAGCGGGCAGCCTCGGGATATTTGTCACGGATCTCCTGCTCGCCGGCACAGACCTGGACGCCGCGGCTTCCCTGGGTGTCCAGAGGCTTGATGATGACGCGGACGGGCTCATCGCCGCTGTCGGAGCGGCTGCCGCCGAGTTCCTGATAAAAAGCGACTGCTTCCTCGACAGAAGAGACAGTTTTGTTGGCAAGAAGAGGCAGGCCCAGCTCCGCCAGACGGGTGCGCATGCGGCTTTTGTCTGTGAAGAGAAGGCCGGTCTCGTAGCCGATGCCGGGAAGTCCCATCTTTTCGGCGACATAGGCGACGCTGCGGACCGCGATATCGGTCTGGTCTGTGATGACACCGTCGATTTTGCGCTCCTTAGCGAAGGCGAGGATGGACTCCTCGTCACGGACATCGATGATCAGGCGGTCCGAGATATAGGGGTCAAAAGCTGCGGAGATCACAGGCGCCGCCAGAAGGACTTCGCAGGTTTTCGCTGCCTGCTGTACGAGAGGAAGCTGGAAATCACCGGCTCCGATGATGAGAAGCTTCTTTTTCGAAGCTGTACGTTCACCGGAGGTGGAAGAAAAAACAGAATCTGACATGGATTTACTCCTTGGGTCTGGAATGATCAGCGGGACGCTGCGAAAATGCCTCACCGCGGAGTCCTGCCCGCGGATCCGGACGGAAGTCACGGCGGCCGGATGCAGGGGGCTTTGAACCGGGATCGGGAAGATTGATTTTGTTCCGGATGACAAACTGCGGAGAGTTGTTCAGCGATATGTAAATGCGGCCTATATATTCTCCGATCAGACCGAGCATGAACATGATCATGCCCGTAGAGAAGAGAAGGACGGCCATTGTGGAACTGTATCCCAGAGGAATGCTGGGATTGAGGAGTTTGCGGATCACGGTCCGAAGTCCCATGAGGACACCCAGGACAGCCCAGATAACGCCGATCCCGGTGGCGATACGCAGGGGCTTGACGGAAAAGGCCGTAAAGCTGTTCATCCAGAGGGCGAAGGACTTTTTGAAACTGTAGTGTCCGACGCCGATGGTGCGCACGCGCTCTTCCATGTCCACGTTGATGACGCGCCGCGTCGCGCGGAGCATCAGACCGGACAGATAGGGGTAGGGATTTGTGTATTTGATCACTTCATCCTTGACAAATTTTTTCATCACGGAGAAGTTGGAGAATTTCAGGTTGGGGTCCTTGCCGAGGAGCCAGGTGGCGACACGGTCGTTGACAGCGGAGCCGAAATTCTTGAAGCGGGACTGGGTCTTTTTGCGATAGCGGGCAATTGCGACGTCGTAGTTGCCGTTCACAAGGGGATCGATGAGATCCCAGAGACGGTCTGCGGGGCACTGCTGGTCATCGTCTATAAAGACAACGTAGTCACCCGCCGCATAATGGCAGCCGCACATAAGGGCGTTGTGCCGCCCGCCGTTTTTGGCAAGGTCAATGACGCCGACCCTGGGGTCATCTGCCGCTATGCCCTGCAGGACTTCGAGCACATTGTCGGGAGAACAGTCATTGACTGCGACGATCTGATAATCGAAATCCGGCTTCTGGGCCACAACTTCGCGGATCTCGTCGATGACGAGCCCCACGGAGCCCTCGCTGGCATAGCAGGGGATGATAAAACTGATGATTTTCTTTTTCTCAGCTGAAGGCATAGGAGACCTCCCGGTCAAAAGGGAATTGTCATTTGCGGGTTAATCCCTGTTCAGGAAATCCAGCGCAGTGCGGATGACATGCTGCTGATCCTCCGGTGTGAGCCCATAGTAGAGGGGCAGGCGGACCAGGCGGTCGCTCTCGCTGGTGGTGTAGCGGTCTTCGCCGTGGAAGCGCCCGAACTTCAGTCCTGCGGGCGCACTGTGGAGCGGAATGTAATGGAAGACGGTGATGATTCCGTTGTCCTTCATGCAGCTGATGAAGGCAGTGCGGTCCTCCAGATCCCGGAGCTTGATGTAATACATGTGCGCGTTGTGGACACAATCTGCGGGTACGGAAGGAACTTCGATCCGGCCGGATTCCGCCAGCGGCGCAAAGGCCTCATCATAGGTCTTCCAGATGGCGAGACGGTTTTCATTGATGCGGTCCGCCTCCTGGAGCTGGGCCCAGAGGTAGGCGGCGTTCATATCGCTGGGAAGATAGCTGCTGCCGTAGTCAACCCAGGTATACTTGTCCACCTGTCCGCGGAAAAAACGGGCCCTGTTGGTGCCTTTTTCGCGCAGGATCTCGGCGGCATCATTGTTTTCGGGACTGCGGATGAGAAGCGCGCCGCCCTCGCCCATGGAATAGTTTTTGGTCTCATGGAAGGAGAAGCAGCCGAAATCTCCGATCGTGCCAAGAGCGCGTCCCTTGTAGGTGGACATGACGCCCTGTGCCGCGTCTTCGATCACCTTGAGATTGTGCCGCGCGGCTATGTCCAGGATCGTGTCCATCTCGCAGGCGACGCCGGCATAATGGACGGCCATGATCGCGCGGGTCCTGTCCGTGATGGCCGCTTCGATCTTCGTCTCGTCGATATTCATGGTGTCCGGACGGATATCCACAAAGACGGGCGTCGCTCCGGTCAGGACGATTGCCGTGGCAGTGCTGGAGAAGGTAAAGCTGGGAACGATGACCTCGTCGCCCTTTTTCAGACCGCACAGGATGGCCGCCATTTCCAGCGCAGTGGTTCCGCTGGTCGTCAGCAGGACCTTCTGCGCTCCGAAACGCTCTTCCAGGTATGCGTGGCACTTTTGGGTGAACTGACCGTCGCCGCAGATCTTGTGTGCGTCGATGGCCTGCTTTACATAATCAAGTTCTGTCCCGATAAAGGGAGGGACATTGAAAGAAATCATATCTGTACCTCAATAATATCTGTGCAAAAACAACTCGGATGCGGTGGTTCTGAATAGATACATATGAAAAAAACATTAAGAAATTTGCCTGTTTTTACTTTAAATAAAAACAAACAAATGACCTGCCTCTTGTCGGCGTTTACAGTATAACACGAGTTGCGCATTAAAGAAACTTTTTTGAATTAACAACACTTTCCTGCAAATACGCGCAGGCATATGTGGTATACTGGTTTTGTGTACAGACTGCCGCGCCCGGCGGCCGGAAGGAGATGAAATCTGGCAATGGCTAAAAAGGACAATCTGATACTGGTAGGTATGCCGGCATCGGGGAAGAGCACTGTCGGCATTATCCTGGCAAAGGTCATAGGATATGATTTTATCGACTCGGATCTGCTCATCCAGAAGAAAGAGGGCATGCGGCTTTCTGAAATAATAGCAAAAAAAGGGATTGACGGCTTTATCGCAGTTGAAAACGAGGTCAATGCTTCCATTGAAGCGTCTCGAAGCGTCATTGCGACGGGCGGCAGCGCCATCTACGGAGAAGAAGCAATGAAGCATCTGCGTGAGATCGGCGCGATTATTTATCTGCAGGTGGATTTCAAAGTCATACAGAAACGCCTTCACAATATCCGTCAGAGGGGTGTAGTGCTCCGAGAGGGACAGTCTCTGCAGGATCTCTATGAGGAGAGATGCGCCCTTTATGAAAAATATGCTGACCTGATCGTCCGGGAAGGAAATGGAGAGATCGAGGCAGTCGTCGCCAGGATTGTCCGCACGCTGCGGGCGGGAGCCCAAAATGCGCAGGAAAGCTCCGGCAAGAGAGGTGAGTATGAAAATTGATAAGATCAAAAAGAGTGAGCAGCCCGGCTGTGTCGTCGGAATCGGTTCTTCTGCAGGAGGACTGGAGGCACTTCAGCAGTTTCTGACTTTCCTGCCGGCAGATACGGGAATGGCTTTTGTGGTCATTCAGCATCTGTCTCCCGACCATCGGAGTCTTCTGGCCGACATTCTGGGGAAATATACTACCATGCCTGTCCTGGAGGCCCAGGACGGGATGCATGTGCGCAAAAATACGGTCTATATGCTCCCTCCCAAGTACAATATGGAGATCGAGGGCGGCGTTCTGCATCTCCACGAATATAATCACCAGCATATCAATCATCCGATCGACGTTTTCTTCCGCTCCCTGGCCAAGTCCTACGAGAACCGGGCTGTTGCGATGATTCTCTCCGGTACCGGTTCGGACGGCACCAACGGAATCCGCTCCATTAAGGAGCGCAACGGCATGATCATTGCCCAGTCGCCGGAAAGCGCCAAGTTTGACGGTATGCCGCGCAGCGCGATCGCAACCGGCTTTGTCGATCTGATCCTGAATCCTGACAGTATCGCCCGTGAAATGGCGCATATCTCTCGCTCCATGGCGGATGCCGGACAGCGGCTGCTGCTCTCGGACGGTGATCTTCTGTCGCAGGTTTTTTCCATTCTGAAAAATGTCACCAACGTCAACTATTCCTATTACAAACAGACGACGGTGCTGCGCCGGATCGAGCGCCGGATCGTTGTCACGCATAACCGCAACCTCCGCGAATACGTGAACTATATGTCCAACAATCCGGAGGAGGCTCGTCTGCTCGCCAAGGAAGTTCTGATCGGGGTCACCAGTTTTTTCCGTGACCAGGATTATTTTGATGTGCTCAAGGAGCGTGTTGTCAAGGATCTGCTGCGAAATGCCAGGCCGTCGGATCAGATCCGGATCTGGGTGGCGGGATGTTCCACAGGTGAGGAGGCCTATTCGATCGCCATCCTCTTCGTGGAAGCCATGGAGGAAATGGGGATCCGCCGCGATATCAAGATTTTTGCCACGGATCTGGACGCGGATTCCATTGCCGTCGCCGGCCGCGGCGTATACGGCGACAGCATTCAGGAAGATGTCTCGGTCACCCGCCTGTCCCGCTTCTTTACCAAAAAGGGAAACCGCTACACCGTCAACCATGATATCCGCAAGATGATCGTCTTCGCGCAGCACAACGTATTTCAGGACCCGCCCTTCGGACGGCTGGATCTTGTCAGCTGCCGAAATCTTCTGATCTATTTCCAGAGTATCCTGCAGAGAAACCTGTTCGCCATTTTCCACATGGCCCTCAACGACGGCGGATACCTCTTCCTGGGCCGCTCGGAGTCTGTCATAGATTACGATGACGTGTTCCGTGTGCTCTGCCCCAACGAGAAAATATTCGTACACAACAGTTCCGGGCGCACGCCGTCCCATGAACATATCACTTACTCCCTGCAGGGGATCGAGAGCCAGCTCATGCCCCCGCATTTCAAGGGCGACAACTATGACAACGACTCGCATTTCCCGGCGGGGGAAATGGATACCCGCGTGCTGGAACTGCTCATGCCGGCCTGTGTGCTGATCAATGAGAAAAACGAGCTCTGCCATTCCTATGGAAAGTGCGGTGACTTTATTACCATCCCCGTGGGAAATGTCACACTGGATATTTTCTCGCTGATCAGAGAAGACCTGCGGATCGCGGTCTCCAAGGCCCTCAAGGAATCCAGGGAGACAAGGGGCCGTGTGGCCTATGATAAGATCCCGGTGCAGATCGGTGATACACCGGAGTATATAGCACTCGTTGCACAGCCCATCAGTGACAAAATAGGCGCCGACACAGGCGTGACAGCCATTGCTTTCCTCCGCTCCTCCCAGGAGCCGGAAAAGCCCCTTGACATGGAGCATTACAATATCGATACCGCCGCTGCACAGCGCATCGCGGATCTGGAAAAAGATCTTCATGTCACGCAGGAAAACCTCAGCCATACGGTCACGGAACTGGAGTCCGTCAACGCGGAGCTGCAGGCCGCAAACGAGGAACTGCTGACGGCAAACGAGGAGCTGCAGAGCTCGAATGAAGAGCTGCAGTCTGTCAACGAGGAACTGTATACGGTCAACTCCGAGTATCAGGCCAAAGTCGGTGAGCTTGCCTCCGTCAATGACGATATGGCCAACTTCCTGGCGACGACCATGGTCGGCATTGTCATGGTCGACCGCAAACTCAATGTGCGCAAATTCACAGAGTATATAGCGGATGAGTTCAGTGTCGCCGAACACGACGTGGGACGCTCGCTCCGCTACATCGCCTACCATTTTGCCACGGTGGACCTCATTGCGCTCTGCCATCAGGTTCTGCAGACCATGCAGCCTGTGGAGCTGGGCTGCGCTTCGGTATCAGGCAAGACCTACCTTGTACGGATCGCGCCTTACCGCACACATGAGAAAAAGCCGATGGATACAGAGCAGCAGGAGGAATCTGTTCCGGGCTTCCGCTCTGTCTCGGGAACCGGAGCGGGCGGTATGTCCGAAAAAGCGGGGAGCGGGATCAGACCCATGTCTGCCTCTGCCGGGAGCGGAGGGATCGATCTTGATTCCGGCGCAGCAGACCGTTCAGATCCCTCAAGGAAATGGAGAAGTGAATATGTCAGCGGACTGGTGCTGACTTTCATTGATACGACGCAGAGGATCGGGGACCAGGAACAGATTGAGGAAATGGCCAAAGCGCTGCGCGCTGCCGTCAAATCCGGACAGGAGAAAGAAGCTTTTCTCTCCCACATGAGCCATGATATGCGCACTCCTCTCACAGCGATCAAGGGCCTTGCGCAGCTTTCGCTCCGCGAGGAAGGCATGGCGGAAGGTACCCGGGACAATATGGAGAAAATACTCTCCTCGACCCATTATCTGACCAGCCTGATCGACGAAGTCCTGGAGACCAGCCGCATCAACGCGGGCAAGGTTGTCAGTGTGTGCACAGCTGTCCGGGAGCAGGATGTTCTGTCTGAGGCTGTGGCGATCGTTGCGCAGAAGGCCAAGGCTTCAGGCTTGACCCTGCAGACCAGGATCGACGGATGTGAGAACCGCATGGTCATGATGGACACCGAACACGTCACCCGCATCATTGTCAACCTGCTGGGCAATGCGATCAAATTCACACCTGCCGGCGGCAGGGTGTGGTTTGAGGCAAATGTCTTTTACACGGACCGCCATGCAAGCCACACCTACACGATCCGCGACACCGGACGCGGGATCAGCGACGCTTTCCAGCAGAAAATGTTCATGCCCTTTGAGCAGGAGAACGGCGCGGACAACAGTCTGCGGGACGGCACCGGACTGGGTCTGTATATCTGCCGCAACCTGATCGACCTTCTGGGCGGTACCATTACCTGCCACAGCAAAATCGGCCGGGGTTCAACTTTTATCGTTACACTTGAATACGACCTGGCGTCACCGGATCAGATCCGCACGCAGAACCGCCGCAGCTCCACGATCGAGGGACGCCTTCTGTATGGCCGGAATATTCTTGTCGCGGAGGACAATACTCTCAATGCCGAGGTCATCATGAAGATCCTGGAGACACGCGGCGTACACGCCGAGCTCGCCAGAGACGGAGAGGAAGCGCTCGAGATCTTTGAAAACAGCGGACCCTACCACTTCCAGGCGATCCTTATGGATGTCATGATGCCGATCATGGACGGCCTGGAGGCGGCGAGAGCGATCCGCGCCTGCTCTCTGCAGGATGCGGCGACGATTCCGATCGTTGCCCTGACGGCAGATACGGATCCTGCCAATGAGCAGAAATGCTTTGACGCCGGTATGAGTGCCTGCCTGAGCAAACCGATTGATACGGCCCAGCTCTTCTCGACACTCTACAGGGAAATACAGAAGACACAGGAAATGACGGAAGAGACTGACGAAGTCTGATGTACTGAGGAGACAGAGAACGGTCCGGGAGGGACATGGAACCGTTCCCTGTCTCTTTTCATCTTTTTTTAACAAATATTTTATAGGAATGCAGTTTGAGTTGTGCTATTATCCTTAGAACAGATGAGGCGGCACAGCTGTCCCCTGCGCAATGGGGGATCTCAGGCATTTTTTCGACCATGCCGCCCTGCGGCGAAAGCACTCGAGTGAAAACAACTGTATCGGCAGTTTTTTCACCCCGATGGCCGGGCCGCATAGATCTGCTATGACAAAGGAGGAATCAATAGCAATGAAGGAAGTAAAACCTCCCCGGAGGTCAATGTTGTACTATAGTCTGCTCGTCATTCTTTTCATGATGATCATCAATGCGTTTATCATGCCCTCTCTTCAGCGTGCGTCCATCAAGGAAGTGGGCTATGAGACCTTTATGCAGATGACGGAAGAGAAAAAGATTGAATCTGTCGAGCTGCGTAACAATGATATCCTGTTTAAGGACAAGGAGGGAACGGTCTATTGCACCGGCTATGTGGACGATGACGGCCTGACGCAGCGCCTGTATGAAGCGGGCGCGACATTCCGCAGAGATATCGTTCAGGAAGCTTCGCCGATGGCGGCCTTCCTGGTGAGCTGGGTGCTGCCCATCGCGATCTTCGGCGGACTCGGATATTATCTGAACAAAAAGATGATAGAACGGGCCAGCGGAGGCGCGTCGTCGATGATGTTCGGCATGGGAAAGAGCAATGCCAAGATTTATGTGAAATCGACGGAAGGAATCCGCTTTACCGATGTTGCGGGTGAAGAGGAAGCCAAGGAAAACCTGATGGAGATCGTGGAATACCTGCACGATCCGGGCAAATACAAAGAGATCGGCGCGACCATGCCCAAGGGCATTCTGCTCGTGGGCCCTCCCGGAACCGGCAAGACCATGCTGGCCAAGGCGGTCGCGGGAGAATCCAATGTCCCCTTCTTCTCCATGTCGGGATCGGAATTCGTCGAGATGTTCGTCGGCATGGGCGCGTCCAAGGTGCGCGACCTCTTCAAGCAGGCCAAGGAAAAGGCCCCCTGTATTGTCTTCATCGATGAGATCGACGCTATCGGCAAGAAGCGTGACGGGAGTGCTCTGGGCGGCAACGATGAGCGTGAACAGACCTTGAACCAGCTGCTGACCGAAATGGACGGCTTTGAGGAGAACCTGGGTGTCGTAATCCTGGCGGCGACAAACCGCCCCGAGGCGCTTGACCCCGCACTCACAAGGCCCGGCCGTTTTGACCGCCGCGTGCCTGTAGAGCTGCCTGACCTGCAGGGCCGTATCGATATCCTCAAGGTCCACGCAAAGAAGATCAAGATCGGCGGCGACGTCGATTTCAGCAAGATCGCCCGCATGGCGGCAGGTGCCTCCGGCGCCGAACTGGCCAATATCGTCAATGAGGCTGCCCTGCGCGCTGTCCGCGACGGACGGAAATTTGCCAATGAAGCGGATATGGAGGAGAGCATCGAGGTCGTTATTGCCGGCTATCAGAAAAAGAACGCGATCCTTACAGACAAGGAAAAACTCATCGTCTCCTATCACGAGGTCGGACATGCCCTGGTGGCAGCCATGCAGACCCACAGCGCGCCGGTACAGAAGATCACGATCATTCCCCGCACTTCCGGTGCTCTGGGCTATACCATGCAGGTCGAAGAAGAGGGCAACCACTATCTGATGAGCAAGGAGGAGATCGAAAACAAGATCGCTACGCTCACCGGAGGCCGTGCCGCAGAGGAAGTGGAGTTCGGTTCGGTCACGACCGGCGCCTCCAACGATATCGAGCAGGCGACAAAGCTTGCCCGTGCAATGATCACCCGCTACGGCATGAGCGATGAATTTGACATGGTCGCCATGGAGACGGTCACAAACCAGTATCTGGGCGGCGACACATCCCTGGCCTGCTCAGCCGAGACACAGGCCCTCATCGACCGCAAAGTTGTCGAGCTTGTGCGCAGGCAGCACGAAAAAGCACTGAAGATTCTGCGCGAAAACAAACGTAAACTTGACGAGATTGCCGAATACCTGTATTTTAAAGAGACAATCACCGGTGATGAGTTCATGGATATCCTGAACAGGAAGCCCGAACCCAGGCGCATCGGTACGGCGGCAGAGAGTGCTTCCGAAGAAGCGGAGAAGACCGTTTCCGAAGAGCAGGCTGCAGCCAAAGAGCAGGGCGTTCCCGAAGAGCAGGCCGCCCCTGAAGAACAGGGCGTTTCCGAAGAGCAGGCAGCATCTGAGGGACACAACAGTCCTGCCCCGGAAGAGTAACAGCAGGAAAGCAGTTGATTCACAACAGGGCCGGAGGCCTACACAGCCGGCAGGATCGATTTTGGAGGGAAGAATATGATACCGGAACAGAGCATTGAGTTCAGATATGACACACAGCTTCTGATCGACGGATATGAAGATCTGGATGAGGATGAAGTCTTTGATTATATTGCCACGAATTTCAAGGGCGACAGCCTGCTCGCTGTCGGCGGAGACGGCGATCCGATCAAGATCCACTATCACACCAACGAGCCCTGGCTGGTGCTCGCATACTGCAGAAGTCTGGGCGAGATCTACGATATCGTCGTGGAGGACATGGACCGTCAGGCAAGAGGCCTGCAGGGCTGATCCGGACAGGGCCCCGCAGTATTTGCCGGCGTCCCATACCCTGAAAGTATTTTCTGAGGACTGATGCTTAACTGATTCTTACAGTTTCAGTTAATGCAGCAGTCCTTTTTTTATTCTTCATCGCGCAATACCCGTGACTTCAGTCGTGGGATACGCGCGCAAAAAGGAAACTCGCTTCATCGCGCCATACCCGTGACTTAAGCTGCGGAATATGCGCGCAAGCCCCGCAGGCGGGTCCTGTTCTCCAAATCTCTACCGCGGGTATACCTGATCTGTCTGACAAATCGGGAGAAGGAGGGATACAATCATTACAGGCAGATACAAATCCGCGTGCAAATCCGCGTGCAGAAAGGAGAGTATTATGAATAACATGAGCAGAACTTCGTATATCGCGTTAAACGGAGCGGGGATTGCGCTGTTTGTGGTTCTCACAATGTTCCTGCAGGTACCTGTGTTTGAAAACTATTATCTTTGTCTCGGCTATCTGGTGATGATGGTTTACTGCCGCCGGTTCGGTCCTTTTTCGGGAGCCGTTGTGGGAGGGACGGGCGTCATCCTCTACTGCGTTCTGACCGGCGGATTGCGTGGGATGCCGGGGTGGACACTGGGAAATATTCTGATCGGCGCTGTCCTGGGACAATGGTTTAGATTCATAAAACGGGTACAGAACAGAAAAAAAGCAGTCGGTGAAGAACATCGCAGGGATGTTTTTTCATTGCGGTGGATGGGAGCGACCGCTATAATAGTCGTAGCAATTACGGCAGCCGGCATCCTCGGGGTTAAATCTTTGACAGAGGCACTGCTCTATGCTCAGCCGATGGCAGTCAGAGTCATAAAAAACAGCTATGCATTTGCTGCGGACACGTTTGTACTGATTGCCGCCCTTCCCTTCAGCAAAATGCCGGGAAGGCATGTGAGAGAAGGCGCAGCAGCCTGATCATACGAGTCCGGAGTCAAAGGATCGAAGACAGATGAGGGAAACGGAGAGAAAGAGAAAAAAGACGGACTACCGCTTCGGGAATTATCTGACACAACTGCGAAGATCTGCAGGAATGACACAGGCGCTGCTTGCCTGGAAGCTGGGAATTACAGACAAGGCTGTCTCAAAATGGGAAAACGGACGGTCCAGACCGTCTCTGCCCCAGCTGCAGAAACTGGCATTACTGTATAATCTGCCTATAGAGAAATTGTTGGCGGCACAAAAGGAGAACGATGGAATGCAAATCACGAAAATAGTTATCACGGGCGGCCCCTGCGCGGGAAAAACAACCGGAATGGGGAGAATTCAGAAGGAATTCGTCAAGCTTGGATACAAGGTTCTGTTTGTGCCGGAGACTGCTACAGAACTGATCACAGGAGGTGTTGCTCCCTGGACCCTGGTGACGAATGAGGAATACCAGAAATGCCAGGTTTCTCTGCAGAAGAGAAAAGAGGAGATCTTTGAGCAGGCCGCGAAAAAGATGGGCGCCGAAAAGGTCCTGATCGTCTGTGACCGCGGCGTGATGGACAACCGGGCATACATGAACGACCTGGAATTTGAAAATGTCATGCGTGCGCTGGGCCTTCACGAAGTCGAGGAGAGAGATCAGTATGACGCGGTCTTTCATCTGACGACTGCAGCCAAAGGTGCTCTGCAGGCCTACACCCTGTCAAATAACGGCGCAAGGACCGAGACTCCGGAGGAGGCCGTCGCGGTCGACGACCGCTTGATCGCGGCATGGACAGGGCACCCCCATTTCCGCGTGATCGACAATTCCACCTCTTTCGAGGAAAAAATGAGCAGGCTGGTTGCGGAGATCGCCTCTTTCCTGGGAGAGCCCGTGCCGCTGGAGATCGAGCGCAAGTTTTTGATCCGCTATCCGGATCTGGCAGCGCTTGAAGAGAAGCCCAACTGCGAGAAGGTCGAGATCATCCAGACCTATCTGCGCAGCATCGGAGATACCGAGGTGCGCGTGCGGCAGAGGGGCAAAGACGGGAAATATATGTATTACAGGACCAAAAAGACCCGTGTTTCCGAGACGGAGAGAACAGAGATCGAGAGAAGGATTTCGCAGGAGGAATATGTGGTATATCTGATGGAGGCCGATCCTGCCAGAAGGCCGATCCGCAAGACCCGCTACTGCCTGACCGAAAACAACTGCTACTATGAGATCGACGTCTATCCCGAATGGAAAAAACAGGCCATCCTGGAAGTGGAACTGCGTACCACAGACCAGGAGATCATCTTCCCGCAGGACATCAAGGTAATTCGTGAAGTGACGGCAGACAAAACCTATGGAAATCATTCTCTTGCGGCAAAAATGCCGGAAGAGGATTAAAAGCAGAAGACCGATAAAGGGGGATTTATGCCGAAAAGTTCAAAGAGCCTTGCGAAAAAGGGATTGACCCTGCTCCTGGCAGCTGCCGTCACGATTGCCTCCGGGATTTGCCCGGTGCTCAGCGGAGCCGCCGGGACAGTCACAGCTGATGCCGCGGTGAAGACGCGGGTGGTTGTGCTCGACCCGGGACACGGAGGCGGGGAAAAGGGCGCCTGCTATTACGGTATGCAGGAAAAGGTGCTCAACCTGAAGATTGCAAAATACTGCCAGGCCGAGCTGGCCCGATACGCCAATGTCAAGGTGATCATGACCAGGTCCGGTGACCGCGCGGTAAGCACTGCCGGCTTAACCCCTGATCTCCAGGCCCGCTGCCGCATCGCAAAGAACAATCAGGCGGATCTGTTTGTCTGTCTCCACAACAACGCCTTCGGCGAGGGCGAGAGCGCGGCGACCAACGGGGTCCGCGTCTACCATCAGAACAACAGCTTCTATGCGAATGTCGGCGCGCAGTCCAAAAAGCTGGCCCAGATCCTTGCGGGAAAGATTGCCGGATGCGGTCTGACCAACGGAGGGGCCCGGACGAAATACAGCGATGACAGGAGCCGCCGTGATCCGAGCGGCAAAAAGGGCGATTACTACGGAGTCCTCTTTTACAACAAGACCTACAGGATCCCCGCAGTGATCGTGGAACACGCCTTTATGTCCAATAAGAGCGACGCCGCAAAGCTGAAGAGTGAGGCTTTCCTCAAGCGTCTGGGACAGGCGGATGCCGCAGCGATCGCTGAATATCTGGGTCTGAAGAAGACCGGAAAATACAATACCGGCTGGTACAGGTCTTCCGGAAAGACATACTATTTTGACAGCAACGGATATAAACTGACCGGCTGGCAGACCATCAACAGGAAAAAACATTATTTCAGCGTCAAGGACGGCCATATGCTGACCGGACGGCAGAAAATCGGTACGAAATACTATTATTTAAGCCCCAAAGACGGTCAAATGCTGACCGGTTTTCAGACCATCGGCAGCAAAAAATATTATTTCAGCGCCAGGGACGGCCATATGCTGACCGGCTGGCAGATCATCGGCGGAAAGAAATACTATTTCAGCGTCAAGGACGGCCATATGCTGACCGGACGGCAGTGGATCGGCGGCAGAATCTATACCTTTACCAAAAACGGCGTTCTGGTGAAATAAGGCTTCCCGTGCAGGCGGGCAGGAGGACAAAAGAGTTTACTATGCAGTATATGATCAACAGTGAGGAGATTGATGCCCGCGCGGCCCTGATCGTAGATATCCTTACAGCCAAAGGCTGGACCATTTCCTTTGCCGAGTCCTGTACGGCGGGACTGGCAGCGGCCCATCTGGTGGATATTCCGTCCGCGTCCAACGTTTTCAATGCCTCTTTTGTAACCTATGCAAATGAGGCCAAGGTCAAATATGCCGGAGTCTCAGAAGAGACCATCGCTGAAAAGGGCGTTGTCAGCGAGGAGGTTGCGATCCAGATGGCAGTCGGCACAGCCCGCGCCAATGACGCACAGGTGGGTGTCGGCATTTCCGGGATCGCAGGGCCCACCGGCGCCACTCCCGGCAAGCCTGTGGGAATGGTCTGCTTCGGCTTCTACATTGACGGAAAGACCATGAGTGCCACAAAACAGTTCGGAGACCTGGGAAGGGACGCTGTTCGCATAGCAAGTGTGGAATACGTCTACAGCTTCCTGGCATCCATGCTCCCCCTCATCACAGGCATGAAGTTCAAGATCTGAGTCACGAGGGACGGTTCTGATTGACTCATTGCGCACAATTTAATCGCTGTTGCGCACAATAGAATACAGGCTCTGCAGTATTTGGGACAGGAGTCATCCCTTGGCCGGGTAAGCGGTCGGAAAGAGAAGACAGAAAGAGCATCCAGAAAGAAAGCTGGAAAGAGCAGCCGGAAAGAGTGCCCGGAAAGAGCAGTCGGAAAGAAAGTTGGAAAGAGTGCCCGGAAAGAGCAGTCGGTGAGAATGGCAGGAAAGAATTGCTCGGGAAGAGCAGTCAGAAAGGAGAGAAAATGGGAAAAAATCTTGAAAACGCGAAAATAATCCGCAATGATCCGGATGTGCATTATAACTGCGCGCAGGCTATGCTCTGTGCCTTCGCGGAGGACTGCGGGCTCACTAAGGAGCAGGCCTGCGGCATCGGCGCCAACTTCGGCAACGGCATGAAGATGGCGGCAACCTGCGGCGCTGTGACGGGCGGCCTCATGGTCCTCGGTATGAAGGGCATCGACGATGCTCCCACGATCGGAGCCTACCTGCGCACGATCCGCGAAAACCACAGCGGATGTCTCGACTGCGGCGATCTCCTTCGTATGAACAAGGAAAAGGGCGGAAAGAGAAAGCCGCACTGCGACGGAATGGTCTATGAGTCCACAGAACTCGTGGAAAAGATCATTGCGGAGAGAGAGGGAAATGCCTGAGACCCTTTCCGGCAGGGCAAAAAGACTGTCCGGGAAAGCATTCGTGCCGGTTTCCCGGAAAAGTCTGAGCTTGTAAATCCCTGGCTTCATTTGTAAAAAAGACAGAGAAAAGCGCTGAGGACGATCTGTGTCATGCAGAGGCCTTCAGCGCTTTCTTCTTCATCGTAAAAGCCGTGACTTCATAACAGCCGCAGGATGCGCCGGCACAGTTCACCGGCAGAGAATTCATTTTTTTGAGCTGCTGCGCACAGGAATCTTCAGTGATCGCAGATATGCTTTCTGTTCAGGTGTGATCCGGTAGCTCTCGACGGCTTTCTGGATCGTCCTGTTGTGGGTCCAGGGCTCCAGTCTTCGCTCTTCCAGAAAGGGGAGCACGGCGTCATACTGTTTTGCCAGCGCCGTAGCAAAATACCAGGCGATCATCATCCGCACATAGTATTCCTCTGACTGCACGGATGCGATCAGTTCGGGATAGGACGGGTTGAAGGCGTCGTCCAGATAGTGCTGCATGAGCATGCCGATGGCAAAGCGGACCGTGTAGGTGTGATCAGAAGAGATCCATTTTCTCAGGCAGGGCAGCAGAGCATCCCGGTTCTTTTTGAACACTTTCGGGGAAAGCTGGTCGCAGGTGGCCCAGTTGTCCACAAAGGGCAGAAAACGTTCAATCTGCGCGATGCAGACATCGAAATTTTTTTCCTCGGAAATGACAAATGCATGCAGCTGGTTTTCGTCAAAATACCGGTGCGGCAGGTCCTCGAGGAAGGCTTCCAGGAAGGAGTCCTGCCGGATGCTTCCTGAGGCAGGGTCTTTTTCTTCCTTATACAGTTCCCGGGCATATTTCCGAAGGTCGGGCGTGCGGATGCCGATGAAAAGATCAGAGGGGACATTAGGGATGAGCTTGCACTGGAAATCGCGGTATTGGACATCCTGCATTGCCGACAATCTGCTCAGGATCGGGGAAGGATCAGTCATTTTTTTCCTCCATGAATCGATACAATTCGGAAACAAGTGTGTTCCGGACAAACAGTAAACAGTTTGAGATGAAGCCTGTCTGTGCAGGACGGTCTTCTGCTATTATAACAGGGGAAAGTACTGTTTAGGAACTGTTCGGGAACAGCTGGACGGACAAATGTAAAAAACACATGCGTAAAAAAATACAGAGGCTTAAAAAGCAAAGGAGTTTTCATGCGGCAGAAGATGCTGTCGGAGATGCTGAAGGAGCGCTTCGGAACAAAAGTATATAAGCTTTCCATGACAAGCGGCTGTACCTGTCCCAACCGGGACGGCCGTTCGGGCTTCGGCGGCTGCACCTTCTGCTCAGAGGGCGGGTCGGGAGAATTTGCGGCGCCTTTCCTTTCGACGGAGGAACAGATCCGGGCGGCAAGGCAGCGGGTGGACGCCAAGTTCCCTGCGCGCATTCCGCTGTCGGAACGAAAATACATTGCTTATTTTCAGGCCTTTACCAACACCTATGCCAGAAATCCGGAGGAACTGGAACGGCTGCGCAGTCTCTATGCACAGACCCTGCAGAGACCGGAAATCGCCGCTCTGTCCATCGGGACACGTCCGGACTGTCTGCCCCCGGAGATCCTGGGGATGCTCCGGGATCTTCGGGCGGTTCAGCCCGAAAAGCCGGTCTGGGTGGAACTTGGCCTGCAGACTGTCCATGAGAAGACGGCGGAGAGGATCCGCCGAGGCTACCCGCTGCCGGTTTTTGAAAAAGCTGTCAGGGACCTGAAAGAGATCGGCATTGAAGTTATTGTCCATGTCATTCTGGGTCTCCCCGGTGAGAGCCGTGAAGAGATGATCGGGACGGTCCGGTATCTGGGGCAGATGGAACCGGCCATCGACGGGATCAAGCTCCAGCAGCTGCAGATCCTGCGCGGCACACAGATGGCCGACGAGTTCCGGAGGACCCCCTTTCCCGTAATGACACTGGAGGAATACTGCGCCCTTGTGCGGGACTGCCTGCAGGTCCTGCCGGACGACATTGTGATCCACCGCCTCACGGGCGACGGCCCCAAGTCCCTGCTCATTGCCCCCCTGTGGTCCGGGGATAAAAAGCGTGTCTTAAATGCCATGAGAAAAGCTGTCTCCGATCTGTAGGGAACCCGGGCTTCCTTCCATCCGATTGCTTTGACTGTTCATTTTGCAGGCCGGGGAAACTGCCTTCGTCCGGGGATATGTGCGGAAATCATCAGCGAGCAGCCCGGCGAACTGAAATCTGTCTGCGTCCCGGGGATATGTGCGGAAATCATCAGCAAGCAGCCCGGCAAGCTGAAATCTGCCTGTGCCCTGGGGATATGCGTCCCGACTGCTATGTAATGCGATTGCAATGCGAAAACGGCAGGGAATGGAAAAACAGTAGAAATAGCAGATTTGAGAGAGTATAATGGGAAAGTCGGGGTACCGGATCTGGCTTGAGGGTATCCTGAAAAAAAGCATAAAGGAAAGGAACAACAGTATGAAAAAGTATTTATCTGAGATGATTGGAACCTGTGTGCTGGTCTTCATGGGCTGCGGAACCGCCATGCTCGTGGGCTGCGATGCTGCCTCGGGAAGCGGTTATCTTCTTACGGCTCTTGCCTTCGGACTGTCTGTCGTTGCCATGGCTTACTGCGTGGGCAATATCTCCGGCGGCCACTTTAATACAGCTGTCACTCTGGCCATGCTGATGCGCCAGGCGATCTCCGTAAAAGATGCCATCCTGTACTGGGTTTTTCAGGTCATCGGCGCCTTTATCGGGACAGCGCTGCTGGCAGTCATCTTTTCTGCAGGAAAAGTGACCGATATGACCGGAGGATTCGGCAGCAACGGTCTGGCCGGTGTGAACGGAAGTATTCTTGCAGGACTGCTGGTTGAGATCATTCTCACCTTTATCTTCCTGATGGTGATCCAGGGAGTCACATCTCCCAAGTTCAAACATGGATCCTTTGCAGGACTGATCATCGGCCTGTCGCTCACCTTTGTCCATATTTTCGGCATCGGTCTGACAGGAACCAGTGTCAACCCCGCCCGTTCCATCGCTCCTGCTTTCATTGCGGGAATGACAGGAAATACAGCTCCTCTGGGAGTTGTCTGGGTATTCATCGTGGGACCTCTGGTCGGCGCGGCTCTGGCAGCAGTGGTCTATCCCCTTCTGGAAAGAGAATAAATTCTGAAAAATGTCTGATCATGAAAGCGCGGCTGCGGAAGATGCGGCCGCGCTTTTTTCTGTCCGGCTTTTTTCTATCCGGATTTTTTCTGTCCTGTCGGAGCATGCAGTTGTTTCATGAGAAAAATGGTGTTACAATTCCCAACATGCCGCCCGTCAGAGCGGCAGCCCGGGGAGATATTCCCGGGACCATTTCTCGTTGACACCATAAGGGAAAACATTACCGGGAGATATGATGAGCGGACAGAAATCACAAAGAGCACAGGTCAGAACATTCACAGAAGGGCAGATCCTGCTGCCGCTGGTGCGGTTTGCGCTGCCGGTCCTGGCGGCGCTGTTTTTGCAGGCAATGTACGGCGCTGTGGATCTGATGATCGTCGGACAGTTCACGGACGCCGAGAGCGTCTCGGCCCATGTCTCGGCGGTCACGACGGGATCGCAGATCATGATGACCCTGACCAATCTGGTGGCCAGCTTTGCCATGGGCGCCACGATCCTGCTGGGACAGCAGATCGGCCGCGGGCAGGCGAAAAAAGGCGGCGAGACCATCGGCGCCTGTATTGTACTCTTTGCCTGTATCGGCGTTGCCTTTACAGCCATCTGTGTGCCGGGAGCGGGCCTGATCGCAAAGGTCATGCATGCGCCCGCGGAGGCCTTTGCGCTAACGACCGCCTATGTCCGTATCTGCGGAGCCGGCATGCTGGTCATCATCGCCTACAACCTGATCGGCAGCGTTTTCCGCGGAATCGGTGACTCCGTCACGCCGCTGGTTACGGTGGCCATTGCCTGTGTCTGCAATATCGCGGGAGACCTGCTCCTGGTTGCGGGCTTCCACATGGGGACCATCGGTGCCGCTATCGCAACGGTCGGCGCACAGGCGGTCAGTGTTGTCATCTCCTTTTTCCTTATGCGCCGCCGCATGCGCAGGGGCCAAATGCCCTTTACGCTTTCAAGAGATCAGATTCGATTCAAGGGAGATATCATCGCCCGCATGACCCGGCTGGGCCTGCCCATAGCGACGCAGGACCTGCTGGTCGGCATTTCTTTTTTGATTATTCAGGCAATTGTCAATGCCCTCGGCGTCGTCCCCTCCGCGGGAATCGGCGTCGCGGAGAAGGTCTGTGCCTTCATTATGCTGGTGCCTTCGGCCTTTATGCAGTCCATGTCCGCCTTTGTGGCCCAGAACGCGGGCGCGGGACGCTTTGACCGCGCGGAAAAAGCCCTGCGTTACGGCATCCTGCTCTCCCTGGCGGTCGGTATCGTAATGTTCTATTTGTCCTTTTTCCACGGTGTGGAGCTCGCCCTTTTATTCGCCAAGGATATGGATGTCGCGGCAGCCGGCGCAGACTATCTCAAAGCTTATGCTATCGACTGTATGCTGACGCCGATCTTCTTCTGTTTCATCGGCTTCTTCAACGGCATCGGCATGACCCGCTTCGTCATGGCCCAGGGGATCATCAGCGCCTTCTGCGTGCGCGTGCCGGTGTCCTTCTTTATGAGTAAGCGCGTCCCCGTTTCCCTCTTTGAGATCGGACTGGCGACGCCCTTCTCCTCTACGCTGCAGATCATTATGGGCCTGGTCTGTCTGTATGTTGTGAAGAGGAAGGTGAAGCGCACGGGAATGTTTTGAACGGGACGAGCCTGAGCTGAGAGGACTATGCCGCTCAGGCTCTGTGCAGAGCAGCAAATGATATATTCATGATTGGCCTTACATGTAGGAATAGTTATGGCAAGTTATATCAGAACTTACACGGGTGTGCGGTTTGTGCCGACGGAGCCCGAAAAAGAGAAAATACAGATCGAGGATATAG